>NZ_JASERT010000001.1:1055000-1355000 GCF_030027245.1 Asticcacaulis sp. EMRT-3
ATTTAAAATCAGTTGGTTGTGTTTTTTCTTAGAGACTAACCCCACCATTAAATCTGTTAATGAGTTAGGGGGGCATTTCCCCATATTCTAGTTTGGACTAACAAGGCATCGAATTTGTAGCCCATTTTACCGACTAAAACCTGTCCAGTTACGATTGGAGAACCCTCGTCTCCAAGCCGCGATCAATCGCTTCATCCGCGAATACAATGACGCCGAACCAAAGCCATTTATCTGGAAAGCCAACCCAGATGACATCATCGCTGCTCGAAACAGAGGGTTCCAAACGTTGGAATCAATCCAATAGCGCAGGCCCTCCTCCGTGATTGGTAAGCTTGAAAGTCGGTAAGCTCGGCTTAGTATCTTCCAATCCTTCCTTGCCAAAAAAACTGCCTCTCCGTTTAATGTGTCCGGATGAGGCCACTGGAAATGAAAGTCTGCGGCGCAGCGACGGTGAGAGACCGTTAGGTGGATTGCTGCTGTAGGTCGTATTAGACGGTGATTTAAAGCTATGAGGAGACTGTGAAAGCCGTAAGCGGTGTTCTGCCCCCACGTTCCCTTGATCGTGCCCCAGGGCGTGGTGTAATTGAGCGCTTGGCATCAATGACTTCCGGACAGGTCCGGGTTTCGCTCAGTTTGCCACGGCTGGCATGCTGAGAAGTGGATCATCGCTGAGTTGTGCGATGGTTTCAAGGGTAATGTAGCGTCCGCGCTGAACCGCCCATTCGTCATTTTGTTCGAGCAGGATGGCGCCGACCAGTCTGGTGATGGCATCGTCGTTTGGGAAGATGCCCACGACATCGCAGCGACGCTTGATTTCGCCATTGAGCCGTTCAATGGGGTTGGTTGAGTGCAGCTTGATGCGGTGTTCCTTCGGGAAGGTCATATAGGCCAGGACATCGTGCTCAGTCTCGTCCATGATCGTGGCCAGCTTTGGCATTTTGGGCCTGAGCTGGTCGGCGACGTTTCGCCATTGGGTACTCGCCGTTTCCGCCGTCTCCTGGGCGAAGGCCGTGCCGATGAAGGCAGAGACGACGCGTCGCCCGCTCTTGCCGGCATGGGCGCAGACATTGCGCATGAAGTGAACACGGCAGCGCTGCCAGGTGGCGTTGAGAACCTTGGAGACGGCACCCTTGATCCCGATGTGGGCATCAGAGACCACAAGTTTGACACCACGCAGGCCCCGGCGTGTCAGGTTGCGCAGGAACTCTGCCCAGATCGGTTCGGCTTCCGAGGTGCCGACCTCCATGCCCAGCACTTCACGCCTGCCGTCGCTGTTGACGCCAACGCAGATGATGACGGCGACCGAGACGATACGGCCGCCCCGGCGCACCTTCAGATACGTAGCGTCAATCCAGATGTATGGCCATTCCCCTTCAATGGGGCGGTTCAGGAAAGCCTTCACACGGTCATCGATCTCTTCGCACAGCCGACTGACCTGACTCTTGGAGATGCCGCTCATCCCCATCGCCTTGACCAGATCATCGACAGAGCGCGTCGAGATACCCTGAACGTAAGCCTCCTGGATCACAGCCGTCAGTGCCTTCTCGGCCATGCGCCTGGGCTCCAGGAAACCCGGGAAGTAACTGCCTTTACGAAGCTTCGGGATCCGAAGCTCGACCGTGCCTGCGCGTGTTTGGACTTGCCCGGAAAAAGTGGAGAGCGAACCGGGTTTTAGGCAGCCAGCTTGAGAGCGGTGCTCTCGAACTGGATGGGGCTCATATAGCCTAAGGCGGAATGCCTTCGGCGTGGGTTGTAGAAGCCGTCGATATATTGGGATATCTCGGCTTCTGCCTGCTGGCGGGATCTGTAGGCCGTCCGCCATATCAGCTCGGATTTGATGGTCTTGAACACCGTCTCGACCATCGCATTGTCATAACAGTTGCCCTTGCCCGACATGGACAGGATAAAGCCTCGGCCCGTCAAGAGCTTTTGGTAGGCCTCGGAACAATATTGGCTGCCGCGGTCGGAGTGGTGAATAACGCCACGCGGCGGTCTGCGTATGGCGATGGCGCGTTGCAGGGCATTGAGGGCAAGATCCTTCTTCAACCGGTCGCTGACCGACCAGCCGATAATCCGGCGGGAATAAAGATCGAGCACGATCGCCAGGTAAAGCCAACCCTCCGCCGTCCAGATATAGCTGATATCGACACCCCATTTCTGGTCAGGCGCTGACGCCTCAAAGTCCTGATCCAGAATATTGGGCGCCACAGGCCCGCCATGATGGCTGTCGGTCGTTTTCTTATAACGCCTTGTCTGCAAGGCCTTCAAACCGTTGTCGCGCATCAGACGGGCAACGCGATGGCGCCCGACCTCGACGCCGTCTTCCTGCAATTCGACCGTCATACGCGGGCTGCCATAGGTTTCATGCGACGTGGCGAACTGCGACCGGATATGCGCCAGAAGCACCAGGTCATCCTTCTGACGACGGCTGGGCGCACGGCCCTTCCAGGCGTAAAAGCCGCTCATGCTGACGCCGAACAGGGCGCAACTGCGGCGGACAGGAACGGTGGCCTTCTCCGCATCGATGACCCGAAATATCATTTCGTGGTCTCCCGCGCGAAGAAGGCGGCTGCTTTTTTTAGAAGGTCGCGCTCCTGGCGCAAAATCTCATTCTCTTTGCGAAGCCGCGCCAGCTCCTTGCTGACGTCTGAGTGCGGCCCCGACAAAAGATCGGCCTCCCGATGTTGCGTCAGCCAGCGCGTCAGCGTCGATTTTCCAATACCCAGATCTTCTGCAATTGCGGCAACAGATCGGCCACTCGTCTCAACAAGACGCACAGCCTCAGCACGGAACTCCGGCGTCACACCAGCATGGCGACCACGCCCGCCTAATGTCTTCTTCTCGTCCTTCATGGATCAAACTCCTAGCAAATTTTAGAAGTTCGCTCTCCACTTTTTTCGGGCAAGTCCAGATCGCCATTGGCAAGCCCGAAGGCCATGATGTTAGCCTGTATATGTCATGGCGGCTCACAACCCTTGTCAGGCTCACCCCAACGCACTCAGGCACCCATGCGGCGGTCTATTTCCCCCATATGGTATCGTTCAAAGAAAAGGGTTTGGTCGCAGGCTTGAAGGCTTGCCTAGGCTGATTGTACCCTCAGGCATATATTCAGGCGTCCCTAGGCGTGGCAGATGGTCAACGCACGGGCACGGTGCTTGTGTAAGGAGCAGCTATTTCTATTTCGGTGACAGCATACCTAATACCTAATAAGTTTGCCGCCGAAAAATATTTCTCCACCGTCTCCACCGCCTTCGCGTCTCCTCGACTGGCGAAGCTCATCCCTTCGCCGACGCCAAACCCCACAATGTAGGGGGGGGGGGAAGTCGCGGATCCGACACTTGATCATTCACAACCTATGCGCGATAAAATTATCACTCTCCCGCAACAAATTCATAAAAATTCACTCGCGTTAACCTGAGCCTAAGCCATATGCCGTAAGGTTCCGGGCAGGACAGAAGCCCTCCCCCTCAGGTCATGAACGTCGCCTTTAACGCCCCCGTCAACGCCGCCACGGCCCTCAGCAGCGATCCCGAAGATCGCCGCGGGCCGTTCCGGCCGGAAAAGCTCGTCTCGGCGCGGTTGCGGCGGTCGGGCGGCATGTCGGTGCGGCTTTTCCGCAGCCTCGACCTGATCGCCCTGCTTATTCTGACCCTCATCGCCGCCATGCCCGCCACCCACGGCCACTGGCTGCGCGCGCCTCTGGGTGATGTTTTGCCGTTCATCGCCGCCGCCGCCGCCCTGGCCACCGGCCTGAACATGTTCGGTCTCTATCGCTTCGGCCGCAACGAAAACCCCATTCACCATCTGGCGAAACTGGCCTTCGCTCTGGCTATCGCCCTGATCGCCGGTCTGCTTTTCGCCCTGTTGCCGACCGGGCGCGCCGCTTTGATGAACGGACTGACCAACTGGGCCGCCATGACTGCCGCCGGGTTCGCCGCCCTGCATCTTTTGTGGTGGAGCGCAGTCAGGCGCTGGCGCAAACAGGGCCGGCTGACGCCCAATATCGTCATTGTCGGCGCCACGCGCCATGCCCGCAAGCTGATCGAAGCCGCCACCCTACAGCGCGACGTCAATATTCTCGGCATTTTCGACGACCGCATGGCGCGCAATCCGCACAGCGTGGCCGGTGTGCCGGTGCTGGGCGATGTGCAGTCCCTGCTCGGCCACAAGATCACGCCCTTCGTCGATCAAATCGTGGTGGCCATCGACACCTCGGCCAAGGCGCGCCTGAAGGACATTGTTGAAAAACTGCGCAGCCTGCCCAATCAGGTGGCCCTGCTGGTCGATGTCGATAATGATTATGAACGCAATGCCGCCCTGTCGCGTCTGTCCGATCTGCCGCTGGCGCGCATTTCCGGCATTTCCGAAGACGAACGCAAGGAGATGATCAAACGCGCCGAAGATCTGGTCGTCGGCACCCTGGCCCTGCTCATTTTCGCGCCCGTCATGCTGGCCGTGGCCATCGCCATCAAGCTCGACAGCCCCGGCCCGGTCTTCTTCCGCCAGCGCCGCCACGGCTTCAACAACGAAGCCATCCGCGTCTGGAAATTCCGCTCGATGCACACCCACCTGACCGACCATACCGCCCAGCAGCAGGTGATGAAAGGCGATCCGCGCGTCACCCGTATCGGGCGCTTCATCCGCAAGACCTCGCTCGACGAACTGCCGCAGCTTTTCAATGTGCTGGCGGGCGAAATGTCGCTGGTGGGGCCGCGCCCTCACGCTATCGGCATGAAGACCGGCCCCGATGAAAGCGCGCGCCTCGTGGCCGAATATGCCTGGCGGCACCGCATGAAACCCGGCATGACCGGTTGGGCGCAGATCAATGGCTCGCGCGGCGCGATGGACCTGCCCGAAGACGTGCGCCGCCGCATCGCCTTCGATGTCGATTATATCGAACGCCATTCCTTGTGGCTCGATCTGTGGATCATGGCCATGACCATCCCCTGCCTGCTCGGCGACGCGAAGACGGTGCGCTGATGCTGGCCGCATCAACGCATTCAGGCGTTCAGACGCCACGCAGGCTCGCCTCGCATAAGCTCGGGCGGGCATTCGCCCTTGCCTCGGCCTGCGGCCTCGGAGGGGTGTGATGTTCTCGCGTGGTCTATGGGGCTATCTGCCCGCCAACATCCTGCAAGGCCTGATCGGTTTCGCCACGCTGATGGTGTTCACGCGCGTGCTGACGCCCGAAGCCTACGGCATCTATGCCCTGACCTTCGGCGTGTCCAGTCTGGCCCAGACTGCCTTCTTCACCTGGATCGAAGCCTCGATGGCGCGTTTCTATCCCGCCCATGCCCGCGATGATACCGAAGCCCCGGTGCTTTATGGCACCCTGTACCGCCTGTTCATCGGCGTGGCGCTGCTGTTCGGGGCGGTCTGCATTACCGGCCTTGTGTTATGGCCCGCCCACACGCCGTCTGCCCACGCGCTGAAAACGGCCATAGCGCTGGGCCTCGGCAGCGTGGTCGCGCGCTCACTGGCCAAGCTGGTGCAGGAACAGCGCAAATCCGAAGGCCGCGTGGCGATGGCCGCCATGATCGATATGAGCCAGACGGTCGGCGCATTCGTGATCGGCGTCGGCTGCGCGCTGGCGGGCGTGGGCGGCGCATCGCCCGTGCTGGGTGGGGGCCTGATCGCGCTGTTTTTACTGCCCTTTATCGTGCGCGAAGACTGGGGCCGCGCCATTCGTGGCCGTTTTGAGCGCGCTCAGGCCGTGCAATTCGCCTATTACGGCTTCCCCGTTTCGGCCAGCCTCATCCTGACTCTGGCGCTCTATACTGCCGACCGTTTCCTGATCGCCCATTTCCTCAATGATGCCGAGGCCGGGGCCTATCATGCCGGTTTTTCGCTGGCCTCGCGCATCCTGGATGTGTTGTTCATCTGGTTTGGCGCGGCAGGCGCACCGGCCATGGTTCATGCCTTGGAAAACGGCGGCGAAGCGGCATTGAAGGCCACGGCCCGCCACCAGTTGCGCACCATAGCCTTTGTGCTGTTTCCGGCTGTGGGCGGACTGGTGATGGTGGCCCCTTCGCTGGGCGGCCTGCTGATCGGCGAAGGCCTGCGCGATCAGGCGCTTGGCGTCACGCCGCTGATTGCGCTGGGCGCGCTGTTTTCCGGCCTCAACACCTATTATTTCCTGCAAGCCTTCACACTTGCCCGCAAAACCCGCCTACTGGTGGCGGCCATGAGCGTGCCCGCCATCTCCAATATCGGCCTCAACCTCGCTCTCATCCCGGTCATGGGGCTGCAAGGCGCGGCGCTGGCCTCGGCCATCTCTTTCGGGCTCGGCCTCGCCGCCTCATGGGGCCTTGGCCTCAACACCCTGCGCCTGCCGGTGCCGCTGACAGACCTCGCCAAGACGGCGGCTTGCGTCCTCGTCATGATGGCGGTGCTGGCCGTCATGCCGCGCTGGGGCGGCATCGCCGAACTGGCCGCCAAGAGCCTGACCGGCATGGCCATCTATGGTGCATTAGCGTGGCTGCTCGATCTCAACGACATGCGCGCGCCTACGCTTGCCATCATCAACCGCCTGCGCGCCAAGGTCTTCGCCAGGGCAACATCATGACAAAACCCTTTCGCAACGCCGCCTATGCCTCGGTGACGCCGCGCCTGTCGGTGCTGGTGCCGTTTTACAATGAATCCCCGCTCGATCTGTTGCGTGCCCTGCACACCCGCCAGCCGCAGGCCATCGAGATCATCCTGATCGATGACGGCTCCAACCGCCCTGACATCACCGCCGCCATCGCGGATTTTCTGAGCCACAGTCCGCTGGCTGGCGAACTGATCACATTGCCGCAAAACGAAGGCCGGGCGCGCGGCCGCAACCGCCTGACCAGCGCGGCGCGAGGCGATTTCTTCCTGTTTCTCGACGCCGACATGCTGCCCGACAGCCCCGATTTCCTCGATCGCTGGCTGGGCGAAACCCAGCGCCTGCCCGCCGCCGTTTTCGGTGGTTTTTCGCTGCATCAGTCGCCGAAAGACCCCGCCTTCGCCCTGCATTACGCGATGGCCGGCCACAGCGATTGCCTCGATGCCGAGGCGCGCTCACAAAACCCGGAAAAATACGTCTTTACCTCTAATCTTTTGGTGCGCCGCGATGTGTTTGAGGCCGAGGGTTTCGACGCCGCCTTTACCGGCTGGGGCTGGGAGGATACCGAATGGGGTATCCGCGTCGCGGGCCGTTATGGCGTTGGTCATATCGACAATACCGCCACCCATATGGGGCTCGACCGCCCCGAAACCCTGACGCGCAAATATGAGCAATCGGTCGGCAATTTCGCCCGTGTCGTGGCCCGCCACCGCGAGGTGATTGCCAGCTATCCCAGCTATCGCGTGGCCCGCCTCTTGCAGCGCGCGCCTTTGCGCAGGCTGTGGCGTCCCATGCTGAAAGCCGTGGCTTTAAGCAGCCTGATGCCGCTGAACCTGCGCGCCTTTACCTTACGGCTCTACCGCGCCGCCCTCTATGCCGATGTGGTCTGATGAACGCTGAAACCCCTTACGCCGCCGACCGTTCGCTATATGGCAAGCTGCGCCGCCGCTATGCCCGCCTCGTCCATACGCGCCCGGCCAGCCTCGATCTGCGCCGCCCGATGATCACCTTCAGCTTCGATGACGCCCCGGCTTCGTCTGCGGATCATGGCGCGCGCATCCTCGAAAACTATGGCGCGCGCGGCACATATTTCATCTCGTCCGGCCTGATGGGTACGCAAAGCCATCTCGGCACCTTTGCCGGGGCCGAGGCCCTACAGCGCCTGTCGCAGGCAGGCCACGAAATCGCCTGCCACACCTATAACCATTTCGATTGCGGACGCGGCAAGACGAACGAGATCGCCGCCGAGCTTGAGCGTAACCGTGAGGCCTTCCGCGCCATGCGCTTGCCTGACGCGCAAACCTTCGCCTATCCCTATGGCGACGTGTCGCCCCAGGCCAAGGCTGTGCTGGGATCGCGCTTCGCCGCCGCCCGCGCCCTGCATCATGGCGTCATCACCTCCGGCAGCGACCTAAATCAGGCCCCGGCGGTCGGTATCGAAGGGTCGTGCGGCGAACTGACGGCGCAAGGCTGGATGAAGACGGCGCATGAGGCGCGCGGCTGGCTGGTGCTCTACACCCATGATGTGCGCGACCAGCCCTCTGACTGGGGCTGCACGCCACAGGTGCTGGAACGGCTGGTGGCTAAGGCGCGCGATATGCGTTTTGAGATCGTCACCTTCGCTGAGGGCGTGCGACGGGCTGCGGGCCATGCGGCGGCTGAGGCGGCTTGAAGAAGAGCGATCGTGCCCCAGGGCGTGGTGTAATTGAGCGCTTGGCATCAATGACTTCCGGACAGGTCCGGGTTTCGCTCAGTTTGCCACGGCTGGCATGCTGAGAAGTGGATCATCGCTGAGTTGTGCGATGGTTTCAAGGGTAATGTAGCGTCCGCGCTGAACCGCCCATTCGTCATTTTGTTCGAGCAGGATGGCGCCGACCAGTCTGGTGATGGCATCGTCGTTTGGGAAGATGCCCACGACATCGCAGCGACGCTTGATTTCGCCATTGAGCCGTTCAATGGGGTTGGTTGAGTGCAGCTTGATGCGGTGTTCCTTCGGGAAGGTCATATAGGCCAGGACATCGTGCTCAGCCTCGTCCATGATCGTGGCCAGCTTTGGCATTTTGGGCCTGAGCTGGTCGGCGACGTTTCGCCATTGGGTACTCGCCGTTTCCGCCGTCTCCTGGGCGAAGGCCGTGCCGATGAAGGCAGAGACGACGCGTCGCCCGCTCTTGCCGGCATGGGCGCAGACATTGCGCATGAAGTGAACACGGCAGCGCTGCCAGGTGGCGTTGAGAACCTTGGAGACGGCACCCTTGATCCCGATGTGGGCATCAGAGACCACAAGTTTGACACCACGCAGGCCCCGGCGTGTCAGGTTGCGCAGGAACTCTGCCCAGATCGGTTCGGCTTCCGAGGTGCCGACCTCCATGCCCAGCACTTCACGCCTGCCGTCGCTGTTGACGCCAACGCAGATGATGACGGCGACCGAGACGATACGGCCGCCCCGGCGCACCTTCAGATACGTAGCGTCAATCCAGATGTATGGCCATTCCCCTTCAATGGGGCGGTTCAGGAAAGCCTTCACACGGTCATCGATCTCTTCGCACAGCCGACTGACCTGACTCTTGGAGATGCCGCTCATCCCCATCGCCTTGACCAGATCATCGACAGAGCGCGTCGAGATACCCTGAACGTAAGCCTCCTGGATCACAGCCGTCAGTGCCTTCTCGGCCATGCGCCTGGGCTCCAGGAAACCCGGGAAGTAACTGCCTTTACGAAGCTTCGGGATCCGAAGCTCGACCGTGCCTGCGCGTGTTTCCCAGTCTCGGTCACGATAGCCGTTGCGCTGGACCAGCCGGTCGCCGGTTTTCTCATGGTAGCCGGCACCGGTCATGCCGCTCACTTCCAATGCCATCAAGCGTTCAGCCGTGAAGCTGATCATGTCGCGCAACAAATCGCTGTCTGAGGTCTTTTCAACAAGCCCTTTCAGGGCCATCATATCGTCGGTCATCGATGTTCTTTCGTTCTGGAATGAGTGTCGCAACCCAAACCTATCCGAAAATCACTGATGACCAACCCGCTACGCTAAGGCTCGCTTTGCCCTTTTGAATGGGCGGCGAGCCATGCGCTACGCTCTTACCCAGTTACACCACTCGCTGGGACACGACCGCTCTTCAAGCCGTCACACGCCCTTGGCGAAGCTGTCGGCGGCTTATGGACGTCTGAAGGCGGTGGTTTAGCCACGGAAACGAAACCGGATTCGGCGGGCGTAGCGCCTGATGCCAGCCTATCTAAGGTTTCAACCACGGAAAACACGGATCATGGCCTTCGGCCATGACACGGATAAGAAGAAAGGCCCGCGTCTGCCGTTGCCGTTCCAATTTTACACTGTTCATCCGTGACGTCGCGAAGCGGCGATCCGTGTTTTCCGTGGTTTAAATCTTATTTTTTGCTCCGGGCGCTTACGGATAGGGCGCTGCGCGCCGGGCTCTTCAAGCCGTCACACGCCCTTGGCGAAGCTGTCGGCGGCTTATGGACGTCTGAAGGCGGTGGTTTAGCCACGGAAACGAAACCGGATTCGGCGGGCGTAGCGCCTGATGCCAGCCTATCTAAGGTTTCAACCACGGAAAACACGGATCATGCCTTTGGCCATGACACGGATAAGAAGAACGGCCCGCGTCTGCCGTTGCCGTTCCAATTTTACACTGTTCATCCGTGACGTCGCGAAGCGGCGATCCGTGTTTTCCGTGGTTTAAATCTTATTTTTTGCTCCGGGCGCTTATGAATAGGGCGCTGCGCGCGCCGAGCTCTTCAGGTTCTTCAGGTCGTGTCCCAGCGAGTGGTGTAACTGGGTAAGAGCGTAGCGCATGGCTCGCTGCCCATTCAAAAGGGCAAAGCGAGCCTTAGCGTAGCGGGTTGGTCATCAGTGATTTTCGGATAGGTTTGGGTTGCGACACTCATTCCAGAACGAAAGAACACCGATGACCGACGATATGATGGCCCTGAAAGGGCTTGTTGAAAAGACCTCAGACAGCGATTTGTTGCGCGACATGATCAGCTTCACGGCTGAACGCTTGATGGCATTGGAAGTGAGCGGCATGACCGGTGCCGGCTACCATGAGAAAACCGGCGACCGGCTGGTCCAGCGCAACGGCTATCGTGACCGAGACTGGGAAACACGCGCAGGCACGGTCGAGCTTCGGATCCCGAAGCTTCGTAAAGGCAGTTACTTCCCGGGTTTCCTGGAGCCCAGGCGCATGGCCGAGAAGGCACTGACGGCTGTGATCCAGGAGGCTTACGTTCAGGGTATCTCGACGCGCTCTGTCGATGATCTGGTCAAGGCGATGGGGATGAGCGGCATCTCCAAGAGTCAGGTCAGTCGGCTGTGCGAAGAGATCGATGACCGTGTGAAGGCTTTCCTGAACCGCCCCATTGAAGGGGAATGGCCATACATCTGGATTGACGCTACGTATCTGAAGGTGCGCCGGGGCGGCCGTATCGTCTCGGTCGCCGTCATCATCTGCGTTGGCGTCAACAGCGACGGCAGGCGTGAAGTGCTGGGCATGGAGGTCGGCACCTCGGAAGCCGAACCGATCTGGGCAGAGTTCCTGCGCAACCTGACACGCCGGGGCCTGCGTGGTGTCAAACTTGTGGTCTCTGATGCCCACATCGGGATCAAGGGTGCCGTCTCCAAGGTTCTCAACGCCACCTGGCAGCGCTGCCGTGTTCACTTCATGCGCAATGTCTGCGCCCATGCCGGCAAGAGCGGGCGACGCGTCGTCTCTGCCTTCATCGGCACGGCCTTCGCCCAGGAGACGGCGGAAACGGCGAGTACCCAATGGCGAAACGTCGCCGACCAGCTCAGGCCCAAAATGCCAAAGCTGGCCACGATCATGGACGAGACTGAGCACGATGTCCTGGCCTATATGACCTTCCCGAAGGAACACCGCATCAAGCTGCACTCAACCAACCCCATTGAACGGCTCAATGGCGAAATCAAGCGTCGCTGCGATGTCGTGGGCATCTTCCCAAACGACGATGCCATCACCAGACTGGTCGGCGCCATCCTGCTCGAACAAAATGACGAATGGGCGGTTCAGCGCGGACGCTACATTACCCTTGAAACCATCGCACAACTCAGCGATGATCCACTTCTCAGCATGCCAGCCGTGGCAAACTGAGCGAAACCCGGACCTGTCCGGAAGTCATTGATGCCAAGCGCTCAATACACCACGCCCTGGGGCACGATCGAAATCGGTGCTGGGTGGATCAAGACAGCACGCGAAAGCAACCGCGACTATGTGTCGCTGAAGCTCGATGATCCCTCCCTGCCGGCCCCGATCTTCGGCAGCCTGGTTCAAGCGGAAGACTCCGAAACCTACCACCTGATCTGGTCGCGCCGCCCAGGCGAGTAGGTATCTCGGCTCATCCCCGCTCGAAAGAGCGGGGATTTTGCATGGCCCGTCATCCGGAGAGGCTTAAATTCGGGAGTCCAGCCGAGATAAAAAGCTCTATGCAAAACCAACTAAGGTGCCGTCCGATGTTCTTATTGCCGTAGCTCAATTTTATAGCGACGACTGTCGCCAAGAGGCAGGTTTTCGGCTAATATGGAATTAAATTCCATATTGGACGAGATTTATGCGCCACAGACACCGCACGCTCAGCAAAACCCTGGAGACCGTCTCCAGTGTCTTCCCCGTCGTCCTCATCACTGGGCCCCGGCAGGTTGGCAAGACGACTTTGCTTCAGGACTGTGCCGAAGCGACCCGTGGTTACGTCAGCCTGGATGACCTCGATCAACGCGCCTTAGCAAAAACCGATCCGGCCCTGTTCCTGCAATTACATAAGGCACCTCTGATTATAGACGAGGTGCAATATGCACCGCAGTTGTTCAGCGTCATCAAAGGCCTTGTCGACAAGGATCAAACCAGCGGCCAGTACTGGCTCACGGGCTCGCAAAAATTCCATCTGATGCACGGCATTTCCGAAACTCTGGCCGGTCGGATTGCCATTCTCGATCTGATCGGCCTGTCCCAGACCGAACGCGATGATCGCGCCGTCGCGCAAAGCCCTTTCCTCCCGACGCTGGATTGGATTGAAAAAGCCCGACCACAGCCGTCAAGCTCGGCGGTCCTCGATGTCTACCACACGATCTGGACAGGAAGCTTCCCGGCTATCGCGCTTAACCCGGATATGCCGCGAGATATTTTCTATAGTTCCTACATCCAAACCTATATCCAGCGGGATGTCAGAGATCTGACGCGCGTGGGGGACGAAGTCGCCTTCGCACGCTTCCTCCGCGCCGCGGCAGCCCGCACCGGCCAACTCATCAACTACGCCGACATGGCACGCGATGTCGATGTCGACCAGAAAACGATCAAGGCCTGGCTTTCGATCCTCGAGACGTCGGGGCTTGTCTTTATGCTTCAGCCTTACCACAACAATATCACCAATCGCCTGGTCAAGACGCCGAAGCTCTATTTCCTGGATACCGGACTGTGCGCCTATCTAACTCAGTGGTCGACGCCGGAAGCTCTCGAAGCTGGTGCGATGTCGGGTGCCATCCTTGAAACCTATATGCTGGCCGAGATTCTCAAATCCTATTGGAACCGAGGGAAGGTCGGCAATTTCTATTTTTATCGTGACCGTGATCAGAGGGAGGTTGATCTGCTGATCAGTCAGGATGGGAAGCTTTACCCCATCGAATTCAAGAAGACGATGACGCCCAGTCTGGGTGCCACAAAGAACTTCGCGGCCTTGGAAGCCCTGAAACAGCCGATCGGTGATGGGTGCGTTATCTGCCTAAAGGAAATTGATATCCCCCTGTCAAAGGCGGTTTGGGCAATTCCGGTGGGATACCTGTAATATCGCCATAACTTCTGGCAGATCGCCGTCAGTACGAATGTGCGCGAATGCGGGCCGTTTGGTTCTTTTCATATAAAGGAACAGCGGACCCTTAGCTCACTAGCCGCGACGGTCGCGCAACTCCAGGCGGCGGGACGCAATATGGCAAGAGTGAGAGTCTGCGTTTGGGTGCCGTGACGGGTGGAAGACCAGAGGAAAGGCCTCCGGCGCTCGTCTCGGAGATCGTTCGTAAGCGGTGTTCTGCCCCCACGTTCCCTTTTCGGCATTGATCTGCGCATGGCTTGTTCAGAGTTGAACGAGAGGGACTTTCTCCATGGAGACTACACCGGAGATTCTCACTGGAAGGGCGGTCCGCAGTGGGACCCGGCGTTCGCGCCGATGGCCGGATGAGGTCAAGGCGCGGCTTGTTGCAGAGACCTTGCGGCCTGGGGTAAGCGTCAATGAAGTGGCGCGCCGTGCCGGGGTAAAGGCGAACCACCTGTCTTCATGGCGCACCTTGGCGCGGAGGGGCAAGTTGATCTTGCCGGCGCCTGAGGACGACGTTGAATTTAGCGCTCTGGTGGTCAGCGAACCGGCCCCGGTCGCGGCTACGCATCCGGCTATCAGGCCTGAGATCGTGGTCGGGAATGTGACGATCCGTCTTGAAGACGACGCTTCAGCAGATCGTATTGCGGCAGTTGCGTGTGCCATGATGGCGTCGGTATGATCTTCCCGTCAAACTGGACTTGCCCGGAAAAAGTGGAGAGCGAACCGGGTTTTAGGCAGCCAGCTTGAGAGCGGTGCTCTCGAACTGGATGGGGCTCATATAGCCTAAGGCGGAATGCCTTCGGCGTGGGTTGTAGAAGCCGTCGATATATTGGGATATCTCGGCTTCTGCCTGCTGGCGGGATCTGTAGGCCGTCCGCCATATCAGCTCGGATTTGATGGTCTTGAACACCGTCTCGACCATCGCATTGTCATAACAGTTGCCCTTGCCCGACATGGACAGGATAAAGCCTCGGCCCGTCAAGAGCTTTTGGTAGGCCTCGGAACAATATTGGCTGCCGCGGTCGGAGTGGTGAATAACGCCACGCGGCGGTCTGCGTATGGCGATGGCGCGTTGCAGGGCATTGAGGGCAAGATCCTTCTTCAACCGGTCGCTGACCGACCAGCCGATAATCCGGCGGGAATAAAGATCGAGCACGATCGCCAGGTAAAGCCAACCCTCCGCCGTCCAGATATAGCTGATATCGACACCCCATTTCTGGTCAGGCGCTGACGCCTCAAAGTCCTGATCCAGAATATTGGGCGCCACAGGCCCGCCATGATGGCTGTCGGTCGTTTTCTTATAACGCCTTGTCTGCAAGGCCTTCAAACCGTTGTCGCGCATCAGACGGGCAACGCGATGGCGCCCGACCTCGACGCCGTCTTCCTGCAATTCGACCGTCATACGCGGGCTGCCATAGGTTTCATGCGACGTGGCGAACTGCGACCGGATATGCGCCAGAAGCACCAGGTCATCCTTCTGACGACGGCTGGGCGCACGGCCCTTCCAGGCGTAAAAGCCGCTCATGCTGACGCCGAACAGGGCGCAACTGCGGCGGACAGGAACGGTGGCCTTCTCCGCATCGATGACCCGAAATATCATTTCGTGGTCTCCCGCGCGAAGAAGGCGGCTGCTTTTTTTAGAAGGTCGCGCTCCTGGCGCAAAATCTCATTCTCTTTGCGAAGCCGCGCCAGCTCCTTGCTGACGTCTGAGTGCGGCCCCGACAAAAGATCGGCCTCCCGATGTTGCGTCAGCCAGCGCGTCAGCGTCGATTTTCCAATACCCAGATCTTCTGCAATTGCGGCAACAGATCGGCCACTCGTCTCAACAAGACGCACAGCCTCAGCACGGAACTCCGGCGTCACACCAGCATGGCGACCACGCCCGCCTAATGTCTTCTTCTCGTCCTTCATGGATCAAACTCCTAGCAAATTTTAGAAGTTCGCTCTCCACTTTTTTCGGGCAAGTCCAGACGAAGACCGTGCCGGTGAAGGGGTCTTTGTGCAATTGGTTCTTCACCAGTGCGGCAAGACCATCATGCCCTTTACGGAAGTCGATTGGCTTGGTCGCCACCATGATCCGTACCCGGTTTGACGGGAAGATCATACCGACGCCATCATGGCACACGCAACTGCCGCAATACGATCTGCTGAAGCGTCGTCTTCAAGACGGATCGTCACATTCCCGACCACGATCTCAGGCCTGATAGCCGGATGCGTAGCCGCGACCGGGGCCGGTTCGCTGACCACCAGAGCGCTAAATTCAACGTCGTCCTCAGGCGCCGGCAAGATCAACTTGCCCCTCCGCGCCAAGGTGCGCCATGAAGACAGGTGGTTCGCCTTTACCCCGGCACGGCGCGCCACTTCATTGACGCTTACCCCAGGCCGCAAGGTCTCTGCAACAAGCCGCGCCTTGACCTCATCCGGCCATCGGCGCGAACGCCGGGTCCCACTGCGGACCGCCCTTCCAGTGAGAATCTCCGGTGTAGTCTCCATGGAGAAAGTCCCTCTCGTTCAACTCTGAACAAGCCATGCGCAGATCAATGCCGAAAAGGGAACGTGGGGGCAGAACACCGCTTACCAATGACCCATAGGATTATACCTTAAAGGTGGGTCACTTCTCGATGAGAACCCTGGGTCAGTTTTAGGCGATAATCAACACACGGTTGTTTTCCAGACCATGAGCCGTAACCTCGATTCCGAGGACAGTGGCATGTCCTATAGCGAGCAACACACCGGCCGCTGCTGACGCCCGATGAAGTGCGACGCCTGCCGCCGGACGCGGAAATCCTGTTCCTGGCGGGGCAAGCGCCGCATGTCGCGCATAAGCTACGCTACTATGATGATCCCGAATTTAGGGGAAGGTTCGATACTGCATGAAGGACGGCGCAGTTTAAGCCCTGGGCGGCTGACGCTCGAACAACGCACCAAGATCGCGGGCCGAATGGAGGACGCGGATTACATTTATAGGCTTTGTCGCCGGATCGTAAACAATCAGGTAGGAGAACACACCCCAGAATTTTACTGGCTCGTCGGTGAGGTCTTCGCGGCCGTGGCCTGCGCCTGGCGTATCCGCAATGAAGTGAAAGCCATCCGTGACAGCGGACAGCACATAATGGGCGGCGCGCTTTCCATCCTGCTCGATCAGGTATGCTTTGATCTCGGCCAGGTCTTCATAAGCTTCATCTGTGAGGCGGTAGCGTCTCACTATGCTTCGTCGCCAAGGTCGCTCATCAGCTCCGCCATAGCGGCCTCGCCATCACGGAGCCGACCGGCTCGCGCCGAGGCCATGCCCGCCGCGATCTTGGCGCGGATTTCGGCCTTCGCCTGGTCGCGTTCTTCCATAATGCGGAGCGCATCACGCACAACTTCAGTCGCATCGGTGTAACGCCCGCTGCTGAGTTGCCCTTGTACGAATTCCTCGGAGTGCCCGCCAAGCTGAAAATTGATCGTCATAACTACCTCTGCCGATATTATGGCCTATTTTTACGCTTTGCGCTATGGGGCGCGGGAAATCCGCATTTCGACGTGTTGGCCGGTCTTGGCGATCATGGTGACAAGCATGTCCAGGCCGAACAGACCGATTTTTCCGCGCAGCAGGTCGGAATTGCGGGGTTGGGTCACTCCTAACACATTCGGCACCCGCATCGTCACCCATTTCCCGCAAGGCTTCCTGAATGGGTCTTAATTTATGTGCTTGGCCCATTGTCGTTCCGGTTACAAAATCGAATTGAACCCGACACGCCGAATGACATTCAGCAAAGCCAGCGCCGGGCCTTTCGGCTGCTTGGCCCCTCGCTCCAGATCAGAAACGTAGCCCTTCGACACATTCAGGTATTTCGCAAATGCGGCCTGGCTCAAGTGCGCCGTTTCCCGCACCTCGCGGATTTCATCGCTGGATATTGGTGCCACTGTAGGCAGCGCCTTCTTATCCAAATGGCGACTTGTGATCTTCTGGTATTTTTCGACACCCATAAGACCAGCACTGTGCAAATCGGCAGCCGCTTCAAGAATCGCCTCGCGCATTCTGCTCTTTCCGTTCATCGCTTCACCTCCACTATTTTGCCCGTTTCAAGGATCGCCTCGATAGTCTCGTCCGAGGCATTCAGCCAACTCGCACCGATGTCTTGCCGGCGCTGTTGCAAAATTTAAAAATGGGAATAGTCTGTTTAAGCTACGCGGTCTTCAGACATTGTAAATCCCGAAATTGCGCTCGATCAGACGCACTTCGCCTATGATGCCGTCCTGATATTGCCAGATCTTGGCCTGGCCCTTTTTCAAAGCGTGCATCACCTCAAAGCCTTTGAGAGTCGCATAGGCCGTCTTCATAGATTTGAAGCCTAAAGTTGGCTTGATTAAACGCTTGAGTTTGCCGTGGTCCGCCTCGACGACATTGTTCAGATATTTGACCTGTCGATGTTCCATATCCTCAAGACATTTTCCTTCTTTTTTAAGCTCAGATATGGCAACCCCGTAGGCAGCAGCCTTGTCAGTGTTGATCTTCAAAGGCTTTTCCCAATCTTTCAGACCGTGTAAAGCCTTGCCGAGAAAGCGTTTGGCGGCTTTCGCGTTGCGCGTCGAGGACAGGTAAAAGTCAATCGTTCACCTGTTTTATCAACCGCTCGGTACAGATAAACCCACTTGCCACTGACCTTCACATATGTCTCGTCGACCCGCCACGAGCGCCCGATTGAAGGCGCCCTCCAGTACCAACGCAGTCGCTTTTCGATCTCTGGCGCATACTTCTGTACCCAGCGGAAAATCGTCGAGTGATCAACATCCACGCCACGCTCGGCCAGCATGGTTTCAAGGTCGCGGTAGCTGATACCGTATTTGCAATACCAGCGCACTGCCCAAAGAATGATCTCGCCCTTATGGTGGCGCCCCTTGAAGTCATTCATCCGCTCAACCCGCAGTCAAAATCCCGAAGTTGGGTACGCAGGCGAAAATTTGCAACAGCGCCATATATTGCCGCGGGAGAGCGTAAGGCTTGAGCCTGGGGCGCCCGCAAGTGCAGTCGACGAAACACTCTTTCTAAAGTTTTAGATGTAACCCAGACAGTACAGTTCATGACTGACCTAACGAATCCAAAACCCCAAATGAGCGCCCATCTTTTCCTCAAATGCCACGGCGTATTGACCATCCCTCGGAATTCAAGAATGGGCCAAAGAGTGCTGATTACCTGAGGTTGGTATAAACAGAAGCCGAACGGGGCCTACCCCAAAGCGACAAATAGCCCCACACTACTGAGATCACGAGCGGCACGGCACCGGCAAAGATAAACACCACATCACCCGGCATCCGCATCCATTCCAGCGTGCGCGCCAGAGGTGCACCCGTATAGGCCAGACTGCGGCCGTGCCAGTAGCCGTGTTCGACCACGTCCCAGACCTGTAATATGCCGCCCGGGAACAGGCTGAACACAACCATCATGGCCAGCCCGACATTCAGGCCCCAGAAGGCCACCCTCACCAGCTTTTCGAGTTTCGGCCACAGGCGGTCAGAGACCGTCTCACGCAGAACGAACAGCATCAGCCCTACGCCCAACATCCCGAAGACACCCATCATGGCGGCGTGGCCGTGATTGGGTGTGAGGATTGTGCCGACCTCGTAATAGCTGACAATGGGCGTATTGATCAGGAAACCGAAAACGCCCGCGCCTAGGAAGTTCCAGAAACCGACCGACATCAAAAAGTAGAATGTCCAGCGGTGACGTTTTACGATGCTGTCCTCGCCGTGGGTGATTTTGACGAAATCCCACGCATCAAGAGTGATCAGGGTGAGCGGGACAACTTCGAGCGCCGAAAACACCCCCGATATGGCCAGGTTAAGCTCGGTTTGGCCGGTCCAGTACCAGTGGTGGCCGGTGCCGATCAGGCCGCCGCCGAAATAAAGGATGGCGTCGAGATAGATGGTGCGCAACGCTGATATGCGTCTTACCAGCCCCATTTCGTAAAAGATGATGGCCACGATCACTGTCACGAAAAACTCAAAGAAGCCCTCAACCCACAGATGGATGATCCAAAACCGCCACGCATCGACAATCGTGTAATTGGTGCGTGCGCCGAAAAAGAGCGCCGGCACATAGAAAAGCGGAATGGCAAAGGCGGCGATGAGGAAGAAGGTGGCAAAGCCGCGTTTTACCGGGTCATGCCACGCTGGCGCCACAGCCCGCCAGATCAGGTAGAACCAGAATAGCAGAGCAGCGGCCAGCAAATATTGCCAAAAACGGCCGATCTCAAGATATTCCCAGCCCTGATCGCCAAGCCAGAACCATGTTTTCGGCAGCCAGCCCAAAAGACTGGCCCATTCGCCGAGCAGACTGCCGACGGCGACAAAGGCAATGCCGACAAACAATATATTGATGCCCAGAGTCTGCCGCTTCGGACTGAAACCGCCCAGCAGTTCGGCCACAAAGAGCGCGCCTGCAACATAGGAGGTGGCGATCCAGAAGATGGCCGTTTGCAAATGCCATGCGCGCAACAGATTGCTGGGGAAGATCGTGGTCAGGTCAAAACCGTAAAACGAACCCGGTTCGGCGCGATAATGGGCCACCCCTGCCCCAACAAGGCTTTGCATGAGGAACAGCAAGGCCGCCACGACCATGAATTTCAAGGTTGCACTTTGCGACACGCTTAAGATCCAGCGTTCGCGTGTTGATGGCGTACCGTGCCAACCCAGATAGTCAAACTTGCCAAAGACGAGCAGAACGATGGCAATGCCGCCAAGCAGCGCAATGAAACTGACGGCGCTCCACAACAAAGCGGCACCCGATGGACGGTTACCGGCCAGAGCGTCATAGGGGAAGTTGTTGGTATAGGAATGATGGGTGCCGGGGCGCTCTGCCACCGAACTCCATGCCGCCCATGTGAAAAACGCTGTTAGATCATGCAGTTCCTTTGGGTCGCTAACCGCCCTGACCTGCAAACCGCCATCATCTGAAGGGTTTTCGAAATAGCGTTGCCAGACACCGATTTCATTGTGGAAGGTTTGCGCGCCAGCAGGCAGAAGCGTGAGCGTCTTGGTCGCGGCATCATAATGATTGGCTTTCAGCAGCGCGCCAACCTCACCATCGACGGCGCCCTTTTCGCCAGCATTCAGATCGGCATAGTCTTTTGAAAACCGCGTCTGGGCCGTGCGTTGCGCCAGATCAACCGCCCAGTCATGCAGAACGGTCGCGCTAAAGTCGGGGCCAAGATAGCCGCCATGCCCCCAGATTGTACCATTATCCATCAAGTCGTGCTTGAGGAATACCTCCTGACCATCGCGGACATTATCGCCGGTAAAGATGAGCAGACCCGACGGATCAACCACACGCTCAGCAATAGGTGGCGCGTTTTGGTAAGCCTTGACCGTCAGCAGGATCAGAACCGCAAAACCCAGAGCAAATGTAAAAGCGACGGCACGCCCCCACCATGGAGATAATTGCTCAATCTCGGGGGTTTTTGGCTCAGCCATGGCTATCTCTTTCAAAAAAGGTTTGAGATTTCAAACCGCCAAGCCTGTGCTGAACGTTGCAGACGCGATCTTGACGCTGTAGGTTTTAGGTAATCTTGAGACATATGGCGCAAAACCATATTGCGTCTTTGCGCGTAATAACGGCGTCTCGGTATTGTTCACAATTTTAATAAATTATCGGCATGTCTTGTTGAAATCTGCACTGGGACGCTGAAAAACAGTTTGCAACACATGCTCTCTGGAGAGGTGTGTTGTTTGCGCCAAGGCTTCAAACAGGCGGGCGCAAACGCGGCAGACAATGTCCCTGCTGATTTCGAGATAAAAGCAGATCGTACGCGAACTTGGTCAAGCGCGCAGAAGAAAACCACTCGCCACCATTTATGCGCCACAGCCCTTCGCCATCAGGCTCCAGAGAAAAGCCTGCGTCCTGAACTATTTTAATGGCCTTGCTGATGGAAGAGATCATATGCGTGATCCTGCACAAGCCTGAAACATAAGCCTTACGGGCCGCAATATTGCGGCCCATAAGGCTTGATCAAGCGGCAACCTTCCCAGTCGCTTGCGTATGACCGATCGGATAGGTGGTCAGTGCCCCCGGATCGACAGGCTTGCCGTGAAGCATGTTCGAAAAACCATGATTGACATCGCGGTGATGCGCTTCGTCCGCCCGCACTACGATAACGACATCGCGCAAGGTGGCGGTTTCCGGCAAATTCCAGTAGCGTTTGGCAATCTCTGGGGCCGGCACGTTTTTGCTGCGCCCTTCATCGATCTCTTTAAGATAATGAGTATAGCTGATAACGGCCTCTTCCTCAAAATACCCAACGACCCTGTGTGCGGTTCGGGCGGAGGTAAGGTAGAGGGCAAAGAAAGCCAGATAAAAGACCCACTGAACGCCGATAATAACGAACCGCTCAAACAGGGTGGGCTTCGCCACGTCCACAAAGGTCATAAGGTGCATGCGCTCGTTTTCGGCTTCCTCCATCAAGGTGCGAATCCAACCATTGTCATCCTGCATCCGGCGCAGGCATTTCAGATGGTTGATGGTGGCTCCGACCATGCCGGGAACCGCCGCCACGGTTTCGAGTACGATGGCCCTGTGACCGTAGCGCTTGGCAAAAAATGTGTCCGCACAGAAGCGCAGCACTTTGGTAAAACCGTGGGCGAAATGGTCGGAAAAGCCTTTGGGCTGGTGATGGACGCTCAGATCGATAAAAGGTTCTGTAAACATGTGCTGTGCCTTAGTTGAGGTTGACTATGTTTACCCTGAGCAGACCCGCTTCGCCTTAAGACCGGATAACTGGCATATTGAGGCAGTTGGACCGATGACTTGATCTTTGGTAAGTCAGTCGATCTCGCGGCTGCAACTCCGCTCGCTTTCCGGCCACATCTCTTTGACCGCCTTGCCATGCACCGCGTCTTTCGGCGGCATGTGATTATCGATAAGCGGGTCAGGCCGCGCCAGTCTGCGCAGGCCGACAGCATTGCCAAGCGTTACTGACGCGCCATGAACCTCCACATTGTACTTTGCCAAACCTGCAAAGGCGCGCGACAAGCTTTCCGGCGTCAGGCCGAGAAGAGATGCCAGAATTCTTTTTTCATGCGGCAGTTCGATGGTGTCCTTACTGCCTTGCCGCACCTGTTGCGTAAGCAAGTAGTTGGCCAGCCGTTCCGTGCCCGAACGTAATTTTTGCCCCTTGATAGTGCGAACAAGGCCACGATAGCAACCAGACAGCTCTTGCGCGACGGCGAAGGCAAAGCTCGCATCCTCCTGCATCGTTTTTCTGAGGCCGTCTGCCGGGATCATGATAATCTCGGAGCGATCCAGAGTTTTGGCCGACATCAAGGCTGGAGCCTCAAGGACGACAGCGGCCAGTATGAAGGTCGAGATTGGCCGCAGCACCGCCATTGTGCTTTCTTTATCGTGCCATTGCGCCTGAAGCTCCACACTGCCATCGAGCAAAATATAGAGAAAATCGACATTGTCCGCCTCAAAGAGCAAGGTGGTGCCAGCCGGATATTTTTGCAGCAATGACCCGTGTGTTGCACGCGCAAAACTTTCCGGTGTCATATCGGCGAAAAGCTGAAGTCTGCAAATGCGGTTGAGGTCGCTTTCTCTCATAACAGGCTCCAAGATCGGCAAAACAAAAACGGTGCCCTTGTGTAGCCGTTTTCAACAGTTTCCGGCAAATTTTTCATTCCACGACTGAGATAGCTAAAACGCCTCGAGCAATTGCGCTGGCACCTTAAGGCCACTTGAGGGCATAATTCCGCCAAGCCTTACTTTTCCGGCTGTTGAATGGTCCTTTGTTGTTCGCCGACAGCTCTGGAACGCCCGCACCGAACCGCGGCGCAAGAGCTTCGCCGTCGGCACCTACGCGCACATCATGGACCAGTGGGGCATCGTATATAACCAGCCGATCATCCTGAACCGGCGCCAGGCTGGCGCTGCAATCGAGGGTGCGCTGCGTCAACGCATTATCGATATCGACCGCGTGGCTGTCGATGCGCACGGCTTTACCCACTTCGGCATGGCCTTCGCCAAGATACTCGGTTTCGACCTGTGCCCCCGCCTAGCCGATCTGAAGGATCGGAAACTCTATGTCTCACGACGCTTCAACGTGCCGGGCACGTTGTCCGCAATCGCCAGTCCGACGGTCCGCATGGCGGATGTCCATGAAGGATGGGATGATCTCCTACGGCTGGCCGCTTCAGTCAAGTCCGGACGGTGTTCCGCCACCTTCGCGCTGGATCGCTTCGGCTCGGCCGCGCGCGGCGAAAGACTGTTCAAGGCGGGGGACGCATTTGGCAAAATGCTGCGTACCCTCTATCTGTGCGACTACCTAGGAAACGAGACGTTTCGGACAATGATCCTGAAATTGCTGAACCAGGGCGAATCCGTTCACTTCATGGAACGGGCGATCCACAATGGCGATGTCGGTCCGAAGCGCGGTCGCACCGAAGATCAACTCGCCGCCATCTCGGGTGCCCTGTCATTGGTTGCCAACATACTCATGGCCTGGAATACGGCCCATATTGAAAATGTCCGCGCCGAGGCACCCGAAATCCTGACCGACGACGTCGTCAGCAAGGTTGCGCCCGTGGCGCATGGTCATTTCAACCTGCGGGGCATGTTCAAGTTCGAGCTCGGGAACTATCGCTCTACCCTACTGGAACCGAGCGGGAACATCGCGCAACGCAGAGCAAAACCTGGTTCGTAAATGATTTTAATAGGTTACGCGAAGAACGCTACAATATCTCTAATTGTTTCAATGGCTTGCTTAGCGGGACTTTTTGCACGAATCAGCCGAGAACCCCGCGTAGGAATACATGAACTACCTCTGGGTGGTCCAAGTTTTCGTCCGCATCCCGAAGGGGTCCTTTATCAACGCCGGTTGACAACCGACGGTAAGGCCATCGACGGTGGCGGGCCTCAGTGGCGACCGCGGCGCGGCGTGTTTATCGGTGCCCCCCAGTCTTTCTAGGCAGGGCGCTTAAGGCTTTGCATCTGCATGCTCCACTCTGGCCGCCTCCCAGATTTCGCGGGCGGCATCGAGATTCATGATTGCTATGCCCATGCCAACAATGAGATCGGGCCAGGCGGTCCGCCACACCAGGGTGACAACGCCTGCCAGCATGATGGCGACGTTCGCGAGTGCGTCATTGCGTGCCGACAAGAAAGCCGCACGGGTCAGACTGCCTTTATGATGCTGGAAACGAGCAAGCAGGAAGGCACAACCGACGTTGACGGCCAAGGCCCCAAGGCCGGTAGTCGAAAGCACCCAGGGTTCAGGCGGAGCGAGGGTATGGATCTTTTGCCAGGCCGTCCAAACGAATGCCAGTGCGGGCGCAAGCAGGATTAGGGCCAAAGCCATGCCGACTCGCGCCCGCAGTTTTTGCGACCACCCCAAGGCCACCGCTATTAGAGCAACGAGCGTTTAATTTGACTTACAAATTGAATGCGAGATGCGGAAAAATGTAAAATGTAGAGTGGGTTGCATTCCTTTGACCGATTCAATCAGAATGCAGACCGCTCTAGGATGTTCACGGACGCATCCTCGAAGAAGTCGACGCTGTCCGCAAACAGCGAGACCGATCCGATGTGCCGGGCAACAGCAAACTCGACCCCGAAATAGCTCAGGTTTGCCAGCGCGACGATTATGACTGCGCCGCGCAGTTGTTTGTTGGCAACAACCTCATCGACCTCAATCATCATGCATTCCACTCATGTTGTGAGGGCTAAAGATACTCTCAAAAGTAGACCCCCGGTGCATTTCTTACAAAGCGTCACCAAAGCTAGTGAATTAGGGCCTTTAGCCCGGTGAAGCCGATGTAAAGCGCCACAAGGACGATAAGACCGCCGGATAGGTAGGGTGCCTTGTTGGCAAGCTTGCCAAAACCCCTGAACCGTTTGGACACATGCTTGACGCTGACCGCTGCCAGCACGCCGGAGGCGACCATAGTCAAGGCTAGGCCGATGCTGAAACAAAAGACAAGCGTGGCGCCGAGCGCGATGCGCTTGACTTGAAGGCAGAGCAGCAGGACGGTGATGGACGCCGGGCATGGGATCAGCCCGCCCGTCAGGCCGAACATGATGATCTGAGGGGTCGTGACTTTCTGGCGTGCGAACCGGGCCCGGATATCCTCGGCATGTTCCTGTTCGTGCGCGTCGGCATAGGCCTCCTCGCCTCCGAAGCCGGCGCCGACCCCAGTGTGGTCATGTACGTGATGGTGTTCTTCGTAGGTCAGCGGATAGGCATGGGCATGACCGGCATGTCCGAGGCTCAGTTTTGCCTTGAATTCATGCGGCTCGGGGATATCGTCGACCGACTCCAGAAAGCCGTTCTTTTGCACAAAAGCGAAGACCTGCTGGCTGCCATCTTCGCGCGCCGTTTCGACTGACACATCAGATGCAGTCCAGGCCTGCCCGCTCTCGCGGAATAGCCGAAAGCGCGGCGATTGGCCCTGTTCGAAGATTTCCAAACGGACCGTGCCGTGGCCCGTATCAATACGCTTGGTTTCGTCGTGACGATGGTGATGATCATGTCCATGACTGACGCCAACTCGCTGATACTGCCACGTCCGCCAGATCATCCAAAGAGCAATGGCCAGCATGATGACCGCTGAGGCAACCTGGAAATAGGGCTCGACGGCTTCGGCGTCCCACTTCTGCCCAAGATAAAGACCGCCAAGCGCGATCAGCCAGACGATCAGGGTGTGCGACAGCGTCGCCGATAGACCAAGGAGCACGGCTTGCCAAACCGTGCCGCGAACGGCGACGATGAAAGCGGCCATCATCGTCTTGGAGTGCCCAGGCTCCAAGCCATGCAAGGCTCCAAGGAGAATGGCCGACGGGATGAAGAGCCAGGCGTTGCCGGTGCCTTGCTGCAACAGGTGGGCGAAATCGTTCATGTTCGGCTACTTCACGTAAGAATGGATGATATCGATGAGGGCTTGCTGCGCTTCAGGCCTCAGCACGCCGGGCTGGTCGGGATCGTCAGCCAGATGATTGCGGATATGATGTTCGACGACCTCCCCCATCAATCCGGATATACCGCCCCGCGCCGCGACGATCAGGTGGAGGATCTTCTCGCTTTCGGCCTCGGACTCGAAGGCGCGTTCCAGCGCTTCGACTTGCCCCTTAATGCGCCGGACGCGCGCCAGGAGCTTGTCCTTCTCTTTGTTCGCGTGCATTGTTGCCTCACATAATATACCCCCCTATACTATAATGCGAACGTCGGAGTCCAGACCGGCGATCGAGGAGCGACAATGGCCAAATTCAAACTGGGTGATGTGAAGCGTGGGGCTTGTTCGCCTTGTTGTCCGCTCTGCTGTTCGGCGCCTCGACCCCTGCGGCCAAGGCCATAATCGGTGGCGTTCATCCCTTGATGCTGGCAGGCCTACTTTATCTGGGTTCGGGGTGCGGCGTCGCCATTGTACGTTTCACCGGAATAAAGCAAGCAGGTGGATAGGGTGAAAGTGATACCATTTCGCATCCGGCCATACTCGCACGTCCGCAAACCGCTGAGAATCCCCCTTCGGACTCTTTCGTTCCGGACAATCCACTAGATGATTCAGGGCGCGCTGACTGAAGCCTGAGGCGTGCCCGGCATGTGCCGGTCCTATCGATAATTTGTCATATAAAAAGGAGACGAACATGTCTGCTGCGAAAACACTCGCCGCTGCGGCGGCGACATGGCCCGTCGGTGGCCCATTCCGCACATCAACATGGCGATATGTCAGCGATTTTCAGCCGCGAAGCGGACATTGCTTGCCGAAAAGGGGCATCAAATTTAGGCCAATGCAGGCAAAACCTAAGACGACTTGGTGGCGGGTATTTGGGCTGGCCGAGCTTGGTCATGTGGGTGGTCTCCGCCGGGCTGAGGCGTGCCCTTATCCACCATGTAACCCGCTGCAATCGCCAGAGCGACGACGCCGACAGGGATGATCCAGCGCCAGTTCAATAAGGACTTGGGTGTCAGGCCAGGCAACATATGCTGCATGACCGCATCCTTATCGACGAACTGATGTTTAAGGGCTGCGAGGATATGCAGCGGGATCATGGCGTAGATGATCAGCTTGGCGAGGAGCCCGTGGATGGTAGAGATTTGCTCGTGCAGATCATGTGACTGCGGCATAGGCAAATGCGGCCACGTAAACAGGCCGAAGAAAGGGATTGGTCTAGCCAGGGTTGACACCATCAACCAGCCGCTAAGAGGCAGGCCAATGATGAGAACATAAAATCCAACATGCAAGGTTTTGGCGGCAAACATCTGCCACTTCGGCCCCTCGACATCAGGGGGTGCCTTTAAGACAAGGCGAAGGGCCAGGCGAACAACGCTCAGGATCAAAACAGACAGGCCGACCGATTCATGCAGGGCCGCGCGAACCGAGCGCAAAGTGTCATGGTCGTCCATTCGCCAGCCCAGAAAGACCATAAAAATGATCAAACCTGCTATCAGCCAATGAAGCCACCGGCTGTAGAGGTTGTAACTTGAAACTGGCATTCGACACTCCGTGACCGCAAGCGGGTCAGCGAACAGATTGCGCGGCAATCTGCTGGGATAACTCCATAACACCGTGCCCCCATGCGTGCCGTAAAATCAAGAGAAGCTTTTTTACCTGTCCTGAGTCAGGCGGACTATCTCGGCAATGGCTTTACCTCCAAGAATGAATCAAATCGACGAGGCAAAGTCGTTTAGTGCGCCAGTTTTGGTAAGGGTTTGTGCGTCAGGCCTGCATCCGTCTCCACAAATTGAGGTTTCAGGGCGCAAGTACATGAAGCGTGATCATGGCTCAGATTACCAGCCCGGCCAGCCTAGCCAGCGCTCTGGATGGTAGAGCCGCTTCATAAATCGATCTTAAAATTGTCATCAAAGGGAATCTAAAGCGCAACAAACAAGGGCCAAAGGGAACCGCTTAGAGGCAAGGGGAGGTCGCGGTGACTTCGTCCCGGCGGGAGGCTTTGAACATGTTCCACACAAAACGCGCTACGTGGCTGCTGACGACAACGGCAGCGACCCTTGTATTCACACTCGGTTCTGCGGCTGCCGCGCAAGGCGCAAGCCAGCCTCAAGCAGCCAATGCCTCAAATAAAAATATTGAGACGGTTGTTGTTGTGGGTACCCGCGATCAGGCAAGGCTGATAAAGCGGCACGCTGATACCCTTATCGATATTGCGCCGCTTGAGCAAATCCGCTCCTTGCCGGACGCCAATGCGGCCGAGGCCCTGCAGCGCCTGCCCGGCATTTCGATGGAATCCGACTCCGGGGCAGGCCGGTATATCAATATCCGCGGTATGGATGCCGATCTCAACGGCACCACATTTGACGGCGTGCGTATGATGGCCAACAATCCGCAAACGCCTCAGGGCGGCGCGCGTGCCGTGGCTTTTGATGCCTTCCCGGCGGGCATTCTGGGCGGCCTTGAGGTCATCAAATCGCTGACCCCGGACATGGACGCGGAAGGTCTTGGCGGTGTTGTGAATATCCAACCCCGCTCAATCCCGGTGGGAAAGGATCACGTGTTTGACGCGACACTGGGCGGAGGTGTTGAATCGCTACGCAACACGAGCGTTTTCAAAGGCGATATTACGGTTGGCAAACGCTTCCTTGATGGCAAGCTGTCGATCATAGGCAGTTATGCCTATTTCAAGGATGAACGCGGAATCGACGATGTTGAAGCCGACTATATCAACGATCCTACGGTTGTCCCGTCAGGCACCAGCGCATTCTTGACGCAGAAGGCCTTCGACGACGTGCAGTACCGCTGGTATCAGTATCATCGCACCCGTCAGGGCTATGGGGCCGGCATCACGTATGATGTGAGCGATCATACGCAGGTCTATCTGCGCGGTTTCCATGCCGGCTATGTCGAGACAGCCAACAAGCACGAATTTATCCTTAATGGGCTGGCCGACAATATCGTCAGTGTGGACAATGCCACCGGCAATTTCACATCCAATGGCGTAAGTGCGCAGTATTCCAATATCAATACGCGCGAAAAACTGGGTAATGATCTGATCGAACTGGGCGGCAACACACTGCTGGGTGGCACGGTCAAGGCGGACGCAAGACTGTCCTGGACCGAAGGCACGGATCAGTTTCCTTATTCCGTCAATGCGCGCTTTATTGATCCCACGAACGTGGACGTTACTTACAATAATACCAATGCGAAACGTCCGACCTATCAGGTTCTGGGCGGCGTCAACGTGTTTGATCCTTCGCTTTACACAAAGCTGAAGAAGGGCAACAGCCCATCAAAGAACACAGACCAGGAGTATGCTGGCAACGTCAATTTTTCGATGCCGCTTGATTTAGTGGGTGAAAATGGCGCGCTCAAATTCGGCGCCAATGTACGCGAACGTACGCGCAAGCAACAGGACTATGCCGCCGATTTCGCCATCAGTACAATTTCGTTAAGCGATTACGTCAGTGGTTCTGACATCACCTACTATAATGGCAGCTACAATATCGGACCGCAGCCGATCTACGAAAAACTGCTGACCATCCCGCAAACGCCGATAACGGCTGATCCCTCGACCTATGAGGATGACAACGAGAATATTTATGCCGCCTATGTGCAATACAATACCAGCTTTGAGAAGCTGGATGTGGTCGGAGGCGTTCGTATTGAAACCACCGACGGCACCTATCGCGCCAATGATGTGGATGCAGACGGCAACTTCCTGGCACGGCACGACACTGCACACAAATACACAAACTTCTTCCCGGATCTGAGTTTGAAGTACAATTACAGCGATGCGATCCAGATCCGTGCCGCGTTTTCGTCGGCAATCGCGAGGCCCGGTTTTAATCAGATCACGGCCGCGCGCTCGATCGACGCCTTCAATGCAACGCCAGTGATCACGCAAGGTAATCCGGATCTGAAACCGACCCTGGGCCACAATCTGGATCTGTCGGCTATCTACTACCTGCCGCATAACGGGGTTGCCTCGATCGGTCTGTTCTACAAATCCTTCGACAATTACATCATTGCTAACAATACGATCGGCGCCACGGATGTTGCGGGCTTTGTCGGACAGAAGGTGAATCTGATCAGCTACGCGAATGTCGGCTCTGCGAAGGCCCAGGGCATCGAAATGAGCTATGATCAGCAATTCGTCTTCCTGCCGGGTGCGCTTTCTGGTCTGGGTGTAGAGGGCAACCTCACCTATGTTGAATCCAGAGGCGATATCCGTCCCGGCGAGAGCCACACCCTGCCGCAGACCTCGCCCTTTACCTACAATGCGGCCGTTTTCTATAACCGAGGCCCCTTATATCTGAAGCTCGCGGCATCCTATGTCTCGACCAACCTCTGGGCAGTCGGCGGAGACGCCTCAACAGATATCTATTCCCAGCCGCGCTTCCGTCTTGACTTTGGCAGCACTTACGCCGTCACGAACCACGTCCAGCTTTACTTCGACGCGAAGAATATCAGCAACACGCACCTGGACTTCACGCAAACCAAAAACAAGAACTTCCCCGTTCAGAACGAGTTCTACGATGCGGATTATCTTTTCGGCTTGCGCGTAAAATATTAGAATAAATTCTATTCTAACAGGGTGATGAATTCAATTCGTCACCCTGTTTTCAATAATAGACATCTCATTTGAGTAAAGTCTGAAAACCTGCATATTTTCTGACATGAAAATGCAGTGATTAGGCAGAATTCACCTGATCAAAAATAGGGATTATTTCAAATCATGATACGGAAAATTCTTTGGATATTTGCGGGATTCGCCCTTTTGAGTACTGCCGCGTTTGCGGCCACAACTGCGGCACCAACTTATACGGTTGCGAAGACGATTGCGCTCGGTAGCCCCACCGACTTTGATTTCGTCGTTTTCGACCCGGTGATGAACCGCGCATATTTCTCGCACGGTTCGGAAGTTTCGGTAATTGATGGCCGCACCGGTTCCTTGCTGGGGGCACTGAAAGGCATTGATGGCGCCCATAGTGTTGCGCCTGTCCCCGCAATGAACCGTGTGTACGCCGACAGCGGAAACAACCATATGCTCTATGCGTATGACGCCCGGAACTTTAAAAAACTTGCCGCCATTCCGGTGGTTAGCGACACAGATGCGATGACCTACGATCCGGCCAGTCATCAGGTGTTCGCTTTCGGCGGCGATGCCCATGCGGTCAGTGTTATCGATCCGAAAACGAATAAGGTTGTCGCCACCATAGCGCTCGATGGTTCGCCGGAAGAAGCCGTACCCGACGGCACTGGCAAGGTTTTCGTTAATATAAGCGACCTGAACGAGATCAAGCAGATCGATGCCAGAACAAATAAGGTCACCGCCACCTGGTCGGTGCCCGGTTGTCCAAACATTCACGGGCTTGCGATCGACACCGAAACACACCGGCTATTCGCAAGTTGTAAGGACAATGCCAAAATGATCGTGGTCGATGCAAATAATGGAAAGGTTTTAGCATCCTTGCCCATTGGCCTTGGTACCGACGGTGCCGCTTTTGATCCAATCCGGCACCTCGCGTTCAGCTCCAACAAGGACGGCACATTGTCGATCATCAAAGAGAACGGGCCTGATAGCTTCACTAATCTCGGTAGCATCAAGACTATACCCGGTGCCAAGAACATGGCGGTGAATCCGACAACTGGCCGGATATTTCTGATCAGCGGGAAGGCTCAATCGATTTTGCCGGGAAATCCGGGCGGCGCGCCTGATATTCAGTTTGTTCCAGGTTCGATCTTCGCCTTGATACTGGATCCCGCATCATGAGCCGGGGCTGGCTCTGGCGCCATGTCACTGTTTTATGCCTGGCTGTGTTATCCTTCGCCCCGATGGCTGCGAATGCGTCCGCACTGAAGCTGGAACGTACCGTGCTTCTCATGCGTCATGGCGTTCGCCCGCCGACGCACACGCCCGCACTCAGCCCCACCATCGCGCCTTCGCCCTGGCCAAACTGGTCCACCCCAAACGGCTATCTGACCCCACATGGGGCACAGGCTATCACTCTGCTGGCTGCATATGACCGCGCGCATTTTGCGCCTTCGGCAGGCTGCCCTGATGTGCGTATCTATGCCGATACCGATGAGCGGACGTTAAAAACGGGTGAAGCCTATGCCGCCGGCTTCGCGCCTGGCTGTCACATCAAGGTGCACCACGCGGCTGGCACCGATCCGCTTTTCTCGGCGCTCGACAACGGCGCGAAGGATTTCGATTCTGTTCAGGCCAAAGCCCAGATGCTGGCGGCAGCCGATGGCAATCTCAACACCCCTGTCGTCGCTAATCAGGCGCTGTTTGACACGATGCAAGCTACTTTACAGCCTGGAGGAACCGCTTTTCTTCACCTACCTGCAAACATTATCATTAAACGGTCGCATACGAAGCCAAAGCTGACAGGCCCGATTGCAGAGGGTGCCTCCGCTGCGGAAGACTTCCTGCTCGAATATATCGAAGGTAAACCCATGAACGAGGTGGCGTGGGGCCGCGCCACACCTGCCCAGATTGCTACGCTGTTGGCGCTTCACCCGCTAAAGTACACAATTGAGGCACGCCCGGCGTATATCGCGCATGCCACTGCCCTGCCGCTGGCCAGAAAAATCCTCGTGGACCTAACGCGTGGTCCGCCAACCAGCATTATTATCGGCCACGATACCAATCAGGCCGAACTCAGCGGGCTGCTTAAACTCCATTGGCACCTTGGTGGCTATCCGGCAGACGACCCGCCACCTGGCGGCGGCATTGTCTTTGCTCTGCTGGCCGCGCCCGACGGCACAGACTACGTGACCGCTACCTATCAAACACAAACCATGGACCAGATTAGGAACCTGACGAAACTCACCAACACCAGCCCGCCGGCTGTTGAACCTCTGGCCATTCCGGGTTGCGGTGATAGTCCAGCCCCAACAGCCTGTACGCTTCAGGCGTTTACGGCACTGGTAGATGGCCTTTGATACAGGATAAGGCTGGTGAAGCTTGTGCCAAGACCGAGGCGACTGGCTGTTTTCGCTTGTGAGAGATAGGCACCAAGACACCAGATTGTTGACGAAAGTATCGTCCATAGGCCCGATGTCTCAGACACACCCCGATGCCAGATTATGGGGCAGAGACGAACTCTGCCCCATAATCTGATTACCAGCCACTGCGGTCATCGCGCCATTCATGGTGACGATGGAAAAAATAGCTCCAGCCGCCGTCGTAGCGATCATCCCGAGGCATCGCCCTTTGATCGCGACGGTCACCGTTACGGTAGCCTCCATCATAATGGCTACTGTCCTGGCGAGCATAAATGTTATCGGAGCTGTGACCATAACCACCTTGGTTATAATGGCTTTGATCAAAATTGCCGCCTCGATAGCCGTCTTGGCGACGGCCATCCGAACGTGTTTGATCATAGCTGCGGGTATCGCCTCGATGTGCGCCTTGGTCATGCCAATCCTGCGCCACTGCAAGGCCAGGAAGGGCGATACCGATCAAGGCTGCGGAGGCCATAGCCGCTACCATGATTGTCTTGGTTGATGTCAGTTTACTCATAGCGGGTCTCCTAAGCGTGTCGGCTGCGCGATCATCGTCATGCCGTTCTTGAGACCTGTTATGCCCCCTTCACTATGAATGGCGCGTGAGGCGGGTGTTCACCTATGTTCATCCTGGATATAATCTTCTCTGAATATCACTCTCGGCACGTATTGGCAGCCATGGCTGGCAATTCGAAGTGAGCGGCATCAATTTGCGATCGAGATAGCATTCAGCTCCGCCGCAATTACGCTGCTGATGGGCTCCGGTTCACGACCGAGAAGTTTGCCGAGAGCTGGATCCACGACCGCAAACTCGTCCTGTCGGCTGGCTTGATAGAAACCCGACAATATGTCGATGACGTCAGTTGGCAGTCCATTGGTCGCAAGGGTTTGATAAGTTCGACAGAGCTGGCTCAGTTCGTTTGGACACGCAGCGGGCCGAGATAAGTGGATGCCGCCAGTTTCTGTTGTGTCCTGAGTTGTCCACAGCGGCGGTCGGTCGTCGCCTTCACGACGAAAGACCGATAGCCGCGGTGGGCAACTCTCACGCGCTGCGCGTCGTGCGATTCGTTTTATGCCGCCTGCGCCAAGCTTGGCAAGCCTGAGACGTAAACCTGATCCGGTGTTCGACCTTGGTGGGCCGAATGCGGGCGCCGGGCATTGTAAAAGGCCAGGTACCTGCCGATCTGGGCGCGGGCGTCGCTGACCGTGTCGTAGGCGTGGAGGTAGTCGAGTGGCGCGAGGCATTTCAGCCTCGCGCTCTCCCAGAACCGTGCGTGAACCTCTCGATTCACACGGCTCCTGTCATTCACCGTTGGTACCGAGGGCCCAATGAGCGAACATGGTCGGGTTGCGCTGCCGAAGCGAACGTAACCACGCCCACGCTGCCATCGTCTGGCCGCGGAACCGTTTGTATTTGCGACAAACCCATCGGACGATAAAGGCGTCGATGGTGCGAAGCGCATTGCGAAGTTTGGAGGGATAGAAACGACCATAATATTGGACCCAGCCCTGTAGAACAGGGCGCGCCCATTTAGCAATTTCTTCCAGATCAAGGTCGTTGCGCCGATGTAGCCGCCATCGCCGCACCTCCTGCCGCATCCGTTTGCCAGCCTTATCGCTGACAGCCGGACTGAAGCTTACGAAGTGCTTTTGCTGGCGTCCGATCGCAACCCTTGGCCGGAAAGTATAGCCATGGACTTGCCCGGAAAAAGTGGAGAGCGAACCGGGTTTTAGGCAGCCAGCTTGAGAGCGGTGCTCTCGAACTGGATGGGGCTCATATAGCCTAAGGCGGAATGCCTTCGGCGTGGGTTGTAGAAGCCGTCGATATATTGGGATATCTCGGCTTCTGCCTGCTGGCGGGATCTGTAGGCCGTCCGCCATATCAGCTCGGATTTGATGGTCTTGAACACCGTCTCGACCATCGCATTGTCATAACAGTTGCCCTTGCCCGACATGGACAGGATAAAGCCTCGGCCCGTCAAGAGCTTTTGGTAGGCCTCGGAACAATATTGGCTGCCGCGGTCGGAGTGGTGAATAACGCCACGCGGCGGTCTGCGTATGGCGATGGCGCGTTGCAGGGCATTGAGGGCAAGATCCTTCTTCAACCGGTCGCTGACCGACCAGCCGATAATCCGGCGGGAATAAAGATCGAGCACGATCGCCAGGTAAAGCCAACCCTCCGCCGTCCAGATATAGCTGATATCGACACCCCATTTCTGGTCAGGCGCTGACGCCTCAAAGTCCTGATCCAGAATATTGGGCGCCACAGGCCCGCCATGATGGCTGTCGGTCGTTTTCTTATAACGCCTTGTCTGCAAGGCCTTCAAACCGTTGTCGCGCATCAGACGGGCAACGCGATGGCGCCCGACCTCGACGCCGTCTTCCTGCAATTCGACCGTCATACGCGGGCTGCCATAGGTTTCATGCGACGTGGCGAACTGCGACCGGATATGCGCCAGAAGCACCAGGTCATCCTTCTGACGACGGCTGGGCGCACGGCCCTTCCAGGCGTAAAAGCCGCTCATGCTGACGCCGAACAGGGCGCAACTGCGGCGGACAGGAACGGTGGCCTTCTCCGCATCGATGACCCGAAATATCATTTCGTGGTCTCCCGCGCGAAGAAGGCGGCTGCTTTTTTTAGAAGGTCGCGCTCCTGGCGCAAAATCTCATTCTCTTTGCGAAGCCGCGCCAGCTCCTTGCTGACGTCTGAGTGCGGCCCCGACAAAAGATCGGCCTCCCGATGTTGCGTCAGCCAGCGCGTCAGCGTCGATTTTCCAATACCCAGATCTTCTGCAATTGCGGCAACAGATCGGCCACTCGTCTCAACAAGACGCACAGCCTCAGCACGGAACTCCGGCGTCACACCAGCATGGCGACCACGCCCGCCTAATGTCTTCTTCTCGTCCTTCATGGATCAAACTCCTAGCAAATTTTAGAAGTTCGCTCTCCACTTTTTTCGGGCAAGTCCAGTGGCGTAATGGGCGCTTGCCTAACCGCACTCGGCTTGTCAAAAGCCACTTTCCATCGGCGCCGGGCCAAAGCCCTCCATCCGCTTGAAGACAAAGCTCCGCGTCCAAGACCCCCGCGGGCCCTATCTGATCTGGAGCGCGACGGCATTCTCGCGCTTTTGCATGAACCCCAATTTGCCGATCTCGCGCCCGCCGAGATCTATGCGACCTTGCTGGACCAGGGAATCTACCACTGCTCCATACGCACCATGTACCGCGTCCTTCACGATAATGACGAGGTTAAAGAGCGCCGACGCCAATTACGTCATCCAGTCTACAAGAAGCCTGAGCTGCTCGCAGAAAAGCCCAATGAAGTCTGGTCGTGGGACATAACGAAACTGATGGGACCAGCCAAGTGGACCTACTTTTATCTATATGTAATCATTGATATATTCAGCCGGCGAGTTGTCGGCTGGTATGTCGCAGATTGTGAAAGCGCCAACCTGTTTAAGCTGCTCTTTCATGACGCTGTCCAAAAGCATGATATACCAGCAGATCAACTGACCCTCCATGCGGACAGGGGGCCGTCTATGAAAGCCAAGGCGACTGCATTTATGTTGGCAGATCTCGGCGTCACGAAGTCACACAGCAGGCCCTATACTTCGAACGACAATCCTTTCTCGGAAAGCCACTTCAAAACGTTGAAGTACCAACCTCAGTTCCCGAAGAGGTTCGGCTGCATCCAGGACGCCAAAGCCTTCTGCCAGCATTTCTTCAGCTGGTACAATCAAGACCATCACCATGCCGGAATTGGACTGATGACGCCAAATCAAGTCCATTTCGGCAAGGTCGATGCCATCTACGACGAGCGCCAAAAGACCCTTAGCCTGGCTTTTCAAGCCAACCCCGACCGTTTCGTCAACAAAGCCTCTCTACCGCCGCAAAAGCCGATCGCCGCCTGGATAAATCCCCCGGCCAAAACGCTGGAAATCAAACAAAATGAGTGCAAACTGAAATTCTTAGGCCAGAAAGCGCAGATAGACGATTAAGCCCGACCCGTCTGCGGGATTGGCAAGTCGGATCTCAGCACCGATAAGTTCGCAAATGGTGTGCACGATCGCCAGGCCGAGGCCGCTGCCTGCCCGAGTATTGCCCTGGATGCGATAAAATCGGCCAAAGACCTTATCCTGTTCGACCTCAGGAATGCCCGGACCATGATCACGCAGCACAAATTCGGTTGTTTCACCTGCGCGACCTATACTCACTTCGACAGCGCTATCCGGCGCTGAATGTTTAATGGCATTGTCCAAAAGGTTGCTCAGCAGAAGGCTGAGCAGTGGCTTGTTAGCCATGATGGACACGCCTTCATCACCTGTCAGGATCAATTCCAGGCCGCGCGTATGCGCCTTGCTGTAAAGTTCACCTAGCGCCTCGCGCGTGGAATCGTATAGATTTATAGGTGTCAATTTTGCGGGCGTGTGCGAAATGCGCGCAAGCGTCAATAATTGATCGAGCAAGCGTGACGTGCGTTGCACGCCGCCCAAAAGCGCATCAAATGCGCGCTGCCTGTCGCGCTCGGTCAGGGCGGCTCGAGCGACTTCGGCCTGAACACCGAGGGCAGCAAGCGGTGTGCGCAGTTCGTGGGCAGCATTGTCGGTGAACAGACGTTCCTGATCACGAGAGACTGCGAGTTTCGTCAAAAGAGAATTGATCGAGTCTGAAAGCGGGGCCAATTCAGATGGCAACTTGTCGCCATCGACACGACCAAGATCATTCGGCGAGCGCCTGCGAATAACCGCAGCGAAAGCGCGCAAATCGCGTAAGCCCCACCGAATACCAAGCCAGACACCCAGCAAAATGATCGGCATGACGAACAACAGCGGCAAGGATACGCCCCAGACAATGCGTTGTGATATTTCTTGTCTCGCCTGCAACCTTTCCGCCACTTCTACCAGAATGTGGTCAGAGGGACTGCGATACGTGAAAACGCGCCACTTTGCACCGTTGCGACGAATGACCCTGAAACCACTGGCTTCAGCTGGCGTGTTGGCGTTTGGCGCATTGCCTGACGCTATAACAATCTGGTCGTTCCGCCAGACTCGAAAACTACGCCAGATGGAGTACTCATCAAGCGCCGCCTCATCCTCAGGCGATAGTCCCATATTGCCGTTCTCAACTTGGAAGCGTTGCGGATCCTGTTCCGCACGTGCCAGCTTCCAGAGCTCCTGCGCCGAAGAGATCATTTGCGAGTCGTATACCTCGGAGATTTCATCGTCCGCACTCATATAGGCAATCGCGCCGATCAGAACGGTGACCAACACGAACGGCAGGGCAACGCCTTTCAGGATCTGCCATGTCAGGGAGCCGCGCTTCGTCATGGATTGATCACATAGCCGATACCACGCAACGTTGTAATTAAATCCTTCCCCAGCTTCTTACGCAGCGTGTAGATGGTGGCCTCAACCGTATTGCTCTCGAAGTCGTCATTCCAACTATATATCTGTTGTTCGATTTCCGACTTGCTGACGACCCGGCCGACGCGTTGCATGAGTAGTTCAAGGATCTGATATTCGCGTGCCCGCATTTTGACCCAATTACCGCCTTTGCGCACGGCGCGAGCAGACGTGTCGAGCTCAATGTCCCGAAATAGGATCGTGGGATTGGCGCGTCCATGGCTGCGTCGTTGGACGGCGCGCAGCCTAGCAAGCAGTTCACCGAGCGCGAAAGGTTTGACGACGTAGTCGTCGGCCCCGAGATCGAGCCCCTCAATGCGGTCGGCAACCCCGTCACGTGCCGTCATTATAATGACTGGCAGATCCAAACTGGTCCGGAGTGTTCGCAAAACATCAAAGCCAGAGATTCCTGGCAGATTGATATCGAGGATCACAGCTTCGTAGGCATTAGTACGCAGGGCTAGAAGCGCATCTGGACCGTCTTTGATCCAGTCGGTGAGGTAGCCGCCCTGGCTCAGACCGGCCTGAAGGGCCTCGCCTAGCATTTCGTCGTCCTCGACAAGCAGTATCCGCATGGCTCGGATCATAGCATGATAAGATAAGACGAAACTGAAGCCTTTTGCGATTGTAGGTCAACTCGTTCACGGCTACCGTTTACAGCTTGTGCTGTCGTCGCTGGTTGTTCCCCGGATATCACATCCTCACTGACTTAGCCCTACGCCGAAAACGCCAGATCAGGCTGGGCAAGAGGATTAGACTTAGAAGCGTAGAAGTCACTAGCCCGCCAAGAATAACAATCGCCATCGGCCCCTGAATTTCGCGCCCCGCCTGCCCTGTTTCCAGCGCCAGAGGCATCAGCCCCAGGGCAGTTACTAATGCGGTCATCAAAATGGGCGTTACGCGCTCGCGTGTGGCCATCAGTACAGTACTCTCCGACCAAGGGTGGCCTTCAGCCACCAGTTGGTCTGTATGCGCCAGCAATAGGATTGCGTTGCGCGCTGCTACGCCCAGCAGGGTTACGAAACCAACCAGCGCTCCCAGCGACAGACTTCCACCGCTGAGGGCGACGGCAGCCACACCACCTACCAACGCGAACGGAGCTGAGGCTACAATCAGCCACACTGCTCTAGCTTCCCGGAAGGCCAGAACCAGCAAAGCCACAATGCCAACTAAAGCCAGCGCGGTGTTGAACAATAGCTCGTTGCGGGCCTTAATCAAGTCATCGGCTACGCTAACATAATCGAGATAGACGCCCGGTGGCAGCTTTACTTTTGCAGCGATGGTCGCCTTGGCGGCCAAGGTAACGCGCGTGACTTCGCTTGGTTTCGGGTTAGCGGTGACGGTTTCAACCAACTGACCACCGATATGTGAAATCTGGGTGCGACTGTCGCCCAGTGTGACCTTTGCGATGTCGGACAGACGTGCCAAATCTCCATTGGCGCCGCGCACCAGCAGTTCTCCTACCGCCTCGGGGCTTTGTCGGAGGTTCTGCGGCAGGGTGACGGCCACATTGATGACGCGGTCAGTGCGGTAAATCTGTGTGGCGTCGATTCCCTTATAGGCGCTCTGAACGGCGTTTAGCACATCCTTGGGTGATATGCCGCGCGCCGACGCTGCCTGACGGTTAATATCCACATGCACACTTGGCGCCTTAGGCGGTGTGGTGAGTTTGACATCGTTGGCGCCTTTTACGTCTTGCAGAACTGAAGCGATCTGATTTGCGACATGGTCGAGCGTGTCCGCGTCTGCGCCATATACATTGATGGCAAGGTTGGCCGTCTCGCCCGTCAGGGATTCGCCAATACGGTCGCCGAGAAAGGTGACGACATCGGTTTGCAGGCCCGGATAGTGATCAAGCACCTCATGAATTTTCGCTTCGATTGCATCTTGCCGCGCGCCTGATAGATGCGGCTTGAGCTCCAGTTGAAACTCACTACGCTCGGTTCCTGAAGTATCTTCGCTACCAGGCGCCCGACCGATGGCTTGTTCAATCCCTGAGATACCCGGTATGGCAAGGATCTCTTTCGAGATCGACTCACCATAGCGTCGCGTCACCTGAAGGGAGGTTCCCGGTTGCGCCGCAACCTGAAGAACGAAATGCCCCTCCCTAAAGGAGGGCATCAACTCGCTTCTGAAGAAAAATAAACCCATGATCGCCGCCAAAGTCGCTAACCCAGTAGCAATCATCACCGTGCTGGGACGTGCAAAAACACGACGCAGCAACTTTTCGTGGCCATCTTTCAGCCGCGTCATCAGTTTTGGTTCCGGCGGTAATTGGCTGTGCTCCAGAAAGAGGAAGCTGAGTGCTGGCGTCACTGTCATGGCAATAAACAACGAAATCAGCGTTGCCAGAATGAAAGCGGTCGCCAGGGGGGCAAAAAACGCTCCCTGCAAGCCATGCATCATGACGACCGGCACCAATACGAGTGCTACCACCAGAGTCGCATAGATAACCGGTGAACGCACTTCCAGTGAGGCCTTCAAAATGACTCCGATTGTCGCTTCGCTTCTGCCTTCTGGCATATCGCGATTTTGGCGCAGCCGACGGACAATGTTCTCGACGTCGATGACTGCGTCATCGAGGACCACGCCCAACGCCACGGCCAGCCCGCCCAGAGTCATGGTGTTGATCGTCACGCCTGCACGATCCAGCACCATAATCGCAACCAGTAATGAAAGAGGAATACTGACAAAGGAGATGAGTACAGTCTTGATATTGCGCATGAAAGCAAAAAGGATGACAGCGATCAGAGCAGCACCAATTAACAGGTCTTCAGTAATCCCAGCCAGGGCGGTTTCAATGAAGTTTGCTGGGCGGTGTAAACCCGTCACCATCTCGATACCCTGCGATGCCATAGCGGGCTTCATCTCGGCAAGCGCTTTTTCGACTTCGTGCGTGACCTTGAGCGTGTTCGAGCCATACTGGCTTGACAGGACGATCAGCACCCCGGGCTTACCCATGATTACGGCGTCGCCGAAATCGGGCGCAGGCGCCTCAACCACTTGGGCAACGTCGCCAATGTGCAGGCCCTGCGCTCCAGCAGCAGTGATCGGTGCGGCAGCAATGTCATCGGTCGTCGCGGCCTGCGTTTTCGGCTCGACAAGAATGCGTTGTTCGGAGGTATCTATGAAGCCACCGCCGCTTATGGCGGTTGCAGCTTGTGTCGCCGCAACAACATCTGACAAACTGAGGCCAAAAGTTTGCAGGGCATGTGGATCAACGCGCACTTCGATGCGTCGTACCTCGCCGCCATAGACAGCCGCGCGCGCTACACCTGGTACGGCCATCAGACGCGGCCGCAGCTTCCACTGTACCCAATCGCGCAAGGCCTGCGGCCCCTCCGACTTACTGAGAAACCCAACGGCTAATAGATCCATGGTTGGCGATGTCAGCGGCGACAGGGTCGGCGCGCCAACTCCGTTCGGAAGCGTCTGGGGCACATCATTGAGCGCCTCAGCAACGATTTGGCGTGCCCGATATGGTTCGGATCCGTCGTTAAAGATAACCTGAACGATGCTGAGGCCCTGAATGGAGGTTGAGCGAACCTGCTTGACGCCCTGCGCCCCATTGACCGCCTGTTCGACCGGGCGTGTGACGAGCTGCTCGACCTGCGCGGCCGACAAACCCGGTGATTCGGTCTGGATCTCGGCCTGGGGAGGCACAAAATCAGGGAAGACGTCATAATTGGCACGGGCCAGCGTCAGGCCACCGGCGACAAGCGCAAGAGCCGCCGCAACAGCGATTAAGCGCGGGTGTTTGAGGCAGGTGCCAACAAGACGGGACAGCATCAGTCGTCACCGTCCACTGGTGCGGCGGTTGCCGTGTAGAGCGCCGATGCACCCTGGGTCACAACATGCTCACCGACATGGAAACCGCTGTTTACGATCAGCCCATCGTCGCTAACGTGTATAGGCTGGACAAGCCGGCGATCAAACCGTGTCGGCGCAGTCTTAACATAAGCAAATATCTGGCCGTCATGCCGCAGAAGGGCAGCATTTGGGATTAAAAGACCATTGATACTGCCATCATAGAGCTCTGCCGTCATTGAAAGGCCCGTTGTAAGCCAGCGCGCCGCCATTCCGCGTACCACAACGATCAAACCCGGCGATTGCAGCTTGCCGTCCGCGGTACGCGCAGGGCCCAAAATCTCGGCATCGACATCACCGGTCGACGTATGCAGGCGGACGCTACGCGCACCGGCCTGCCCGCGACCAGACGGCGTATCGACACGAACGAGTGCCGCCTGACCAGAGGCAAGATCCCTGGCGAAGTTGGTTGAAGCAAGCCGGGCTACGGCGGGACCGACCTGCAAAGCAATCTGCTGTCTCAACAAGATGACACGCGCCTGATCGGCGGCAGCCTGCGCCGCTGCGGCTTCAGCGACCTTGACCGAAACTGTGTCATTGCCACTCAGCCTTTTCGTGCGTGTGGCCTCGGCGGATGATGCAGTAGCTGCGGCGCTGGCCGCAGATAGATCGCTGATGTAACCCAGCAACGGTGCCGGATCAATGACAGTGGCATAGCCACTTACGCTACCGGCGCTATGCGCAACATCGAGGGGAGCTGTGACGATTTGTAGCCTCGCCTGAGTTGCCGCATTGAGTATCTGTGTTGTTTGCGCTTGTGCATCTACCGGTAAAACCAGCAGAATAAGCGAAAGGGTAAGAGTCTTCATTTAGTCATATCCATCAAAGCAGCGGTCAAATCACGCGCATCAAGCGGATCAAATGGAATATGTCGCGCATCTTCCAGATCAAGCCTTGCCTGATCCGCCGTGGCTCGCGCCTGCGCAAGGGCAAGGTTGGTTTCCAGCGCCGCTATACGCGCCTGTAACAGCGTGATGCAGTCGGCTTCACCTTCACTCGCAGCGGCTTCGGCATGCCTCGCAATCTCGTTGGCGAGCGGTACATCATGAACAGCAATCTGGCGCTGTAGCAATTCAGCGCTTTCCCATCGCGCATGGGTGCGAGCGACATAAGCCAGAGCCGTCTTCACGGTGGCTTCCAGCGACTTCCCTGACGCCAATCGCGCCTGATCGGCTGCGTCGATGTTGGCCCGGTTGCCATCAAGCGGGGGCAAGTTAAGCGACAAATTGAATGGCAACTTCACCACGCCGCGCTCCCAGATATATCCCGGTGAAACAGTGATATCCGGATACTGCTGCGCCACGGCCAGGCGCAGCGCACTTTCGGACAGGTCATAATTAGCCACTGCGGTCTGGATATCCGGACGCGCATAAAGGACTATATCGTCATTCAGGTCTATTGATTTCCCAGATTGGGGAGGTGGCAAGTTGTACACTCTGGATGTATCCGCGTCGAGCGCATGGGCAAGATCACTGAGAGCGGCCTGTGCCTCACCTTGCGTCTGAATCAGTGTTTGCTGTGTCTGTAGTGTAGCGATCCGGGCGGTATCAAGGCCGTCGTGCGCATCCTCACCCGCAGCCATGCGTTGTTGCAGTGCTGCTTCGAGGGCGCGGCGCTGATCCAAAAGGGCGCGGGCCGCTACTTCAATGGCACGGGCACTGGCTAGTTTGACCTGCGCCTCTCGCAAGTTCTGGCGCGTTTGCCATAAGGCTTCAGCGAGGGTGGCCCGTGCCTTCATAACCTCGACACTTGCAGCCGTAATGCGGCTACCGCGCCGCGCGTTCGTATCAAAAGGAATATCAACGGCCATGCCCCATAGCCATGGTCGCGCTGAATCAGCCGCCTTCGAATATTCACTACTTAAAGCTAAAGTGATTGTCGGCATCTGTCGTGCCGCCTTTAACTCGGCTTGGGTGGACGCCAAGTGAGCACGTGCTGCAGCAACTTCCGGACTGCGCGACAGGGCTAGACTCAACAAATTGCCGGTGGGAACGGATGACGGCATAGGTGCGGTGGCACCAAGGCTTTCGAGTGGCTTCTGCATCGGCGAGTAGGTCGCACATGCACTGAGGCCTAACAGGCCAACTACGCAGAAAAGGGCCAATCTTAGATCGATCATACGGTCGGCTCGCAGACAAAGTTGAGCCAAAAAATACGTTTATAGATATGAATTATCGGGCGTTTGCCCGAATTTTTTGCTGCCGGCCAACTTCTGCATATCGATAGCTCAACTATGGACCGATGTCTGCCTGTCCTTAGGTTGAGCATTTTTATGATTATCTGAATCAAGTGAGTCACAGTACGGTTTCGCTGTTGAAGGTATCGCTCGCGAAATGAACGAAATTCGAATACGTCAAATATTTAATATCAGTCTTATTTTGAAAGGCATTCATGCGTTGGTTGAGTGCGCCGGTGGTATTGTGCTGGCCGTCGTCAGCACGAAAGCCATCGCGCTTTTTGTGAACAACATTACTCAAGAGGAATTGGTCGAAGATCCAAAAGACTTCGTCGCCACGCATCTGCTCGCCATTGCGCACAATTTTTCCATAAATACGAAAACTTTTTATGCTATCTACCTTTTCGCACATGGTATTGTAAATCTGGCTCTGGTCGTTGGCCTGTTTAAAGGCAAGCTTTGGTCATATCCTGCCTCTTTGATCATTCTTATGCTTCTGATTGCATATCAGCTCTACCGATACTCCTACACCCATGGTCTGGGCCTGATCCTGCTTACAATTTTCGATATCCTCATTGTAGTGATCATCTGGCATGAATACAGGCTCGCGCGCCGTCATATGCCAACCCAATAGAGTCAGTTCGACGAAGCCCTCAAGCACCGCCCGTTATAGCGGCTTCCGTCCGGCTTTTGCCATTACACCCCAAGCGGTTGAAAATCCAGATGCAGGACAGGTTGCACAAAGCGTTATGGGTCTTCTGCGAGATGTAATCAATTCATTCTAATCTATAATCCGACTCCGAGAGGATTCGAAAATAGGGCTTGCTAACCCGAATTATACATGAGGGGTCGGCGGAAGTAGCTTAATTGTCTGAAATCATGTAGGAATTGGTTGTTCACACCCATCCACGCGATTCAGGGAAAGAGACCTCCGCCATGCATGATCCTATGCTACCTTTACCCGGCTTGTCATCTGTAAATGGCAAGCCCGTGGTTATAAAATTCGATGGTGGTCAGCTGTCATCTGACGGTGGCGTACTTGCCCTTCGTGAGGTCAATGAACGCCTTGGCATATCCGATCGACTTGCCATCTGTATTGTGGATCGCCGAGGTTGGTATTAAGCGCACAGCTTCACATATTCGGAAATCAAACGGTATGTGGCCCCGGCCGAATGGATACGTATCGCCGCCGAATTCTTCATAAAGTTCGTCAGAAAGAGGCATGGCAATGCAAACCGAACTCTTAAAGGTAAGTGGAATGACATACGGCGGTTGCGTGAGCAATGTTACGTATGCTTTGAAAGCTCTTCCAGGAGTAGGCGACGTCAACGTCTCGCTCGCGGCCGGCGAGGCTACGGTACAATACGACGAACACCGAAGCACTGCCGACCAGATTAAGGCGGCCGTGAGAGCCGCGGGCGATGGTGTGGATAGGCTGATTGGCAATGAGAGCCATCCGTCCAAAGGTAGATGCTGCGGTTAGACGCTCGCACGCCCGATCGCTGGTTTAGGGCGCAATGCCGTCACGTCTATACGCTGACTGACTTCTCGGACAGTTAGAATTCGGAATTCGCCGTGGAAACGAGCGTCATTGAGGTTGCTTGATTACGGTCAATTACAATTTGGAAACCGCGGTTTAGTTTAAGGGTCTGTTGATCAACGTAAATGCTGGCGCCGCTTCTATCGTCAACAATATCCCCCGAATTTCGCCATAGTGGAAGTCAATAGGAGAGCTCCTTGCTTCAAACAAATATACAGGCTTCCACCGGCTCGCAATCGGCAATATACGATGTGGGCCTGCGCGCTTACATGCTCAGAATTTACATGTACATGACAGGCGGCCTCGCAACTACGGGCGCAATTGCGCTGTTCTCTGCCCAGTCCGCGACGGCTTTACACGCGATGTACAGCTACCAAGGTACCGCCATCGTGGGCATGAAGCCCTTGGCCTGGATTGTCATGTTCGCACCGCTGGGGCTTGTGATGTTCCTCAGTTTCGGGCTGCAGCGCATGAGCCTGTTCACTGCACAACTGAGCTACTGGGTTTATGCAGCGTTGATGGGGTTGTCGCTCTCTACCATATTCCTCACCTACACCGGCGAAAGCATAGCCAGCGCCCTCTTCATTACGGCCGGCACGTTCGGGGCCATGAGTCTCTACGGCTATTCGACCAAGCGCGATCTCACCGGCCTCGGCTCGGTACTGATGATGGGATTGATCGGCGTGATCATCGCCTCGGTCGTCAACCTTTTTCTAAAAAGCAATTCCTTGCAGTTCGGGATCTCCATCATTGGCGTCCTCGTCTTTATCGGCCTGACAGCCTACGATACCCAAAAACTCAAACTGCTGTACGCGACACTCACCGATAAGAACGATGGGCTTGGCAAGATCGTTATTCTGGGCGCGCTTACCCTGTATCTCGACTTCATCAACCTCTTCCTGCAACTGCTCTACCTCTTTGGCAACCGGCGCAAAAGTTGGTGACCGTTCCAATCAATCACGACAACTGGAGATATCTCATGAATATCAAGTTCCAATCCCTTCTGCTGGCTTCGACCCTCGTCCTGTCGGCCGGGGTGGCCAATGCCCAAAACATGGCACCGACAAGCCCGGCGAAAGTAATGCCCATGACGGCACCGATGACGGCACCCATGAAGTCGCCAGCGATGCCTATGGCATCTGGCGGTATAACCGACATGAAGGCCCATATGGGCGACATGCAAAAGCATATGGGAGATATGGCCGAGAAGATGCAGGCCATGGACGCACAGATGCAAAGCATGGCCAAGACGGAAACCAGTCCCGCCAAACGGAAGAAGATGGCCGCTATGCACGCCGATATGGCCGCGCAAATGCAGGACATGCAAAAGATGCAAGCCATGATGGGCTCAATGCCGTGCATGAAGGACGGCCAAATGGGGATGATGGGCAACCAAGGAGGCACGATGCCCGATCAATCGTCATCGTCCTCGGCGGCATCCGATAGCGCAGATCACGATATCCATCATCCCGCGAAGTAGGCTCTTCTGTGGGCGCCTCACTTGGCGCGCCATCGCGGGTAGCCTCCAGAAAATGACTCTCCTTGTAAACCGGTCTGGCTCAGCTCCCATAATATAGGCGCCGTAATCTTTGCAGTGATCGCCATCAAACCCAGGTTTGTCTTCAGCGGCAGGCCTCACAAATGGTCGTGTCCCAGCGAGTGGTGTAACTGGGTAAGAGCGTAGCGCATGGCTCGCTGCCCATTCAAAAGGGCAAAGCGAGCCTTAGCGTAGCGGGTTGGTCATCAGTGATTTTCGGATAGGTTTGGGTTGCGACACTCATTCCAGAACGAAAGAACACCGATGACCGACGATATGATGGCCCTGAAAGGGCTTGTTGAAAAGACCTCAGACAGCGATTTGTTGCGCGACATGATCAGCTTCACGGCTGAACGCTTGATGGCATTGGAAGTGAGCGGCATGACCGGTGCCGGCTACCATGAGAAAACCGGCGACCGGCTGGTCCAGCGCAACGGCTATCGTGACCGAGACTGGGAAACACGCGCAGGCACGGTCGAGCTTCGGATCCCGAAGCTTCGTAAAGGCAGTTACTTCCCGGGTTTCCTGGAGCCCAGGCGCGTGGCCGAGAAGGCACTGACGGCTGTGATCCAGGAGGCTTACGTTCAGGGTATCTCGACGCGCTCTGTCGATGATCTGGTCAAGGCGATGGGGATGAGCGGCATCTCCAAGAGTCAGGTCAGTCGGCTGTGCGAAGAGATCGATGACCGTGTGAAGGCTTTCCTGAACCGCCCCATTGAAGGGGAATGGCCATACATCTGGATTGACGCTACGTATCTGAAGGTGCGCCGGGGCGGCCGTATCGTCTCGGTCGCCGTCATCATCTGCGTTGGCGTCAACAGCGACGGCAGGCGTGAAGTGCTGGGCATGGAGGTCGGCACCTCGGAAGCCGAACCGATCTGGGCAGAGTTCCTGCGCAACCTGACACGCCGGGGCCTGCGTGGTGTCAAACTTGTGGTCTCTGATGCCCACATCGGGATCAAGGGTGCCGTCTCCAAGGTTCTCAACGCCACCTGGCAGCGCTGCCGTGTTCACTTCATGCGCAATGTCTGCGCCCATGCCGGCAAGAGCGGGCGACGCGTCGTCTCTGCCTTCATCGGCACGGCCTTCGCCCAGGAGACGGCGGAAACGGCGAGTACCCAATGGCGAAACGTCGCCGACCAGCTCAGGCCCAAAATGCCAAAGCTGGCCACGATCATGGACGAGGCTGAGCACGATGTCCTGGCCTATATGACCTTCCCGAAGGAACACCGCATCAAGCTGCACTCAACCAACCCCATTGAACGGCTCAATGGCGAAATCAAGCGTCGCTGCGATGTCGTGGGCATCTTCCCAAACGACGATGCCATCACCAGACTGGTCGGCGCCATCCTGCTCGAACAGAACGATGAATGGGCGGTTCAGCGCGGGCGCTACATTACCCTTGAAACCATCGCACAACTCAGCGATGATCCACTTCTCAGCATGCCAGCCGTGGCAAACTGAGCGAAACCCGGACCTGTCCGGAAGTCATTGATGCCAAGCGCTCAATTACACCACGCCCTGGGGCACGATCTCACAAATTGCCTGCCCGACATTGCACATTGAATATTGATGGCTTGACATCGCAATATACCCCTCACAGGTATATACCCGATCAGGGTATATATTGAGGTCGCAATGTCCGAACATCCATCCCACACCGAACAACTGCCGCGCCTGAACCGGGCGGGCGGCCAGATCGAAGGAATCAAGCGCATGATCGGCGAAGGCCAGTATTGCGTCGATATCCTGACCCAACTCCGGGCCGTGCGCAGCGCCATCAAGACCATCGAACTTAGCGTGCTCGAAACCCACATGAAATCCTGCCTCGTCAAGTCTTGTGCCTGCGGCGACGACACCACGCGCGATAAGCAACTCGCCGAAATCATGGTTCTTCTCAAGAAGTACGAATAGGAGGCCAACATGGCCGACGAACTTAATGCAAACGCCTTGTGCTGCCATTCTGGCAAAACGGAGACCGCGCCTTTGCCGCAGGACGTCGGAACGACAACGGCTGAAAAGCGCTATACGTGCCCCATGCATCCGGACGTTCATCAGTCAGGACCAGGGCAGTGCCCAAAATGTGGCATGAACCTTGTACCTGAAGCGGCTGACTCGACAGATCAGGCGACGCCCGACTGTTGCCACGGTGAGCACAATCATGGGGTAGCCAACCCAAAACACGCCCCTAACACCGGCGGTAAGGTCAGTTATACCTGTCCGATGCATCCACAGATCCATGAAGACAAGCCTGGCGCCTGTCCGATCTGCGGCATGGCCTTGGAGCCTGAGACCGTAGCCCTGGAAGATCACGGCAATCCCGAACTCAAAGATATGACCCTCAGATTCTGGGTGGCTGCGGCCTTGAGCCTGCCGGTATTCATCCTGGCCATGGGCGAACATCTGCCTATGCTATCGCGTCTCATCCCACATCAGAGTTCCGTCTATATCCAGATGGTTCTGGCGACACCTGTAGTTTTATGGGCGGGCGCGCCCTTCTTTGCCCGCGGCTGGATCTCGATCATCACCCGAAACCTCAACATGTTCACCCTGATCGCCTTGGGCACGGGTGTGTCGTGGGCGTACAGCATGGTTGCCGCTCTGCTACCCGACCTCCTGCCCGCATCGGACATGGGATTTCCGCCCGTCTATTTTGAAGCGGCCGCCGTCGTCACGGCGCTGGTTCTTCTAGGCCAGGTTTTGGAATTGAAAGCCCGCTCGCAAACGGGAGATGCTATCAAGGCCCTGCTACGATTGGCCCCAACAACGGCGACACGTATAAAGTCAGATGGCAGCGATGAAACCGTGCCGCTCGAAGACGTGCAGGTCGAAGATCATTTGCGCGTGCGACCTGGCGAAAAAGTGCCGGTCGATGGCGAGATCATTGAAGGGCAAAGCCATATCGATGAATCCATGGTGACTGGCGAAGCTATGCCAGTGGCCAAGGCTGTCGGGGCCAAGGTCACAGGCGCCACGCTCAATCAGGCCGGCAGTTTCGTTATGAAGGTCACGCGAGTGGGCGGCGATACTCTTCTGGCCCAGATCGTCCATATGGTTAGCAAGGCTCAGCGCTCACGCGCACCGATCCAACGCGTTGCTGACACGGTTTCGGGTTATTTTGTACCCATCGTAGTCGGCATTGCGGTGCTGACAGCCATCATCTGGTTTGTTTTTGGCCCTGAGCCGAAATTCGCCTATGCCCTGCTTAATGCCATCGCCGTCCTGATCATTGCCTGTCCCTGCGCGCTTGGGCTGGCTACACCCATGTCGATCATGGCGGGCACGGGTCGTGCGGCGCGCGCAGGCATTCTGATCCGTGATGCCGCCGCCCTTGAAGCCTTCCAGACGGTCGACACGCTCGTTTTCGACAAGACCGGCACGCTCACCGAAGGCAAGCCGCGCCTGATCGAGATCAAGGCGCTTGCAGGGTTTGACGCAGACCGGCTGCTGGCGCTTAGCGCCTCGCTGGAAGGCTCCAGCGAACACCCGTTGGCGATAGCTATCATCAACGGCGCCAAGGACAAGAAAATAAGCCTGTTCAAAGCAGAAGACTTTGCCTCGATTACCGGAAAGGGTGTCACCGGCAAGATAGATGGCGCGGTGACGGCTCTGGGTAATGCCGCCCTCCTGAAGGATCTCGGCGCGGATGAAGCTGCGCTTAGTAACCTGTCTAAAGCCTATCGTGACGCCGGACAGACCGTCATCTATGTCGCCATCGAGAAAAAAGCTGCTGGCATCATCGTTGTCGCCGACCCGATCAAGGCGACGACACCAGAAGCGCTCAAGGCGCTCAAGGCACAGGGCCTGCGTCTGGTCATGCTGACCGGCGACAATGCGGCAACCGCTCAGGCGGTCGCTAAGCAACTCGGTCTTGATGAGGTCAAGGCGGACGTGCCGCCCGAGGGTAAGGCAGAAGTCGTGCAAAACCTGATCAAAGAAGGCCGTAAAGTCGCCATGGCGGGCGACGGCGTCAACGATGCGCCTGCCCTGGCATCGGCTACAGTTGGCATTGCCATGGGTAACGGCACAGATATTGCCATGGAAAGTGCTGGCATTACCCTGATCAAGGGCGACCTGTTAGGCGTGGTTCATGCCCGGATTTTGAGTCGGGCCGTGATGAACAACATCCGCCAGAATCTGTTCTTTGCCTTCTTTTATAACGCGCTTGGTGTGCCGGTCGCTGCGGGGGTTTTATATCCATTCTTCGGAATATTGCTGTCGCCGATTATCGCAAGTGCTGCCATGTCGTTCAGTTCCGTATCTGTCATCGTCAATGCCTTGCGAATTCGAAACGTGAAACTCTGACGCCGCCCGTAATGCCTCAACGAAAGGCGCATTGACTTGAATACCTACCGGGGGTATACGCCGCCCTATAACGAGTTCTCATTTAATTTTTTAACAAAGATCGCGTTATCTGGCGTTTCATGACTAAGGTTTGGACAAGATTGCTGATGGGACTGGTGTTCGTCTTCGTGACGATTACCTCGCCTCTGCATGCCACAGCCATGTCGCTAGGCCAGGCGCATGTTCCTGGGGCGGCTCAAGCTGCTTCAATGCCCGGCATGAGCGCTGAATGTGCCAAAGCCATGGCAGCGCAAGCCGCGAAGGACAGCCCGTCAAAAAAGGCGGCGGGTCATATGGGCGGCGGCTGTTGCTCGAACGGCTGTAGCTGTCCACTTAGCCATTGCCCGGCGACACCGTCATTGCTGACTTATCTTCTTCCGGCCGTCTTCCAGATGGAGACGTCTTCGCTGGATGGGCAGAGCGCGCAAGCTCTGCCCTCCTATCTCGCCGACACGCTGAAACGGCCACCGCGAGCCTAATCCTGAAATCGTGACCTTGCTGTGCGCCTATGGGCGCCGCATTCCCAAGCTTCTTTGCACCCTCATCATCGGTGGCGAAGTGTGTCTTCTCTCAGGATTTACAATCATGAACCGCCTATTATCGCTGGTGTTCGGTCTGCTGGCTCTGGCTTTATGGCCATCGCTCACTCAGGCCGCACCGGTCCACCATGTTCAGGAATATAACCTCACCATCGCCCGCCAGATGGTTGAGGTTGCAGGCAAGCCTCGCAGCCGCATCACCGTCAATGGCACCAGTCCCGGCCCCGTTCTGCGCTTCACCGATGGCGATGACGCCATCATTCACGTCACCAATACCATGAGTGAGGACTCGTCGATTCACTGGCACGGACTGCTGGTGCCTGCGTCTCAGGATGGGGTTCCAGGCTTCAACGGCTTTGACGGCATACGGCCCGGCCAGACCTTCACCTATCACTTCCATATCAAGCAATCGGGCACATACTGGTATCACGCCCACTCTATGGGGCAGGAGCAGGATGGCCTGTTCGGTGCCATCGTCATCGCTCCGGCACCCGGATCGCAGGACGCGGCCGAGGATGTGAAATCAGACCGCGATTACACCGTCGTTCTGTCAGACGAGAGCCTTGAGCCCGCCCGCTCTATCGAGGCTCACCTTAAAATGTCCTCGGACTATTACGCCTATCATCGCCGTACCCTGGGCGACTTCTTCTCCGAGGTCGGCAAGATGGGCCTCGGCAAGGCGCTCAAAAAAGCAGGCCAGTGGGGCAGGATGAATATGAGCCCCAATGACCTCGCTGATGTTGAGGGCTATATCTTCATTGTCAATGGCGAAAGCCCCACTCAGAATTGGACCGGCCTTTTCAAGCCGGGCGAAAAGGTGCGCCTTCGCTTCATCAATGCCGCCTCCATGACCATGTATGATGTGCGCATTCCCGGTCTGAAAATGACGGTGGTTGCCGCCGATGGTCAACCGGTCGAACCGGTCAGCATCGATGAGTTCCGCATCGGCAATGCCGAAACCTATGATGTCATCGTCGAACCAAAGGACGACAAGGCCTACACGATCGCAGCCGAACCGATCGACCGCACGGGTTTTGCCATCGGCACCCTGGCGCCGCGTGACGGTATGAAGGGCGACATGCCCGCTCAGCGTCCGCGTTCCATCCTCACCATGTCCGATATGAATATGAGCATGATGATGATGGAAGACCCGAAAATGGACATGTCGGCCATGGACGGACCGAGCGGCTGGGCCGATGCCCATGCGCCCGAAGGTACCAAGATCCTCAGCTACAATGATCTCATCTATCGCGACACGCAGGGAGATACCCGCGAACCGACACGCGAAATCACCGTTCATCTCGACGGCAATATGGAACGCTATGTCTGGACGATCAACGGCAAGACGTTCGATCCGAATGTCGGCATCCATGTCGCCTACAACGAACGCGTCCGCCTGATCCTGGTGAATGACAGCATGATGGCGCACCCGATGCACCTTCACGGCATGTTCGTTCAGTTGGAAAATGGCCAGCCCATGGACAAGCTACCGAACAAGCACACCGTTATTGTGCCTCCCGGACAAACCGTATCAGTAATCCTGACGGCTGATAATGAAGGCACCTGGGCGTTCCATTGCCACCTCATGTACCACATGCTGTCCGGCATGATGACCGACCTCGTCGTCGAAAAGCCGGGCGCCCCACCTCCCGCGTCCATGCCGTCTGCCACAGGGGACATGAAGGGTATGAGCGGCATGTCCGGAATGGATATGGGCAAGTCACCCACGTCCGGCACGTCGGGCGATATGAAGGGCATGGACATGAGTCAGTCCGCCAGCCCTTCCGCGCCACTCACCAAACCCAATGACATGAGCGGGATGCAGATGCCAACGCCAGACGCAAAAGCAGCCGAACCAAGCGGAGCCACGGGTTCGGCCATGCCGGGCATGGATATGGGCGCCAACGACCAAGGCCCGCCACCTGGCCCTCCCATGGTCATGACCGCGCCGGACGCCAAGCCGACGACGTCTACGCCTGACGCCATGAACGGCATGGCTGGAATGGACATGAGCAAGAAGCCGGCAGCCAAGGCGCCTCCTCCAAAGAAAAAGGTGGCAGCCGTCAAAAAGAAGGGTGCGCCCGAACCCAAGCCCGCCCCAATGAAGATGGACGGCATGAACATGGGCGGCATGAACATAGGCGGCATGGATATGAGTGGGTCTGTAACCACCAGCAAGGAGGCTTCCCATGCGCACTAATCTGAAATTCGCAGCCCTTGCCGCACTCGGTCTCGGCCTTGTGGCGGCCTCGGCCCATGCCGATCAGCCCGCTGCCCTCGATGCCGTGGCCAATATGCACAAACCCGGCCTCCATCACATGTTCACGCTGGAAACCGACCTCTCACAACACAACGGCCTGACCACCGGCGCTTGGGACTTCGACGGCTGGGCGGGTGGCGATACCAATCGTTTATGGCTGAAGAGCGAAGGCGAAATCACCGACGGCAAAACTGACAAAGGCGAACTGTGGGCGCTCTATGGCCGTCATGTCGCAACCTATTGGGATGCGCAGGTCGGCGTCCGGGCGGATTTAAAACCCGACGTTCCCGGCGGAAAGGCGCATACCTTCCTCGCCGCGGGTATGACGGGTATGGCTCCCTATTTCTTCGATACCGAGGCCCACGTCTTCTTGCGAGACGACGGCGCAATATCTGGTCGTCTGCGCTATGAAAATCACTGGCTGATCACCCAGCGCCTCATCATGAGGCCACGGTTTGAGATGAATGTAAACAGTAGGAAGGACGCCGTTGAAGGTCTCGGAATCGGCCTCACCGATGCCAGCATCGGCGTACAGACTCGCTATGAAATCCGCCGCGAATTCGCCCCCTATGTCGATCTGACCTATCGGCAAAAGTTCGGCAAGACCGCCGATTACGCCCGTCTGCGCGGCGAAAAGCCATCGGACACTCGGCTAAGCTTCGGCATCCGGTGGATGTTCTAAACCTCAAACCATCCCAAACCCTAAGGAGACTAAAATGAAAAAACTTAACCTGTTCCTCGCTACCGCAACCCTGATGGCCGCAGCCCTCGTCGCCAACGTGGCTGACGCCCATGCCAAGCTGCAAAGTGCCATGCCGGCCGCCAGCTCGACGGTGACCTCGCCCACGTCGATCATGCTGCACTTCAATGAAAAGCTGGCGCCCAAGCTGTCTGGCTTTGACGTCAGCATGGGCGACGGCATGAAGGTCGATGTCGCGCCGGTCGTCGATTCCAGCGGCATGATGCTCACCGCGCCCGTCAAAGGCAAGCTGATGGCCGGCACCTACAAGGTCTCGTGGCACGCCGTGACAACCGACGACGGTCACCGCACGACCGGCGAATTCACCTTTAGTGTAAAGTAGATTTGGCACCGTAAAGTAGGACGACCAACATGTGGGCGGTAAGTATCGCGAGGTTTGTGCAATATGCCGGGACAACCGGCCTGTTCGGGGCTACCTTGTTCTATCTCACGCTTCTTCCGCCTGAGGGTAACGCGTCGGCCAGCGCTCTTCGCTGGCCGAAGCCCCTCCTCGTTGGCAGCAGTCTGCTCCTGTTCTTAGGCGCCTTATTGTCACTGGCTGCCCAGGCCGCCACGATGAACGGTATCGCGTTCGACAAACTCGACGTCCCGTCTGTGTCAGTCGTCCTGACCGACACCCAGTGGGGCCATGCCATCGCCGCACGCATTGCCTTGAGCTTCGTCACGTTTCTGACCGTCATAATCATGAAGCCGTCACATCGCCTGTGGCAGGTAACATGCCTATTGGGCGTAGTTCTTCTCGCCAGCTTCGCCTGGACCGGCCATGGCGCCTCGACTGAGGGAGCCGGCGGCTTGGTCCATCTGATCGCCGACATTGCGCACATGATCGCAGCCGGTGTGTGGCTGGGCGCGTTGACCGCATTCCTGGCCTTGCTCTGTTTCCCCAAGGCTCAGGACCTGGAACAGCAAACCGCACTATTCAATGCCTTGAAGAATTTCTCCGGCACCGGCTCTGCCCTTGTCGGGGTGCTGATCATTTCGGGCTTGGTCAACAGCTATTTCCTCATTGGGCTCTCCCATGCCGGACAGATTTTCCAGTCGACCTACGGCATCCTGCTCACGGTCAAGCTCGTCGTATTCGCCGCCATGCTGGTCCTCGCTGGCCTGAACCGGTTCAGGCTAACGCCCGATCTTGAAACCTCGCTCGCAGCCAATGACACGACCAGCGCGATCGCGGCCCTTATGCGGAGCCTTGTCCTGGAATCACTGGCGGGCCTCGCCGTTCTCGCGCTGGTCGCCGCCTTCGGCATGATGGAACCGCCGTCTGCACTCTAACAACGCTTAAAAAGGTCTTCGGGGGCCAGATATGACGCCAAATACGACGAATGACAACGAGGTCGCCATCAGCCGACCACAGGATTTACGGCCGCTCACGAGCCTGCGTTTTTTCGCGGCGATGTGGGTAGTGGCCTATCATTTTTGGCCAGACCTCCAGCCTGTGCGGCCGGATTTCGTCGCCAAGGGTTATCTCGGCGTCGATCTCTTCTTTGTCTTGTCGGGATTTATTCTCAGCCATGTCTATCTGGAAAACTTCAGGGCCAAGCGCTTCGGCTATCGCGATTTCCTCTGGGCACGTCTGGCGCGTATCTATCCGATGCACATCACCATTATTGCGGGCCTTGGCGTGCTAATAGGCGGTCTGGCGCTGGTGGGTGTGCATGCGGGTGACAAGCTGATCATCTGGTCTTCCTTGCCCGCCCACCTGACCCTGACCCAAGCCTGGGGTTTGGCGCCACATGGCGGCTGGAACCACCCTTCATGGTCGATTTCCGCCGAGTGGTTTGCCTATATAACCTTTCCCGCTTTCGCCACGGCAGCCGTCGCGCTGTGGGCAAGACCTTTCGTAGCCGTCGGCCTCGCCGTTTTACTTCTCGCAGCCCTCTACCTTGTCTTTCCCATGCTGGCAGGCTTTCAGCTTACGGAAGCGACGATATTCTGGGGTGCGCTGCGTATCGTGCCCTGCTTTGCACTCGGCTGCGCCATGTGGCTCGTTTGGCGATCAGGACGGATAAGGTCCGCGCCAACGGCTCTGATGCTCGCCGCCGCTGGCATGATCGGTCTGGTCGCGAACATCCTGCTTCACGCGCCTGATCTGATCACGGTTCTATTCTGTGCAACTCTGATCCTCGGTCTGGGTTTAGCGGCGCGAGCCGGTTCCTCGATTTTGTCGCAGGCTTGGCTGGTTTATCTCGGCGAGGTCAGTTTTGCCATCTACATGATCTGCATTCCGTGGCAGTTAGTCTATGTCGAGGGCCTCCAAAGGGTCACTAATATAAATCCCGATGCCATGCCCATCTGGCTTTGGGCGGGACTGGTTGCGGGCGTTATTCCGGCGGCGATAGTTCTTCATCACCTCATCGAACTGCCTGCCCGGCACTACATGCGCATGCTTCAATTTACGAAGAACCGGCCACTCTCGCCCCCGCATACCCCCATCGACTGATTTTGCTGTGCACACCGAATGGCGTAGGTCGTCTAGCGATTGCGCTTAAAGCGTCGCCCGCGCATTGCTCGATGGCCCGATCCGGCCCGGTTTACCGCAATAAATTTAACGACATGCGCGCTAACAAACAATGCCGAAAATGTAACACGTGTCACGTCATAGATCCTGATGCAGATGTGACCTGACGCAAACCCGTGGCCTGCGTCTTCGCAAAATCAACTATGTGACTCTTTTGAGCTAACAAAGCCGGTACGGCCAGAGCATCAATCGCTTTGCTGAAGAGAAAACCCTGAATCTCGGCACATTGCTCATCACGAAGGTGTTCAAGCTGTGCTTGAGTCTCAACACCCTCAGCGACGCAATCAAGGCCTAACTGACGTGCCAGCTCGAGGATACTATGCACGATAGCGGCAGTGCTTTGATCATGGATAATGTCGCGCACGAAAGATCGATCGATTTTTATCCGATCAAGGGGAAAACGTTTCAAATAGGCGAGCGACGACCACCCCGTGCCAAAATCATCAAGCGACAGCCTCACCCCCATGGCCTTCAATTCGTCCATGACACGAAGCGTTAGGTCGGTATCATCCAGCGTCAGGCTTTCGGTGAGTTCAAGCTCAAGCCATTCAGGTGCAAGGCCAGACTCGTCTAGCGCTTCGCGCACATTGCGTACAATATCACCTCTATAGAACTGTTGTGCGGACAGATTGACAGCCATCCGAACTTTCGGCAGGCCAAGAGCCTGCCAAGCGGCATTTTGCGCACATGCTGTCCTTAGCACCCAGCGGCCAACCTCGACCATCCGACCATGCTCTTCAAGCAAGGGAATGAAAAGACCGGGTTCGATCATGCCTTCCGTCGGATGGTTCCACCTGAGCAAAGCTTCGAATCCGCTTATGCTTGAATTTTGGACTTGGATTTGTGGTTGATAATGCAGCACAAACTCACCACGTTCGCACGCGCCATGTAGATCATTGGAAAGGGCATACCAGCGTTCAGCCGCCATGGTGAGATCATGAGTGAACAATCGGTACGTTCCGCGCCCCTTCTTTTTTGCGTGATACATCGCAGTGTCGGCAGCCTGGAGAAGGGCCGCTGGATTATCACCGTCGCCTGGAAAAAGGCTGATGCCAATGCTTGTGCCGACATGAAGGTTGTGACCATTAATTTGAAAGACCGGCTTCAACGCTTCCATTATGCGTCCGGCCAAGGCCTCGGCGTCTTCCGCCCCGCTCAGCCCGCAAGCTGCAATGACAAACTCATCACCCCCGAGACGAGCCGGCGTGTCACCTTCACGAAGCACACTGCGTAGCCTTTGCGAAACTTCTTCCAGTAAGTTGTCACCAACGAAATGTCCCAAGCTATCATTTATATGCTTGAAATGGTCAAGGTCGAGAAGCAAGATGCCAACCTGCGTTTTGTCCCGGCGAGCATGGGCAATCGCTTGGGTAAGTCTGTCCACTAGGAGCGTGCGATTGGGTAATCCTGTTAACGCGTCATGCATGGCCAGATAACTGACACGAGCCTCAGCTTCCTTCCGCAATCCAATGTCGCGAAGAGTACATTGCGCTAATACACGATTGTTGGCACGGTAGGTTGTTCCGAGGACTTCGACACAGACTGTGCTGCCATCGGCCTTCTGCCAGAACCATTCGTCCCATTTCACTTTACCATCTTTGCGCAAGGCTTCAGCGATGGCTCTGCCACCACCCATCGCTTGGAATGCCGGAATTTCGTGCAAACCGCTGCCACGGATATCCTTTGCAGACCCGCCGAGCATTCGCCCGCACTGGGCGTTTAGATCGTGGACAGTGTTCGATTCGCAATCAATCACCAAAATTCCGTCACCGGCGGTTTCAAAGAGGCGGCGATGGCGCACTTCGGATTCACTAAGTGAGGCCTCAACGAGATGTCGGGCGGCAATTTCTTTTTCCAGTTCGGCATTCCGTGCAGATAGATCTAATTGCGATCTGCGCAACGTAATGTGTGTCCGTACGCGAGCCAGTAGTTCTTCGACCTGAAACGGCTTACTGATATAGTCGACGCCGCCAGCTGAGAAGCCTGTAACTTTGCTATCCACGTCATTCAGTGCCGTCATGAAGATAACGGGGATATCCCGTGTATAAGTTTGCGCCTTCAATCGACGACAGGTTTCAAACCCGTCCAAGCCAGGCATCATCACGTCGAGCAAGATGATATCCGGATACGCGAAACACACGCGCTCCAGGGCCTCTAAGCCACCAAGGGCAACAAGGACTTCATAGCCATGCAGTTCAAGGTGGTCAACCAGTACCCCTAAGTTGGTTGGGTTATCGTCAACAACGAGAATACGCGCTTGTTCCATTACTGTACTCGACACCGCTACGCGGCGTCCCTTTCCTGAGCATGCTGCTCAATCAACCGCAGAACGGCAGGGGTCTGATAAGCGGCTGCCAATGCGTCAAGGCGCTCGGCAAAGGCTTGATACTGAGTGCCAGAGGCCATGATGGTAGGCACCTCTTTGCGAATACCTCGCATATTTCCGCTCCGCGCAAAGGCGAGGAGTCGGTCCATTATTTCGCCGGACGGAGCGGACAGTTCCACGACAATATTTTGTTCAGCCGGGGCATTCTCGTGAGCCAATAACAACTTAGTCACACAGATGTTGAGGCTGTCCAGAATGACCGGCTTTTGTAGCACTTGGTCGGCACCAGCGGCCATCGCTTCGGTTTGAGCGTCTGCGGATGTTGAGGCGGTGATGGCAATCACCGGAATCAAAGCTGTCGCCTCGATGCTCCGGAGACGACGTATCAAGTCGAGGCCGTCACGTGCGGGCATGTTGATATCGATAAGCACCAAATCGGGCCGGTTACGTTCTGTAAGAGCAAGCGCATCGAGACAATCCCCAGCCTCCCGAATTTGAAAGCCTTGCGTTTCGAGGGCTACCCGATACAGTGATCGATTTGTCTCTGCGGGATCCACTATAAGTATTTGGTAATCCCGGTGCGCCAACCTCGCCGTCTGCGTCGCTGTACCGCGCGCCGTAAGCGGGAACGATGCTTCAACAGTAAAACAGCTACCGCAACCGAATGTACTCTCGACCCGGATATTCCCGCTCATCATTTGCACGATCTGGTGCGTAATGCTGAGGCCAAGCCCAGTGCCGCCGCTACGGTCAATGGCATTGCCGGCTTGCTCGAATGGGCGGAAGACGCGATCAATCTGGTCGGCTCGAATGCCTATTCCGCTATCGGTGATGGCGAAGCGAAGGCGAACATTAGCGTCTTCTATCAGAACAACTGAGACCTCCAGCCGCACTTCGCCAGCTGCCGTAAACTTAATCGCATTGCCAAGCAGATTGATCAGGACTTGGCGAATACGCTTCTGATCGGCGACAATATCTTGTGGAACATCATCAGAAACATCGACAGTAAAGTGCAGCCCTTTTTCCTCAGCGCGAAGGCGGATCATTTGAGCAACTGTTTGGACACATGCCCGTATATCGACCGGACCGGAAAGCAGTTCCATCTTGCCTGCCTCAACCTTTGCCAAGTCGAGAACATCATTGATAACTGTCAGCAGGTGTTCGCCGCTATGCTCGATCGTATTCGCGGCCGATAGTCGTTGTTCAGACGTGAGCTCACCAATTTTCAAAAGTTGGGCGTAACCGAGAATGGCGTTCAGCGGCGTCCTTAGCTCATGGCTCATATTCGCAAGGAATTGCGACTTAGCGAGACTGGCGGCCTCTGCAGCGGCGCGAGCGGAAGCCAAAGCTTCGCTTTCCTTCGTTTGCTGGCGCTGGCGAGCTTCATAACCGCGCCGCAAGCCCAGAAAGCGATAAACTAGAAACGCACCCGTCAATACTAACCAGGCACCCAATATGACAAGGTACCATTGCTTCGTCGAAATGGAGACACCTTCGAATTTGATGCTATGAACCGAGATATCAAAATCGCCTAAAGGCGCGTTGTCACCCGAACTGACGGCAACGGCTACCACATTATCAAACAGCGGTTTTGCTTCCTCCGGCGTCAGTTTGTTGCTAGCGATCCACCAACCCTCAATGGCCAGTTGATCCTTCCTCAGATGAATCACGTTTTCGCCGTTGACGACATTGAACTCAGTTACCAGCGACATATCAGTATCACCCGTCACCTTGGCGCGAAGTGTTGCTGGAAGTTTGTTTTTCAGCATCAGCTTCAGGTGATCGCCCTTGCCGTGGTAGTTGAGGCGAATGGTTATGTCCTGAAAATGTCTAAAATCCAGCCCCTTGGCGTCCGGGGTTGCGCCAAAATAGAGGCCATATCCGCAATAGGGATAGGCAAACCCCGCCCGAAGAGTACAGGACCAGGTAAGTGTGTGTCCCGCCTCGACAGTTGTGGTAGACTTGCCGCCATTATCCTTGTCGCTAAAAACATACGGATAATATCGACTGGATAGAGGCGTGATGTCGAGAGTCTTGTCAGTGACCGCGCCCTGACCCAATACCGCTGCAAAGGTCAAGGCGATAAGCAGAAAGATAGCTGCCTCTACCTTCAAATTGGTATAATGAAACCACGATCTCGTCTCACGCCGTTGAGATTTAGCCTCGGGGGAAACCACTGGAGCCATTACCAGATGTGGCACAGCAACCAAACTAGTATGACTTGACGAAGTTGGGTCTTCAGCCGATGTATGCGAAGATTTTGACAAATTCGTTCTCTTACTCACACTAGGAATATTCTGGCACCCTCGCAACCAACGACGGGAATTCATCCTAGCCCGGATTAGTTATTAAGAGGTTTCCATTAGAAATTCCCGCTGCCTTACCAGGCGTTGGCTTCTTCGCCATCATCGTGGCGGCGATCGCCATAGCTGCGGCCATAGCCATTGCCCCCGCGAAAGCGTGTGGTCTCAACATAACGGCGTTGCGAATAGCCGCCATAATAGGCCGACGTCTGGGTGTATGTGCGTTCGCGATAGACCGTTTCGCGCGGCGGCGCGGCGTCATAGCCTCGGTCAGCATAACCGCGATTGCTATAACCACGGTCACCATAACCGCCACCGGCGGAGCCATTGTCATAGCCGCCATTGCCGTAGTCCTGGCGGTAATCAGTACGGTTCGAGGTATAGCGGCATTGGGTGGCCTCGCGAGCGACGTTGGAGCCGACCGCCGCCCCAAGGAAGGCGCCGATAAGGGTGCCGGCGCCCTTGCTGTGGTGGCTGCTGACACCGTTACCGACGGCTGCGCCGGCCAGGGCGCCGAGAATAGCGCCGTCAGTGCGGTTGGCCTTCATGTGATCGTAGCAGCTTTGTGCCGAGGCGAGGCTCGGGACCACCAAGCTGGCCGCGGCCAGGGCCGCGACGGACAGGGTGACGATTTTCAGGTTCATGGTCTTGGTCAGAAAGGTGGTCATTCGTGTATTTCCCGAAGTTCGCAGCGCGGCGTCCATCGTCGCGTTTCATGGGAACATGTATAGCTGCGGCGATATGAACGGGATTTGAGCAACACGTTCATACTGGTTCATCCGAGCGTTCAGTCATCGCGACTTCGACCGCCTCGCCGGCGATAGAGGCGATAGAGGCGATAGATGGTCGCAATGATTTTATTCGGCGATTCCTTGGATCAGCGATACGTTGGCGCGTAGCGCGGTGATGACGGCAGAGTCAGGAGATGCAGCAGATACCTTAACAATCGTTCATCGAGGGTTCACGAAGTGAGCGTTACGGACGGCTTGAAGTCAACGTTTGGGAGTACCGCAATGCCCTTGGTGAAATTTCGTCAGTTCGGCGACAGGCCTGCACCGCAACCGATAAAAATTACTGTGCCGGGTTGGGCGGGAACGAAAGTGTCGCGCGCCGATGGAAATCACGAACAGCCCTGGCATTGCATCCCGTTCTCAGAAAGCGCGCGCTACGGTCTGGAGTTGGTCTATCCATACGACACCGAACTTCGAGTTACGACGAAAGACGACCGCGTGCATCTGGAGGCCGACTGGGGAGAACCGCCTGAGTCCATGGCGGTCTGGCCGCCGTTTCGCACTTTCGGAGACGATTACTATTCCTATCAGCTATCGCTCGACCTGGACGTCCCGCCGGGGTTCGCCGTTCGCACGGAACCACACCCGCGCTATTTTACGGACCCTACCTACTCAACGCCCCTGGCGGTCCCGGCCCTGATTCGAAGCGAATGGTGGCCGATGATCTTCTTCTGCATTTTCCGAGCGCCACCTCCGGGCGTCACCCATGTGTTTCGGAAGAGTGAACCCTTTATGGCCTTTATAATATTGCCGGTCGACCCGCACCTGACTCTGGAACCAATGGACACTGAAACGGCCGCGCAGCGCGAAATGCGCAGCCGCCGTCTGGCCGCCAGCCGCGATAAGCTGGCTGAGGGCACACGATGGACGTCCGACACTCACACGATCTTCGATGGCACCTATCGTAACCTCGCCAGAGCTGCACGTGGCAAGACCAAGGATTCCGGCAGCGACGAATAGATCGTTGCCCGATTGTGATGCCAGATGAACCCCGCATGAACAGGCGCTTCAGCAAACACGTATATGAGATCTGCTAGAATTGAGCGTCGTATGTCGGGAGGGCTCCGGGGTCCCGCAGGCGAGCTTATTGGGTCAATAGAGGACAGCATCCATGACTGCAAAAACCATCTGGCTTGGCAGTGCGGCGGCGGCGGCATTCCTGGTGGGGATCTCCGCTGCAGGCTTTGCCACGGCCAATCCCATCCCTCCAGCGACGAGCTACGCTGATTTACTTGAACCGGTGCCAGACGCAAGGTTACGCTTGGCAGCAGACGACACTATGAGACTGCAAGGCGCGCATCTGCTCCGCACCCAGTATTGGGTCGACCGCCAAGACCAGGATCATCACCATCACCATCATCACCATCATTCGGGGCAATGGTACCGCGACAACGGCTACTCCTGGGACGGCGGTGCTTGGGTGCTGGTTCCAGAATACAACCGGTACCATCACCACCATCACTCATGGCAATGGTACAATGATAATGGATACTACTGGAACGGATGGTCATGGACGCGGCGGGTCGACCGCGATCACCACCATCATCACAATTACCATCATCACAACAACCGTTGGTGACGGATCACCGTCGGAATGGAAAAAATCAGAAGGCGGGAGGGGAGCGCTTCCCGCCTGACCTTTGGAACGGCTACGCACGCCGATTCAACCCGAAATGAACCTGACGCTGCTTTTGACAGCGCACAAGCAGTCTGTCGGATTTAGGCGAACTGGTATAGTGTCTTGGTCATGGCAAACTTCATCAACAGTGATCGTACCCAAGCCTTTTTACTTCCTCCAGACCTTCGGGATTGACTGCCGGAAGACGATTTGGCGCATTTCGTAATCGCGGCATCGGAACGGGTTGACCTGTCACATTTCAAGATCAACGACCGTGGGTCCGGGAAGGCGCAGTACCACCCGCGAATGATGTTGGCGCTTTTGATCTATGGTTACGCCAACGGTATTTTCTCGTCTCGTCGGCTTGAGCGCGCAACGCACCGTGACATAGGGGTGCGCTTTGTCGCCGCGAACACGCATCCCGATCACGATACGATTGCTGCGTTTCGCCGCGAGAACGCAGTGGCGTTCGAGCGGGCGTTTTTGCAGGTTTTGTTGCTGGCGAAAGAGGCGGGTCTTCTGAAGGTGGGTACGGTTTCGATCGATGGTACCAAGATCGACGCCAATGCTTCGAAGATTCGTTCCGTTCGGTATGACCGGGCTCTGGTTTTGCGCGACAAGCTGAAAGCGGACATCGCCGAACTGATGGCTCAGGCTGAAGCCGCCGATGCCTGCGACGCTCCCGATCCGCAAGCCTTGCCTGCCGAGATTGCCCGTCGTGAGGCGTTAAAGTCCAAGCTGGATGCCGCCTGCGCCCGGCTTGAAGCCCAGGCTCAGGAAGAGGCCAAGGCCGAGCGTGCGGCTTACGAGACCAGGAAAGCCCAATACGATGCCAAGAAGGGGCGGCGTGGCAAGCCTCCCGTTCCGCCCGACGACGATGCGCCCCCACCACCCGAATGGCAGACCAATCTGACCGATCCGGATTCGGCGCTTATGCGCAAATCCAAACATCATGAATATCGCCAGGCTTATAATGCCCAAGCCGTCGTATGTGCTGACGGAACTCAGCTCATTCTCGCAACCGAAGTTGCCACCACGCCTTCGGATCAACCCACCTTTGTCGACACCATCCAAGCCATGCGCACGGGGATCGGCCTGCCGACAACCGTGCTGGCCGACGCAGGCTTTGCCAGTGGCCCGGCCGTTGCCGCCATTGAGGCCATGAAGGTTGAAGCTTTGGTCGCCATTGCCAGAACACAGCCCCAAAGTGGACTTGCCCGGAAAAAGTGGAGAGCGAACTTCTAAAATTTGCTAGGAGTTTGATCCATGAAGGACGAGAAGAAAACATTAGGCGGGCGTGGTCGCCATGCTGGTGTGACGCCGGAGTTCCGTGCTGAGGCTGTGCGTCTTGTTGAGACGAGTGGCCGATCTGTTGCCGCAATTGCAGAAGATCTGGGTATTGGAAAATCGACGCTGACGCGCTGGCTGACGCAACATCGGGAGGCCGATCTTTTGTCGGGGCCGCACTCAGACGTCAGCAAGGAGCTGGCGCGGCTTCGCAAAGAGAATGAGATTTTGCGCCAGGAGCGCGACCTTCTAAAAAAAGCAGCCGCCTTCTTCGCGCGGGAGACCACGAAATGATATTTCGGGTCATCGATGCGGAGAAGGCCACCGTTCCTGTCCGCCGCAGTTGCGCCCTGTTCGGCGTCAGCATGAGCGGCTTTTACGCCTGGAAGGGCCGTGCGCCCAGCCGTCGTCAGAAGGATGACCTGGTGCTTCTGGCGCATATCCGGTCGCAGTTCGCCACGTCGCATGAAACCTATGGCAGCCCGCGTATGACGGTCGAATTGCAGGAAGACGGCGTCGAGGTCGGGCGCCATCGCGTTGCCCGTCTGATGCGCGACAACGGTTTGAAGGCCTTGCAGACAAGGCGTTATAAGAAAACGACCGACAGCCATCATGGCGGGCCTGTGGCGCCCAATATTCTGGATCAGGACTTTGAGGCGTCAGCGCCTGACCAGAAATGGGGTGTCGATATCAGCTATATCTGGACGGCGGAGGGTTGGCTTTACCTGGCGATCGTGCTCGATCTTTATTCCCGCCGGATTATCGGCTGGTCGGTCAGCGACCGGTTGAAGAAGGATCTTGCCCTCAATGCCCTGCAACGCGCCATCGCCATACGCAGACCGCCGCGTGGCGTTATTCACCACTCCGACCGCGGCAGCCAATATTGTTCCGAGGCCTACCAAAAGCTCTTGACGGGCCGAGGCTTTATCCTGTCCATGTCGGGCAAGGGCAACTGTTATGACAATGCGATGGTCGAGACGGTGTTCAAGACCATCAAATCCGAGCTGATATGGCGGACGGCCTACAGATCCCGCCAGCAGGCAGAAGCCGAGATATCCCAATATATCGACGGCTTCTACAACCCACGCCGAAGGCATTCCGCCTTAGGCTATATGAGTCCCATCCAGTTCGAGAGCACCGCTCTCAAGCTGGCTGCCTAAAACCCGGTTCGCTCTCCACTTTTTCCGGGCAAGTCCACTTGGCGGCATCGTCGAGCGCTGCCAGCGCCTCGTTCTCAGCGGCCCGAATGTCTGACACTGTCCGGCTCCCGACAGATTTGAAAAACCTACCCATTCGGGTAGGGACCGGGCGATAGATCAGCGTAATATAGAGCTCGGTGCGCATCTGGCGGTGGGTGTCGAAAGAGGCGTAATAGCGCGCGTTCAAATCGTCGCAAAAGGCGTTGCCATATTGGCCATTCAACCGTTCACGGACCGTCCGACGGATCTTGTGCGACCAGATGGCAAAGCTTCCACCGCCAAGTGACCTCAGAAAGTTATTGAGCCCTTCCTTGCGAACGTGAATGTCTTCGGGATCGACGGTCTCAAAGGGAATGCCGTCCAGTCGCCAGGTCGCAATATAGTCACCTGTCCGTCGCAGTTTGACGACATCAGCCGTGATATGCATACCCATAGGCACGAATTCCGAGGAGGAGATTTCGTCGCCAGCGGCAGCCTTGAGGTTCGATCGGTCTCGCATCAGGATTTCCGCTTCTTGTAGGCTAAGGGTGCAAAGCTCAAAGCATCCCAACGACGGCGCCCTGCCCCATGGCGATGACGCATGCGCGCCCGCATCAAAAGCTGGTGAAGACGTTGATCGTCCTTACGCGTCACCTGCCGCATGACGACGACGATGGTCACATAGGTAAGGCCGATAAATAGACTGACGACAGGGCTGATCAGGTACATCAGCCAGCCGCCCGCCAGCAGACAGACCCCCGTAACCATGAGAAAAGGCATCATCGGCACACCCAGAAACATCGGAGGGCGCGTACAGCCTTTGAAAATGGGATCGCGGAAGTCGTCCATGATCAGTTGATCAGCCAGCCCGCAATTTCAGCAGCGCCGCCGACCAGCACGCCGCCGATGACGATGTTCGAGATTTCCGACCACTTGGCGTGCTGAAAGATCATCTTGTAGCCAGCCCAGGCGATCGCGATCGTAAAGGCCACGACGCCAATACCAAGCAATGCGGTCTGAACGTTTTGCATGACCGACGTCAGCTTAGTGAGCTGCGCAAAGGCCGGAGATACCGACAAGGTCGAAATAGAGGTAACCATAAGGGCGACACGACCAGTGGGCCGTGACAGAAGTGTTTTCAGGAATTTGATAGGTGACATAGGGTCTCTCAGCGTTTTTTATTGCGTGTTTTCGGGTAAGGCGCGGACAAGGCTCGACCTTGCGGCGGATGCTGGGTGCATCTCCGCTGTGAGGCTTGGGTTGTTTCGATGTTTAAGTCAGAACAAAAGTGCCGATGTCTTCGGTGGATCCGCCGTTTTTGAAATCGAAACGACGCCCCCCGCGGGCAGAGTTCGGCCATGCCTGCGGACGGATACCGACAAGGCACGTGTAGGCGTGGAGGTAATCCTGGTTGAGCCGCCCCCTCCCCTCGCCGCTTCGATCTTTGCGACATAGCCAAGCCTATAGCCGCTCGTCAGATTGCCGGTGTAGTAGCAACTGAAAGCGTCGCGTAACGCGCGCTGTGGATCAGGCATCGATCTTGTAGCGGAGCGGAAACAATCGGCAAGGATTTCACTGCCGGAGCGAAGGTTTTGACAGGGATCAAATGCGGTCTCGACAGTCAGATTGTGACTGGCCAGATTCTTCTTATTCACCTGGGTTATGCCAAGGCTGTAATTATAGCCTTTAGCTTCGAGCGCCCTCACTGTGGCTATCGCTTCGGACTTCGAAGTCGGCTGCCGCGATAAACGGCCGTTAACGACCCCAATCGCGTACGGGTTGAAGCTGGACTCAACGCTGACAAGCCGCTGCAGTGTGGTGGGATGAACACTGGGCGCACATAGATGTGCTAACTCTAGAAATTCCAAGACCTTAGCCCCCATTTGAAACCGCTTGGAGCTCGGTTTCGTCTGGCAGGTTATTAGCGGAAAATTTTGGAACAGGTAAAGTGCTAACGGAATGCGAGTACTAAGTGTTAACAGATTTTGCAAAAACCATCGTGATTGGTTCAGAAGGCGAACCAATCGGTCGTGTCCCAGCGAGTGGTGTAACTGGGTAAGAGCGTAGCGCATGGCTCGCCGCCCATTCAAAAGGGCAAAGCGAGCCTTAGCGTAGCGGGTTGGTCATCAGTGATTTTCGGATAGGTTTGGGTTGCGACACTCATTCCAGAACGAAAGAACACCGATGACCGACGATATGATGGCCCTGAAAGGGCTTGTTGAAAAGACCTCAGACAGCGATTTGTTGCGCGACATGATCAGCTTCACGGCTGAACGCTTGATGGCATTGGAAGTGAGCGGCATGACCGGTGCCGGCTACCATGAGAAAACCGGCGACCGGCTGGTCCAGCGCAACGGCTATCGTGACCGAGACTGGGAAACACGCGCAGGCACGGTCGAGCTTCGGATCCCGAAGCTTCGTAAAGGCAGTTACTTCCCGGGTTTCCTGGAGCCCAGGCGCATGGCCGAGAAGGCACTGACGGCTGTGATCCAGGAGGCTTACGTTCAGGGTATCTCGACGCGCTCTGTCGATGATCTGGTCAAGGCGATGGGGATGAGCGGCATCTCCAAGAGTCAGGTCAGTCGGCTGTGCGAAGAGATCGATGACCGTGTGAAGGCTTTCCTGAACCGCCCCATTGAAGGGGAATGGCCATACATCTGGATTGACGCTACGTATCTGAAGGTGCGCCGGGGCGGCCGTATCGTCTCGGTCGCCGTCATCATCTGCGTTGGCGTCAACAGCGACGGCAGGCGTGAAGTGCTGGGCATGGAGGTCGGCACCTCGGAAGCCGAACCGATCTGGGCAGAGTTCCTGCGCAACCTGACACGCCGGGGCCTGCGTGGTGTCAAACTTGTGGTCTCTGATGCCCACATCGGGATCAAGGGTGCCGTCTCCAAGGTTCTCAACGCCACCTGGCAGCGCTGCCGTGTTCACTTCATGCGCAATGTCTGCGCCCATGCCGGCAAGAGCGGGCGACGCGTCGTCTCTGCCTTCATCGGCACGGCCTTCGCCCAGGAGACGGCGGAAACGGCGAGTACCCAATGGCGAAACGTCGCCGACCAGCTCAGGCCCAAAATGCCAAAGCTGGCCACGATCATGGACGAGGCTGAGCACGATGTCCTGGCCTATATGACCTTCCCGAAGGAACACCGCATCAAGCTGCACTCAACCAACCCCATTGAACGGCTCAATGGCGAAATCAAGCGTCGCTGCGATGTCGTGGGCATCTTCCCAAACGACGATGCCATCACCAGACTGGTCGGCGCCATCTTGCTCGAACAGAACGATGAATGGGCGGTTCAGCGCGGGCGCTACATTACCCTTGAAACCATCGCACAACTCAGCGATGATCCGCTTATCAGCATGCCCGCCGTGGCAAACTGATAAAAGCCCGGACCTGTCCGGAAGTCATTGATGCCAAGCGCTCAATTACACCACGCCCTGGGGCACGATCTGAAGAGCCCGGCGCGCAGCGCCCTATCCGTAAGCGCCCGGAGCAAAAAATAAGATTTCAACCACGGAAAACACGGATCGCCGCTTCGCGACGTCACGGATGAACAGTGTAAAATTGGAACGGCAACGGCAGACGCGGGCCGTTCTTTTTATCCGTGTCATGGCCAAAGGCCATGATCCGTGTTTTCCGTGGTTGAAACCTTAGATAGGCTGGCATCAGGCGCTACGCCCGCCGAATCCGGTTTCATTTCCGTGGCCGGAAAAACCTAAACCACTGCCTTCAAACGTTCATAGGCTGCCGACAACTTCGCCTTACCGTCCTGCGCTTCGCTGAGGCGTTCGCGGTTTTCCACGATCACCTCTTCCGGCGCGCGCGCCACGAAATCAGGATTGTCGAGCTTCTTGCTTGTCACCATGATCGTCTTGTCGAACTCGGCTATGCCCTTGATCAGGCGCGCCTCTTCGGCCTTGAGATCAATGAATTCAACAATGGCCAGATGCGCCGTCGCCTCACCCGACACGAAGGGCACGGCACCTGCCGGCGCGCTGTCGGCCAGACGCACCTCCGACAAACGGCCAAGGAACAGGATCAGGTCTTCGTGCGTAGCGACGCGGCTACGAGTCACATCGGATGCGCCGGTCAGAATCAGGGGCGAGCGCGCCGAACCCGGCACATTCATTTCCGAGCGGATTGAACGGATTTCATTGATCAAATCAATCAGCCAGTTCACTTCCGCATCGGCTTCGGCATCGATGAAACCGGCATCGAATTTCGGCCAAGCGTGCGTCATCAACATGCCCTGACCGCCGGTTTTTTCCCACAATTCCTCGGTGATGAAGGGCATGACCGGATGCAGCAGGATGGTGGCCTGATCGAGTACCCAGGCCGTCATGGCGCGTATTTCGGCCCTGGCCTCTGGATCATCGCCATTGAGGATCGGCTTGGCCAGTTCGAGATACCAGTCGCAGAACACGTTCCAGATGAATTTATAGAGCGCATTCGCCGCATCATCGAAGGCGCAGGCTTCCAGCGCCTGCGTCACCGCCGACAGGGTTTTCTGCACCTCGCCCCGGATCCAGCGGCTGAGGGTCAACTTGACCTGAGACGGATCAAAACCGGCCACACGCGCGCACTCATTCATTTGGGTGAAGCGGGTGGCATTCCACAGCTTGGTGGAAAAATTGCGATACCCTTCAATGCGCTGCTTCGATAACTTAATGTCGCGCCCCTGCCCCGACATGGCCGTCATGGTGAAACGCAGCGCATCGGCGCCATATTCGTCGATCAGGGCCAGCGGATCGACCACATTGCCCTTGGATTTCGACATCTTCTGGCCCTTGTCATCGCGGACCAGAGCATTGATAAAGACGCGCCTGAACGGCGCCTGCCCGGTGAAATGCAGCCCCATCATCATCATCCGGGCCACCCAGAAGAAGATGATGTCGAAGCCGGTGATCAATGTATCAGTCGGGTAGAAGCGCTTAAGATCAGCCGTGTCTTCCGGCCAGCCCATCGTCGAAAACGGCCACAGCGCCGACGAGAACCAGGTATCGAGGACGTCCTCGTCCTGCTTCAGCGCCACGGCCCTGCCGTAATGGGTCGCCGCCTCGGCAAGCGCTTCGGCCTCGGTTTCGGCGACAAAAATCTTGCCGTCTTCGGCATACCAGGCCGGAATGCGATGGCCCCACCAGAGCTGGCGCGACACGCACCACGGCTCGATATTGCGCATCCACTCAAAGTACGTCTTTTCCCAGTTCTTCGGCTCGAACACCGTGCGGCCATCCTCGACGGCGGCAATCGCTTCCTTGGCCAACTCACCGGCATTGACGTACCACTGGTCGGTCAGGAAGGGTTCGATCACCACGCCGGAACGGTCGCCATGCGGCACCATATGCTTGGTCTTCTCAATGGCCTTCAGCCAGCCCTCCTCTTCGGCGCGGGCGATAATGCTTTTGCGCACTTCAAATCGATCTTTCCCTTGAAACTCTTGGGGAATTGCTTCCAAGGCATCTAACTCTTCGAAGTTGGGAAACGGGCGCCCAACATTTCGCAAATTTTGTTGTTCAATAAAGCTAGGCTGGCTCGCGTAACGCACTCTGGCATGAGCATCGAAAATGCTAATTGTTTTTAATTCATGCCGCTTGCCGACCATAAAGTCGTTGAAATCGTGGGCAGGCGTGATCTTGACCGCGCCGGAACCCTTGGTCGGGTCGGCATATTCGTCGGCCACGATCGGGATGCGGCGACCCGTGATCGGCAGGATGACCGATTTGCCGATCAGGCCGGTATAGCGTGGGTCGTCCGGATGCACGGCCACGGCGGAATCGCCCAGCATGGTTTCCGGGCGCGTGGTCGCCACCACGATATAGTCGCGCGTTTCGGTCGTATCGTTGCCGTCCTCGTCCTTGACCGGATAGTCGAAGCTGACCCCATCGGCCAGCGGATAGGCGAAGTGCCAGTAATGGCCATCGACCTCTTTTTGCTCGACCTCAAGATCGGAAATCGCCGTCTGGAACTGCGGATCCCAGTTGACCAGCCGCTTGTCGCGGTACATCAGGCCCTGCTTATGCAGGGTGACGAACACCTTGCGCACGGCGGCGCTCAGGCCATCATCGAGCGTGAAACGCTCGCGCGACCAGTCGCATGACGCGCCCAGACGGCGCAATTGGCGCACAATCGTGCCACCCGATTCGGCCTTCCAGTCCCACACCTTCGCCACAAAGGCGTCGCGGCCCATATCGCGGCGCTTCAGCCCGGCTTGCGCCAGTTGCCGCTCTACCACCATCTGGGTGGCGATACCGGCGTGATCCGTGCCCGGCAGCCACAGGGCCGCCTTGCCGCGCATCCGCTCGAATCGCACCAGCACATCCTGCAAGGTGTTGTTGAGCGCATGGCCGATATGCAGATTGCCGGTCACATTGGGCGGCGGGATGACGATCGAAAAGGCCTCGCCGCTATCATTCGGGGCGAAAGCGCCCGATTTTTCCCACATGGCGTAAAGGCGGGGTTCAACGGCGCTCGGATCGAAGGTCTTGTCTAACATGGTGTGCGGTGCGGGCTCGAAAGGTGCGGAAAATGAAAAAGGCGGCGTCTGTGACCGACGCCGCCCTCTTAACAGGAGATGGTAGTAAAATCTATGACGAGATCAGGTTTAGCGACGCGACTGACGGGCGATGCGTTCGACTTCCTGACGCACCTGCTCTTCAACGATGCCGGGCAGGTTCTGATCGAGCCAGGCTTGCAGCAGCGGTTGCAGCATATCGCGCACCACGTCTTCGAGGGTACGGTCGCTGTGCGGCACCAGAAGCGAACTGGTCAGGGCGCCAAAGGACGAAGCCGCCATCGATTCGGTGCGTTCGCTGACCAGGCCGCTACTACGCGGCGCAGGCCTGGCCACAGGTGCGGGAGCCGGTTCGGGCGCGGCTACAGCCTCCGGTTCATACGCTTCGATGTCGCCGATGGAGACGGAGGACGGGCCGGCTTCATAGGTTTCAGTCAGTTCGAGGACGTCATCTTCGGCCCCGCCCTCGTCCTCAACCGCAAAATCGTCGTCTGCTTCAGCTTTCGCTTCGACGGCAGCCGACTCGTCGGCAACCGCCTCAGACTCGGCCTCGGCGTTCGCATCGGCGGGCGCGTCATCCTCGGAGATGATGCGGCGGATAGAGGCCAGGATTTCCTCCATGGTCGGTTCGTGTGCGGATTGTTCTGCCATCGTCTCTAACTGCTGCGAATCGGATAAGGGAATCGTAAACCGAGGCTAGCTGACACGTGTTCGGCGATTTTGGCAACTCTTAACGGTCACGCCACGGCCACATTTTCGTCCAATCGGCTAATTTTTCTGTGATCAAGCGAACTTGCAGACATTAGGCCGATATAAAAAGGCAAGATGAAATTGGCGAAGGCAGGCGTTTATTGCCCGCCTCCCGCCAGTCCGTCGAGCACGCGCACCACCGGTTCGAGCGGCGACCAGCCCTTATTTTTCACCTTGTCGAAATTCTTCTGCGGGTCGTAAACCTGAATATCGGGCACGAAGGCACGGGCCGTCAGCCCACCCATGACCGACAAAAGCTGGCTGCCGGCCAGATATTGATCGCGCTGGGCCTCGATCAGCGCCAGTTGCGCGCTTTTCAGTTCCTGATCGGCGTTGAGCACTTCGATATTGGTGCGCAAGCCCACCTGCTGCTCGGTTTTGACACCATCTGCCGCTACCTGCGCCGCCTTGACCTGTTCCTGGCTCGACGTCACCACCGAACGCGCCGCCAGCATTTGCGACCAGGCCTGCGCCACGGTCGATACCACCGAACGGCGCGTCAGTTCCACCGTGGCAGCCTGCGCGTCGAGGTCGGCTTTGGCTGCGCGGATGCGTGAAGCGTTCAGCCCTGCGCTGTACAGCGGAATCGACAGACGGGCGGTCAGGCTTGTGCCCTCGTAATCACCGAGATGGCCAAGTTGACTTGTCGGTGCCGTATAACCCGAACTGGCCGACAGGCCGATTGTAGGGCCATAGACCGAACGTTCGGCGCGCACGCGGTCGGCGGCGGCCTTTTCGGCGAAGACGGCAGACTGCAAATCGGGATTATTCTGATTGGCGGCGGCAAGGGCCGCGTTAAAATCGGTTGGCAAACCCGGCAGGTCGGGCGTGGGGTCGAGCGCCACCGGCGACTGGCCGACCACGGCCACATAGGAGGCGCGGTCGGTATCGAGTTGGGCCTGGGCCTGGGCCAGAGAGGCCGCCGAAGCCGCCAGCCGCGCCTGCGACTGGGCCACATCGGTGCGTGTTAACTGGCCGACATCGAACTGCGCCTGAGTCTGATCGAGTTGCTGCTTGAGAATGTCGTAATCGTCCTGCGAAATCTTCAGCGCCTCCTGGTCGCGCCGCACCGCCGTATAGACGCTGATCACATCGAGCAGGACGCTGGATTCCGTGGAGCGCAGGCTCTGCTGACCCGACAGGACTGTGGCCTTGGAAGCCGCCAGCGAAGCGGTCAGGCCCCCCGAAGCGAACAGGGCCTGATTCGCCGACAGGCCCAGCGTGCTATAGGAGCGATTACCGGCCAAATCCTGCTCGTGATCAGAATAATCGCTCGATGCAGCGGCGCTGACCGACGGGCCAAACTGCGACCGGCTCTGCACATAACCTTCATCCGTGGCGCGCTGCGCGGCGCGCGAGCGGGTAAGCGTCGGGTTTTGCGCATAGGCCATAGCAATGGCGTCATTCAGCGATTCGGCCTGCGCCGCGCCGACACCCGCCAGAACCAGCGACAGGGCCGCCAGCGACACGGCAAGCGCCTTGCCTGCAAATTTGGAAGTCTTCATCAACATAGTACCCCGATATAGCCGTCTGATCGTTTCGGCAGTCTCTGCCGCTCCCTCCAGATCGCTTTGGAAAAGTCCGGGCATTCGCCAGAATTTCAGCCGCAGACTTAGTTTAAACTTCTGATAGCAGAAGTTCTTACACCTGACGAGTTAAGCTTTTTTCATTCTATAACAGAATGTCAGAGTAAAAAACTGTCAGTGGTGTCGCAGGCGTTCGGGTAATGGGCTGAACATCAGAACTGGAAAGACGGCGCGCGCTCAAAGCCCGGCAGGGTGGACGGCGTGGAATCGAACACGTCGCGTTCTGAAAAACCGGCGGCAAGGCGCAGATAGAGGCGCGCACGACCAACAGGCCCGTCGCGCAGAACCACGGCGAGCCGCCCGCCCACCTTCAGCGCCTTCAGCCAGGCATCAGGCACTTCGGCCACAGCCCCCTCGACCACGATGACATCATAATCCTGACCCGTAGGCATGTTCAGGTCGGCGGTTTGCGTCTCGACACCGAGTTCCTTGAGATAGGGCTCGATCACCGCCATAGCGCGCGGATCGGCTTCCTGCGCCACAACCTTCAGGCCCGCTGTGGCCAGCACCGCGGCTGCATAGGGCGCTGCCAGGGCCAGGGCGCTTTCACCGGCCACCGGCTCGACCGTCTGCAACAGCTTGGCAATGTCGCGCGGCGCCATCAGGGTACGTCCCGGCGCAATCACCGGTTCGGCTTCGGCATAGGCGCGGAAACCCTGCGACGAAGCACACAAACGCTCGCGCTGCACCTGGCGCATCGCCATGACCAGAGGATGATCGGTGACATCATTCACCCGCACCTGGGATTCGACCATATTCTGACGGCTGGCATGAAAATCCATGAACGGGGCTTCCTTCGGGGAACGCCGCGCAGAAACGCGGACTTTTAATATATAACTGAATACAGCTTTTAATCCGCCCGCTTATAAGCGCAACCCCCTGTCGGCTTCAACGAAAAATTTTGCGCCGCAAAACAGCCGAGGCGAAATTTTTAAAAATTTATTGGCAAAATTGCCCTATCGGTCATTGCAGGCGCTGAGACGATCTGATAGCTCACCGCTTCGCTCAAGTGAGGCCTGATGGCGGAGCGGTTACGCAGCGGATTGCAAATCCGTGTAGGCCAGTTCGACTCTGGCTCAGGCCTCCAAGCAAATCTCAAATAAAATCAGTAGGCTTTAAATTTTCCACATGAGAACATGTTGAGAACATTTTTTCATGTGTGAGCCTCACACATCAACGACATGTGAGCCTGTGCGTTAAGCCGCTGCTGAATGGCTGGTAAAAGCGTCCCTGAAGACTGCCCAGGCAGCATTTACCCTGCATTAACCGAACACCCGGCATAACATCGTTGTCTTTCCGTTTTTGAAGACATCCACCATCACCTGACTTCCCGAAGCCCGAAACCTGTTTTCGGGCTTTTTTCTATGCGCCGCGTCGATCCTCAGACGGAACGGCGCTTATGTGCCGCGCGAAGAATAAATGTTGAAAACTTGGCGATTGAGACTTGCGCATCTAATCAAAGCCTTGCTATAGGGCGCGCCTTGCCGATGTGATCCCCGGTAGCTCAGTTGGTAGAGCAGTCGACTGTTAATCGACTTGTCACAGGTTCGAGTCCTGTCCGGGGAGCCATCCGCTTTTTCTCAAAAAAACTGAATCGTCCTTCGATATGCGTCACAATCGCCCGTAGCGCGCCACGCCGCTTGAGGCTATATTGAGTGTCAGTTCGACGAACAGGTTTTATTTCCCATGCTGCGTTATGACGCCATCGAGGCCACGCCCGCCTCCGACTATCCCTTCCGCAATCTGATCGGCGCGGATATTCTGCCGCCTGAGATGGAAGACGACATCGCCCGCGATTTTCCGCAGATCAACAAGACCGGCTTTATGCGGCCAGAAGACTTTCCAATGGGGCCATCCTTTCGCGCCCTGCTGGAAGAGGTGCGCGGGCCGGAATTCGCCCGTGCCGTCGGGGCCAAGCTCGGCGTCAATCTGGTGGATAAGCCAAGCTGGGTCACGGTGCGCAAATGGTCGGCGCTCAAGGACGGTCGCGCCCATACCGATGGCGCCGACAAGCTGGCTTCGGCGCTGATCTACCTCAACCGAGATGGCGCAAGCGGCGGCAATCTGCGTTTTCTGGAAGGCCCCGATCAGGATGGCCCCGGCACGGCCGAGGTCAATCCCGGCTATGGCCACTTCATCGCCTTCCCGCGCCTGGACAATTCCTGGCATGGCCACACGCCTTTCGAGGGCGAACGCCGCGTGGTGCAGATCGCCTGGCTGGTCAGCGATGAGGCCGTCAACCGCAAGGCCAAGCGCCACGGCCTGACGGAGTTTCTCAAAAAGCTGTTTTCCTCGACCCAGCAGAAACAAAACGAGATGATGTAGGGCGTCGTCGCAGGCCGTCTTCTCAGAAAACGAGCGTGGTCTGCATCCCGCCGCCCGGCAGCACCGAATCGACACGCCATCCATCCGCCAGGGCCGATATATTGTCGGTGTTGGTTTCCGGTAAAGACACCAACAGGGTGCGCGTGGCCAGCACATTGTTCTGGCCCGTCTTTTGACCGCTCGGCTGTAAAACGATCTCGACTTTTTTCGGCACGCTGCCTGGCGGAGCGATCTGCGACACGGCACTGTAGGCGTGTCGGGCGTCGGGCTTGATCTGGGCGCGAATATCGCCATCGATCAGCACATCCACCGTGCCCGAAACGGCCAGATGGCCGGAAATGGCGATTGCACCTGCCGCATCATAATCGATGACGGCAATCGCTTGCGTCTTGTCGAACAGCGGCAGGCTGGGCGCACCGGCGCGAATCAGCGTCGCCTTTTCAGGGTGCTGCGGCGGAATAAACAGCCGTCCTTCGGCGTGCATCAACCGGCCATTATCCTCAATCGACAGATCATAGAGGCCGCCGCCTTGCGCGCTTGACGGCACGGGCGCACGGAAGTGCCCCTTGGCATCGGCGGTAACGCCAATGGCGCTATCACCGCCATAGGTCACGCGCACCCGTCCGTCGGGCATGGCATTGCCGCTGATGATATAGCTGCCGCCGCCGCCCTGCTCCACCCCGGTCACCTGCGGCGCACGCGAATAGCCCGCCGCGCGCAGGGCCGCATCGTCATCACCACCGGTTTTCGCCGGATCGGCGTGACAGCCCGCCAGAACGAACAGGAGGCCACAGGTCATGATAGGGATTAAGAGACGCAGCATGAGTTTTCTTCCTGATGGCAGCACTATCCGCTTTTCACGCCTGCGCCTAGTGGAATAGGGTCACAGCGCCCATGTTGTTTTTTTATACCGGGCGGGCCAAGAGCAGATAACAGGCTTAATCAGGAACAGTAACCGAATGCCGTCCAGTCCATCCGAAATCAAATCCGTCTGTGTTTATTGCGGCTCCGCCTTTGGTGCGTCCGGCGACTATCGTGAAGCGGCGCGCGATCTGGGTCAGGTGCTGGCGGGGGCAGACCTGCGTCTCGTTTATGGCGGCGGCGGGGTTGGGCTGATGGGCGAAACCGCCCACGCCGTTCATGAGGCGGGCGGCCGCGTGCTCGGCATCATGCCGCAATTCCTGCGCTCACGGGAAATCCTGTTCGATGATGTCGAAACGCGCATCGTCGCCAATATGCACGAACGCAAGATGATGATGTTCGAGGAATCAGACGCCTTCATCGTGCTGCCCGGCGGCATCGGCACGCTGGAAGAGATTGTCGAGCTGTTGTCATGGCGCAGGCTCGACCTGCATATGAAGCCGGTCATCTTCCTGAACATCAATCAATTCTGGCAACCCTTTTTTGCTCTGATCGAACATATGCTGGCCGAGGGCTTCATCCCGGCCAATTTCCGCGAAACCTATGTCAGCGTCGACAGCGTGGCTGAGGTTCTGCCTGCCATCGCCGGAATGCGCAGCCACGACATCAAGATCGACACCAGAAAGGTAATCTGAAATGGCTAAACGTGGGCACAATGAAAATCACTTCATCAACCGTATCGGCTGGTTGCGCGCCGCCGTCCTGGGTGCCAATGACGGCATCGTCTCCACCGCTGCCCTGCTGGTTGGGGTGGCGGCGACCAAGGCTTCCAAAACCGATTTGCTGATCACCGGCGTGGCGGCCCTGACGGCGGGTGCCCTGTCGATGGCGGCGGGCGAATATGTATCGGTCAGTTCGCAATCCGACACGGAAAACGCCGAACTGACACGCGAGCGCCAGGAACTGCATGATGACCCAAAGGCCGAACTGGCCGAACTCAAGGGCATTTATCAGGCGCGCGGCTTAAGCGCCGAACTGGCGGAACAGGTGGCGCAGCAACTGACCGCACACAATGCGCTCGATGCCCACGCCCGCGATGAACTGGGCATTTCCGACATGACCACGGCGCGGCCCATTCAGGCGGCTATCGCCTCGGCCTTGTCCTTCTCGGCCGGTTCCATTCTGCCGATTGTCACACTGTGGCTCAGCCCGCGTGCCTTTGGCATATGGACGGTTTCCGTCTCGTCGCTGATCTTTCTGGCCCTGCTCGGCGCTTTGGGCGCATGGACGGGCGGCTCACCCATGCTCAGGCCCGTGATCCGCGTCACCTTCTGGGGCGCTCTGGCCCTGGCCGTCACCGCCGGAGTCGGCAAGTTGTTCGGCGCGGTGGCTTAGAGCGTTTCCCCAAAATGGGGATCCACTTTTTTGATAAGAAATAGCTATAAAACAAAGATTTATAGCAACAATCCGATCCCACCAGATCGAAAAGCGCTCTAAGCTTTCAAGCGCCGTGCGATCTCAGCGCGCCCGATCAGGAAGCTCAAAGCCCCCATGTCGGGGCCGTGATCCATGCCGGTCAGGGCCTGACGCAGCGGCATGAACAGGGCCTTGCCCTTGGCACCGGTCGCTTCCTTGATGGCGGCCGTCCAGGCCTGCCAAGACTCACGGCCATAATCGGCGGGCAAAAGTTCCAGCGCCCTGGCGGCAAAGGCTGGGTCTTCGATACGCGGCGCAATGTCGCCCTTCACCACCGCCACCCATTCGGTGATGTCGGCGAATTTATGCAGGTTCGGCCTGACCGTCTCCCAAAATAACTCACCCAGATCGGCATCGAGCGCCGCCAGACGCGGCTTCGCTTCGGCATAGCTCATGGCTTGCAAAACGCCAGCATTCAGCCGCATCAGATCGTCGAAATCATAGCGCGCCGGGGCACGGCCCATCTTGGCGAAGTCCTGAAGCTCGACCAGCGCCTCCAGCGACGGCGCGGCTTCCAGCGCATCGGAGGTGCCGATTTTGGCCAGATGCGAGGTGATGGCCAGCGGCTCCAGTCCGTCCTCGCGCATCTGCGAGATCGACATCGAACCGAGGCGCTTCGACAGCCCCTCGCCATCGGCCCCGACCAGCAGCGACATATGGGCGAAAACCGGCACGGGCGCAGCGAACAGGCCTTGCAGGGCCTCGAAAATCTCAAGCTGGGTGCCGGTATTGGCGACATGATCCTCGCCACGGATCACATGCGTGATCTGCATATCCATATCGTCCACCACCGAAGGCAGGGTGTAGAGATAGGCACCGTCTTCGCGGATCAGCACCGGATCGGACATGGAGGTGGTATCGACCTCACAGTGGCCGCGCACCATATCTTCCCAGGCCACGCGCTTGCCTTCGAGCTTGAAGCGCCAGTGCGGTTTGCGGCCCTCGGCTTCCAGCGTGGCTTTTTCCGCATCAGACAAATTGAGCGCGGCGCGGTCATAAACCGGCGGCAGACCACGCGACAACTGCACCTTGCGACGGCGGTCAAGCTCGTCGGCGGTTTCATAGGCGGGATACAGGCGTCCGGCAGCCTTCAGATAGTCGGCGGCGCGGTCATAAATATCGAAACGTTTCGACTGGTTGTAGCGCTCATCCCAGACCAGACCCAGCCATTGCAGATCGGTTTCGATCAGGTCTTCGTTGTCTTTGGTTGAGCGCTCCAGATCGGTATCGTCGATGCGCAGCACGAAAAGGCCCTGCTTCTGACGGGCAAACAGCCAGTTTTGCAGAGCGGCGCGCACATTACCGGCATGGATACGGCCGGTGGGCGAAGGGGCGAAGCGAACCTTGACGGTCATGGGCAGAGTCTCACAGGCAACAGGGAGGCCCTCCCATACGCGCCTGAGGCTGGTTTGAAAAGGCTTCTGTCGATTTTCACGTCCGTCATAAATGACAGTTCAGACAAGTTTTTATGACATTAAAAGCCGCTTAGCGATTGCCCGCTACACGCTTCTCAGGCGCAAAAGCGCTGTTGCGTAAACCGAAGGTGAGTACCTCCATGCAAGTCAGCTTGCGCATTGCAGATATAACCGACGCCATCGAGCCTTTTCTGGCCGATTGCAGCAATTCCACCCTTTATGAAGCCTTCCGCGACGATGCCGATCTGATGGTTGTGGCGATTACAGATGTTGCGGGCCACGTGCTCGGCCTGATCGAACGCCACGCCTTCAGCCTGACGATGGCGGCTGAATATGGCCGCGCCCTCTATAGCAGCAAACCCGTCACCGCACTGATGGACGCCAATCCTCTGCTCGTCGATGTGGAGACGCCCTTGCGCGATTTCACCCGCTCCACCCTGAGCGAGCGGCCCTCCGAACTGATGCGCGGCTTTATCGCCACCCGCAACGGCCGTTATGCTGGCGTCGGCACCTCCTTGTCGGTGCTTAAGGCCACCAGCGCCGATCTGCAAGCCGCGCACAATCAGCAGCGCCACCTGACCGACGACCTGATAAGGGTCAGCAGCAATGCGCAGCGCCAGCAGGCCTTCCTCGATCTGGTCATTCAGAATATTCCGGCTATGGTCATGGTCAAACAGGCCTCCGACCAGCGTATTCTGCTCGTCAATCAGGTGGGCGAAAACTGGCTGGGCACGAAGGGACGCGACATTACCGGTCTGACCAGTGCCGAGTTCATGAGCAGCGAGCGCGCCGCTCTCTTTCATGCCGCCGATCAAAAGGCGCTGGAAAGCGATACAGCCGTCCTGCTCAATGAGGTCGATCTTGTCGATGGCGAGGGACAGGTGCGCACCTTGCAATTCAAAAAAACCGTCCTGCGCGACGCCAGCGGCGAAGCCGACTGCATCCTGACCCTCGGCATCGACCTGACCGAACAGAAACAGGCGGAAAACCGCATTCAGCACCTGGCCCATTATGACGCCCTGACAGGCCTCGCCAACCGCACCCTGTTCACGCACGAAATCGAAAACGCCCTGGGCCGCGTGCAGCGTCACCACCATCGCCTGGCCCTGCTCTATCTCGATCTCGACCGCTTCAAGATCGTCAATGATTCCTGCGGCCATCTGATCGGCGATCAGGTCTTGAATGAGGTGGCGGCCCGTCTGCGCCTGTGCGTGCGCAAGGGCGATGTGATCGCGCGCATGGGCGGCGACGAATTCACGGTGCTTCAGGATATTTGCATCCCCGAAGACGCCCGCCATCTGGCCGAGCGCATCCTTGAGGCCATGAAAACACCTTTCGTCATCAATGATCTGCAATTCGAAATCGGCGCATCCATCGGCATCAGTCTGGCACCCGAAGACGGCATGGACGCCCGTAATCTTTTGTCGCGCGCCGACCTGGCCATGTATCAGGTCAAGAACGAAGGCCGCAATGGCTGGCGCTTCTATCGCCCGGAAATGGACGCGCGGTTGCAGGATCGCATCGAGATGGAAAAGGATCTGAAAGTTGCACTGACGGAAGGGCAGTTCGAGCTGCACTACCAGCCGCTTCTCGATCTGGCCAGCCATGAGATCGTGTCCTTCGAGGCCCTGCTGCGCTGGAACCACCCGCAACGCGGGCGCGTGTCACCGGTCGATTTTATTCCCGTGGCCGAGGATTGCGGCCTGATCGGACCGCTTGGCGAGTGGGTGGTGGAACAGGCCTGCCAGACGGCGGCCTTGTGGCCGCACAACTGGCGCGTGGCGGTCAATATCTCACCTCTGCAATTCCGGCACAAATCGCTGACGGCCATCATCAAAAAGGCGCTGAAACGCTCCGGTCTTGATCCCCGCCGCCTCGAACTCGAAATTACCGAAAGCGTAGTTTTTGAAAATGAGACGCACAATCTCGGCATTCTGAACGCCATTCGCAGCCTCGGCGTTACCATCGCCATGGATGATTTCGGCACCGGCTATTCCAGCCTCAGCTATCTGCGCACCTTCCCGTTCGACAAGATCAAGATCGATCAGTCTTTCGTGCGCGAACTGCCCCATGACCGCAACGCCCTGTCGATTATCCGCGCCATTACCGACATGGCGAAATCCCTCGGCGTACGAATCACAGCAGAGGGGGTGGAAACCCGCGAACAGATGGAAGCGCTCAAAAGCCTGAACTGCGCCGAGGCGCAAGGCTATTTCATCGGCCGCCCCGCAGCGCAAACCAGCATGTATGACAAGGCCAACGCCCTGTGGGAGATGGCGGGGTAAGGCCCACAAAAAAGCCCGTGACCGGCACGGGCTTTTTCTCAATCATGTCTCAGTCGTCGCGGTGCACGCGCTCGGAGCGCTCGTGGCGTTCCTGAGCTTCGATGGACAGGGTCGCCGTCGGGCGGGCCTCAAGGCGGCCAAGGCCGATCGGCTCACCGGTTTCCTCGCAATAGCCGTAGGAACCATCATCGATGCGCGAAATGGCCTCGTCGATTTTCGAGATCAGCTTGCGCTGGCGGTCGCGCGTACGCAGTTCGAGGGCGCGGTCGGATTCCGAAGACGCGCGATCAACAAGATCGGGGTGATTCTCCGTTTCCTTCTGCATGATATTGACGGTTTCCTTAGCCCCGCGAAGGATCTCTTCCTTCCAGTCGTTCAGCTTGCGGCGAAAATAGGCAAGCTGGCGCGGGCTCATATAGTCTTCGTCCTCAGAAGGACGATAATCGACATGCAATTCAGGCATTTCGGCAGCAGACATAAGCTTTTTCACACCCCTGATAATCGATAGCCGGCGAGTCCTGAGGCGGCACAGATCCGTCTCCCCGCGCGGTTAAGCAGCAAATTCGATACCACAGCCCCTGTCCGTTCGGATTTCAGGGTGCGCAGGCAGGCTGGCTTATAGTGACTAAGATTAAGGCTGTGAAGTCTTTTTAACGTGACAGTTTGAATGCAGGCTACGCCCCGGTTCAGATCAGGCCAGCCCGGTTCAGACCAGACGGCGCTTGGCCAGTTCGACGCAGGCGCGCGTTTCGATTTCATTGAGCACGCCTTGCAGCCTGTCATCGGAAATGTCTTCGCGGTGCAAGGCGATCAGCCCTTGCAGGCGTAGCAGCGCCTCGTCATCGAGATCGCCCGACAGGACGCTGACCTTGATGTCGTCGAGCGCGTCGAGAATGTCGTGCGAGCGCTTGATCTGACGGCGGCGGCGGCCATGCAGCACATCTTCCTCGGCCTGAATGGCCACCAGAGCGTCGATGCCGAGCATCCCCACGGCCGCCGAGCTTTGCGAAGGCGCGGACGCCTTGCCGGCACCTGAGGAACCGGACAGGGAAAACCCGCCGCTCGTCTTGCGCACACCACTGGCGCCAGCAGATGAAGCTGCGCCCGTAGCTGAATTGATTCTGATCGTCATGCTCGAACCTACACCTGAAACCATGTCGAAAGACTCTGATAAACCGCGTAAATTCTTACTCTGCGCCCTGATTAGGAGCGCACCGGTCTTTTACCGGTGCGATAACCCGGCCAATATTGCCCACGCCGGGTAAGCGAAGCCTTAACGCCCCGGCATATTTTTCCCATTTGTTAAGCCTTGGGCGATGCTCGGCTTCAATACGCTGAATCCATTCAATATATTTATCCACAGACTCTGGCACGCTCTTCGCAGACATATCGGGCAAGTATGGTTAACAGCCGCATGAAAGCGTTGATGACAATGGGCCTGAAACTGAAAGCGGCGTTCTGCGCCACCGCCATGATCGGCATGATGATCTCCGGTCAGGCTCTGGCCGCCTCGCGCATCAAGGATATTGTCGATGTCGAGGGCGTGCGCACCAACCAGCTTATCGGCTATGGCATCGTGGTGGGCCTTAACGGCACCGGCGACACGGTGCGCAATTCACCCATGCTCAAGCAGTCGCTCGAAAGCATGATGGAGCGGCTGGGTGTCAATGTGCGTGACGCCTCCCTCAATACCAAAAACGCCGCCGCCGTCATGGTCACCGCCGAACTGCCGCCCTTTTCCGCGCCCGGCGCCACGCTTGATGTCACCGTATCGGCTATGGGCGATTCCAAAAGCCTGCTCGGCGGCACGCTTCTTGTCACCCCGCTGATGGGCGCTGATGGCGAGGCCTATGCCGTGGCGCAGGGTACGGTTCAGACCGGTTCGGTATCCGCCAGCGGCGCATCGGGCTCATCGGTCACCAAGGGGGTGCCGACGGCAGGACGCATCGCATCGGGCGGCACGATCGAGCGTGAAACCAATTTCAATTTCAATGCCATGCAGGTTTTGCGCCTGACCCTGCACAATCCCGACTTCACCACTGCGCGCCGCATCGCCGACGCCATCGACCGTCAGTATCCGGGTACGGCCGTCGCCGAAAATCCGTCCATCGTCGCCATCAAGCCGCCCGCCGGCACCTCGATGATGGATTTCATCACTCAGGTCGAGCCGATGGATGTCGATGTCGATGCCCCGGCCAAGGTGGTGATCGATGAGGTCAATGGCGTCATTGTGATGGGCGAGAATGTACGTATCTCTCGCGTCGCCATCGCCCAGGGTAACCTGACCATCCGTGTCGATGAGCAGCCCTCAATCAGCCAGCCCCTGCCCTTCTCGCAAGGCCAGACCGCCGCCGTACCATCTAGTCAGGTCAGCGTCGATGAGGAAAAGGGCAAGCAACTGATCCAGCTCGGCGGCGGCTCCACCCTGTCTGATCTGGTGGCCGGGCTCAATGCGCTCAAGGTGACGCCACGCGACATGATCGCCATTATTCAGGCCATTAAGGCCTCGGGCGCTCTGCAAGCCGATATTGAGGTGATGTAATGGATACCGCCGCGCTTCTCACCTTGCAAAACGCCCAGACCTCGGCCCAGAGCGTCGTTTCCGGCCCGTCATCGATCCAGCAAATGGCGGCTTCGGCCGGCAAGGGCGGCAAGTCGAACGCCAAGCTCGGTCTCGATTTCGAAACCATGTGCCTGTCTAATCTGTTGAAGCCGATGTTCGATGGCCTGTCCGCCGATGGCCCCTTCGGTGGCGGCGCGGGCGAAGAGGCCATGCGCTCTTTTTATGTCGATGCCATGGCCAGACAGATGGCCATGCGCGGTGGGGTCGGCATTTCCGACATGATGCAGAAACAACTCATTAAGGTTCAGGCAGGACAATAGACTTATGGCACTTTCCGCACAAAACGGCTCAGAACGCGCCCGCCAGCTTCTGGCCCTGACCGTCAGGCTGGGTGAGCGGCTGGAGCGCGAAACCCTCAGTCTGGAGGCCCATCGCCCGCAGGATATTGCTGTTGAGGTTGAGGAAACGCGCCATCTGTCGAACCTCTATCGCCATGAATCGATGCGCATCAAGGCCAGTCCCGATCTGCTTGACGGCATGAGCGATGCGGAGAAAACAAGCTTGCGAAACGCCACCGAACTTTTTCAGACCCGGCTGAAGCGCTACGAACACGCCGTCAATGCGGCCAGGCGCGTCACCGAAGGCATTATCACGGCGGTGGCCAGCGACATCAACGCCAAGCGCAACCGCAGCGCCACCTATGGCGCACGCGGCCGCACCAGAGACTCAGGCCCCCACACGCTCAATTTCGGTGGCCGGGTGTAAGAAAAAAAGCGGGAGTCTGGCTCCCGCTTCCGGTCTTAAAGCTGTTCCAGCACATACTCTGCCGCTGAAACCCTGAACTCGCCGCCTTCTTCAACGAACAGCTTGTCGATCACGCCATTTTTGATGACGGCGGCATAGCGCTGTGAACGCGGCCCCATGCCGAAGCCCGAAGCATCGAGTGTCAGGCCCATCGTCTTGGCGAATTCGCCATTGCCATCGGCCAGCATCACCACCTCATCGCCAATACCCTGATCCTTCGCCCACGCCTTCATGACGAAATAGTCATTGACCGAGGTGCAGGCCACGGTATCGACGCCCCTGGCCTTGAAATCGGCGGCGTGATCCTTGAAGCCCGGCAGGTGGCGCGCCGAACAGGTAGGGGTGTAGGCGCCCGGCACGGCGAACAGCACCACGGTTTTCCCGGTGAAAAAATCAGCGGACGGCGTGGGCTTGGGGCCCTCTTCGTCAACCACGGTCAGGGTCAGGTCGGGGATCTTGTCACCGGATTTGAGAGACATGCAGGCGCTCCTTGTGTGCTATGTTGCGCCCCCTATATAGGCCGGTCTTGCGCCGTGCCAAGAGCCGCAGCGAGACAAGAGGGTGCGAATATGATAAGCTTTTCATTATGAATACGCCTCCCCCCTCTTCCTCCGCGTTTCCCGGTGTTGCCATAGCGGGCCAGGACGGGCACGTCTCCTATCAGGGCCAGCTCCTGATCGCCATGCCGGGCCTGAGCGCGCCGCCCTTTGACCACAGCGTCATCTATCTGTGTCATCATGATGCCGATCACGCTATGGGGCTGATTCTCAACCAGCCGATCAGTGGCCTGAATTTTGCGCGCATGATGCAGGAACTGGGGCTGAAGGCCGAGGATCGTCAGGCCGGGGAACTGGCCGACATGAAGATTTACCGCGGCGGCCCGGTGCAGAATGATCGCGGCTTCGTGCTGCACAGCCTCGATTATCAGCTCGACGACATCACTGTTGATCTCGGCGGGCCAGAAGTCACTACGCGCGGCGGCGAAATGCGCGGATTGGGCCTGACCGTTTCGCGCGATATTCTGGTTGATCTGTCAAGCGGTTCCGGCCCGGCCCGCACCCTGATCGCACTCGGCTATGCCGGTTGGGGGCCGGGGCAGCTCGAAGAGGAAATCAGCGGCAATGCCTGGCTGATCGTTCCGGCGCAGGAAGAGCTGATCTTTATGCGCGATCCCGATCAGATGTGGTCGGCCGCCGTGGCCAGCCTCGGCATCACGCCGGGCCATTTGTCAGGCGCGGCGGGTAATGCCTGAAGCGTCCGCCTGTGCCAGGGACGCCACCAGAAAGGCTTCGGCGTCCTGAGCCTTGAGCGCCCTGGCAAAGCCATAGCCCTGCCCCAGTCCGCAGCCCAGGCCGTAGAGCTGGCTGGCCAGCGCCATATCCTCAACACCCTCGGCCACCACATCGAGCCCCAGATCGCGGCCAAGTGTCAGGATGGCGCGCACGATCTTCTCCGACGATTCTTCTTTGCCCAAAGTCGAGACGAACGAACGGTCGATCTTCAGCGTGTCGAAAGGCAGCTTGGCCAGATAGCTCAGCGACGAAAAGCCCGTGCCGAAATCATCGAGCGCAATGCCCGCGCCCGCATCGCGCAAGTCTTCCAGCACACGCGCCGAAGCCGCCGGATCGCGCATCACATCGCTTTCGGTCACCTCCAGCTTCAGGGCCTTGACCGGCAGGTCATGCTCGCGGATCAGACGCGATACATCTTCCACCAGATGCAGGCGTTCGATTTCCGGTGCCGACAGATTGACGCTGATGAAAAAACCTTCCGGCAGCCTGTAGCTCTTCAGCCACTTGCCGAGCGTCATCACCGTGGCGTTCATGATGATGGTGCCGAGATCGGTCATCATGCCCAGGTCGCGCGTGGCGCTTAAGAAATTGTCGGGCGGAATGACGCCGCGCTTGGGATGCACCCAGCGCGCCAGCGCCTCGAACCCGGCGATCACCCCGGTTTCGAGATCGACGATCGGCTGATACCAGGCGTGAATTTCGCCGCTGATAAAGGCTTTGCGCAGTTCGGCTTCCAGCGCCAGCCGCGTCAGGCCATCGCTTTCGAGATCGCGCTTATAGGCCGCCACACCGCCCGCCCCCCGCGATTTCGCCACTTCAACGGCCATTTCGGCGCGACGCAGCAGTTCGCCGCCGTCAAGCGCCGCCTCGCCGCCCTCCACCGCCACCGCGCCCATCGAAAAGGTGGGGTGAATATCGAAACCGGCCACCGAAATCGTCCGTTCGAGCGCATTGCGCATCCGTTCCGACACACGCGGAAAACCGCGCTGGGTCAGCACCGCAAACTCATCCTCACCAAGCCGCGCCAGCACAGCACAGCCGGGAAAAGCATCGCGCAGGCGCTGCGCCAGCAGGCTCAGCACCAGATCGGCGCGTTCATGGCCCAGTGCCTCGTTCAGCCGGCGGAAACGATTGAGATCGCACACGACGAAATCATAATCGCCGGGACGCGCCAGCAGGGTGCGGACGGCGGGCAGAAACCCACTCCGACTATAAAGGCCGGTCAGCGAATCGATATGGCTGTCTTCGAGATCCAGACCCGCACCGGGCTGGCCGCCGCCGTTTGACGCCGCATGGCGCATGTCGCGACTCAGATCGGTCAGTGTGCCCAGCGCCAGACCGCGCGCCACGCGCCGTCCCTTGAGATAGACCAGCCGCCGGTCTTTCAGACGCAGCAGGCACTGCACATCGTCATCGCCCGGCAGGTCGATCGAGGTCAGCACATCAAGGGCGCGCAGCACCGTATCGAGCCGCTCAGCCTCACCGCCCGCCAGCAAAGGTGCCAGGGTTTCCAGCGTCATGACATCGTGAAACGGTGTCAGGCCCAGGCTCTGTGCGTCGCCGCGAAATTCAAACTGGCCGAGCGAAAGATCATAGGCCCATAACAGGCTGCCTGCGGCGGACAGCGCCTCATACAGTAAGGCAGATGAAGCTTCCGGCGAATCCGGCAGGACATGCCGCGTCCTCATACTTCTGTTCATCGTCATGGCACCCTCGCCGGATCGCCCCTGCGCGCCCTCTCTCATCCAATCTAACAGACTGCTACCTGACATCAAGCTACCCGACCCTGAACCATGCCGCCCGCGCGGGGCTCCATTCGGGCTTAACCATAACAGGTTTAATTTTTCATAAGCGCCGTACGATTTTTGCCGCAATGCACACTTCGTCTTTTTGATGTATTTGTGCCTTATTGCGCTCGCCTCTCCTTATGTTGCAGTGCGCAAATATTTGAATTTTTTGACATTTATTTAAAAAAAAGCGCTTCCAACCACCCGGCCAGGGGGCAGGCAAGCACTTGAAATAACGTGATAAATTTGCATCAAACCGTTGCCAAATGACATAGGGGGCCTTTGCGCACCCACAAAAAAAGGTACATTAGGCTCAGGTCTTATCACCAATGAGATGAATTCCTCCGAAACGCCGACAGTTCAACTGAGCGGCGAAAATCACCAAACTGGGAAAATAACCATGAAAAAGACGCTTCTTGTCGCCGCTGTCGCCATCAGCGCCCTCTTCGCCGGCGGAGCCGCTATGGCTCAGGACGCCGCAGGTTCGCTGAGCTATAATCTCGCCGTCACCAGCAACTATGTCTGGCGCGGCGTATCGCAAACCAACGACAAGGCCGCCATTCAGGGCGGTATCGACTATTCGAAGGGCCTCTTCTACGCTGGTGCGTGGGCCTCGAACGTCGATTTCTCGGATGGTGCGGGCAACAAGGCCAATACCGAACTCGACCTCTATCTCGGCCTCACGCCCTCGCTCGGCAACTACCATTTCGATTTCGGCGCGATTGCCTACACCTATCCCGGCGCGGATAAGGGCGGTGATTTCAACGTCGGCGAACTGAAGGCCGCCGTCAGCCACCCGATGGGCAAGGGCACAATCGGCGCGGTCATGTACCTGCCGACCAAGTCGCTCGAAGACCCCTATTACGAAGTGAACGCCTCCTACCCGCTGACCGACAAGTGGTCGGTTTCGGGCGCGCTCGGCAATTATGAATCGGCTGGCTACACCACGCAGAACTTCGGCGTGACCTATGCCATCAACGACAAGCTGGGCCTCGACCTGCGCTGGTCGGACGCCGAAAAGATGCCGTCCACCTTCGCCGCGACCCTGAAGGCGACCTTCTAAGACGCCTGAAGAGCTGATATTGAAGGGCCGCAAGTCTGAAAAGGCTTGCGGCCCTTTTTCTTTCGGCCCTTTTTCTGTTGCCTAATGACGGTGGCTTTACGAATATGGCGCGAATCATTCCATGTTAGAGTCATGACGTCCAGCATCCCGCAACCCTCGCTGTTTAATCCAGGCGACGACAAAACCGAAAAACCTGCCGCCATAAAGCCTGCGCAGGTCGTGCCAATGCCCACCCCCGCTCAGTCACCTCTTTCTGCCCAGCCTCAGGAGAAGAAGATCATGCCCGCCGCCGCCATACCGGAACCGGGCACGGATCAGGACGCGGACCTGAGCTATAATGCGTCCAGTATCGAGGTGCTGGAAGGGCTGGAGCCCGTTCGCAAACGCCCCGGCATGTATATCGGCGGCACCGATGAAAAGGCGATGCACCACCTCTTTGCCGAAGTGCTCGACAATGCGATGGACGAAGCCGTAGCCCATCACGCCAAGGCCATCTGGGTGGAACTGGACGCCGATGGCTATGTCAGCGTGCGCGATGACGGGCGCGGTATGCCGGTCGATCCCCACCCGAAATATCCGGGCAAGTCGGCGCTCGAAGTGATCATGACGGTGCTGCATTCCGGTGGCAAGTTTTCCGGCAAGGCCTATGCCACGTCGGGCGGCCTGCACGGCGTCGGCGCCTCGGTGGTCAATGCCCTGTCGCAACGGCTGGAGGTCACCGTCTGGCGCGATGGCTTTGAATGGCAACAGAATTTTTCCAAAGGCCATGTGCTGGGCCCGATCGAACAGGTGCAGCCGTCAAAAAAGCGCGGCACGAAGCTGCGCTTCCGGCCCGATCCCGAAATCTTCGCCAGCCACCACTTCAAACCGGCCCGCCTTTACCGCATGTCCAAGGCCAAGGCCTATCTGTTCCGTGGCGTTCAGATCAACTGGAAATGCGCAGCCGAACTCATCCACGACCAGACGCCCGCCGAAGATAAATTCTTCTTCCCCAACGGGCTGGCCGATTATCTGGCCGAGCGCGTCAAGGACACCGAAACCGTTTCGGACATCTTCTCAGGCCGGGTGGACCGCGCCGATGATGCGGGCGCGGTCGAATGGGCCGTGGTCTGGTCGGCGGCGGGCTTCGGCGAGCATGACGGCTTCGTCCAGTCCTATTGCAACACCATCCCCACACCCGATGGCGGCACCCACGAGGCGGGCCTGCGCGCCGCCCTGACGCGCTCGCTCAAAACCTATGCCGAGATGACCGGCGATAAACGCGGCGGCCTGATCACCGCCGAAGACGTGGCAGCCAGCGCCGGAGTCGTCATCTCGGTCTTTATCCGCAATCCCGAATTCCAGGGCCAGACCAAGGATCGCCTGTCCTCGCCCGACGCGGCGCGGCTGGTGGAACGGGCGCTGGCCGATCCGTTCGATCACTGGCTGACCTCATCGCCCAAACAGGCCGACCGTCTGCTGCAATTTATCGTCGAAAAGGCGGAAGAACGGCTGAAAAAGCGCAAGGACAAGGAAGTCCAGCGCGCCTCAGCCACGCGCAAGCTGCGCCTGCCCGGCAAGCTGGCCGATTGCGCCCGCCAGGACGCCATCGGCACCGAACTGTTCATCGTCGAAGGCGATTCGGCTGGCGGCTCGGCCAAGCAGGGCCGCAACCGCAATACCCAGGCCATCCTGCCCCTGCGCGGCAAGATCCTCAATGTCGCCTCGGCCACCGGCGACAAGGCGCGCGCCAATCAGGAACTGTCCGATCTCGGCCTGGCGCTCGGCGTGCAGCCCGGTGCCAAGTTCCGCGAGGAAGACCTGCGTTATGAGCGCATCGTCATCATGACCGATGCCGATGTCGATGGCGCCCACATTGCCAGCCTGCTGATCACCTATTTTTACCGCACCATGCCGGCCATGATCCGCAACGGCAACCTGTTCCTCGCCATGCCGCCGCTCTACCGCTTAAGCCTGGGCGGCAAAACCTTTTATGCGCGTGACGATGCCCACCGCGATGAACTGATCGCGAAGGAATTCAAGGGCAAGCGCCCGGAAATCGGCCGTTTCAAGGGTCTGGGCGAAATGATGCCCAGCCAGCTCAAGGAAACCACGATGGATCCCAAGACTCGCACGATGGCGCGCGTCACCCTGCCGCACGATGAGGAAGACATCGAAGCTCTGGTCGAAACCCTGATGGGCCGCAAACCGGAACTGCGCTTTCGTTTTATTCAGGATAATGCCGAATTCGCCATCGCTGATCTGGATGTTTAAACAGCGGCGACAAGAAAAATCTGTTCATTATTGCAAATTCTGTTATCAGACACGCACGAGCCGACAAAACCGGCTCGCGCGTGTTCGCGCATTGAGATGGGTCAGCCCGTCTGGCGAATACCGGCCGCCCATCCTTGCGCCACGATCGGCGCGCCGTTCACCCGCCTGCAAGATCGCTTGCCCGCCTGTGAACCTGTTTGAATAGAGTGTCATGACGAAATTTACTGAACTCGGCCTCGGCGCGGAAGTGCTCCGGGCAGTGGCTGAAACGGGCTATGATACGCCCACCGCCATTCAGGAACAGGCCATACCCGTGGCCCTGACCGGGCTTGACGTGCTGGGTATTGCCCAGACCGGCACCGGCAAGACCGCCGCCTTTACCCTGCCGATGATCGAACGTCTGGCTGCTGGCCGCTCACGCGCCCGGATGCCGCGCGCCATTGTGCTGGCGCCGACGCGCGAACTGGCCGATCAGGTGGCCGAGGCGTTTGAAAAATACGCCAAATATCACAAGCTGAACTGGGCCTTGCTGATCGGGGGCGTCTCGATGGCCGATCAGGTGGCCAAGCTCGACAAGGGCGTCGATGTGCTGATCTGCACGCCGGGCCGCCTGCTCGATCTGTTTGAGCGCTCCAAGGTGATGCTCAATGGCGTTCAGATTATGGTGGTCGATGAAGCCGACCGGATGCTCGATATGGGTTTTATTCCCGACATCGAGCGTATCTTCAAACTGACCCCGCCGACGCGCCAGACCCTGTTCTTTTCGGCCACCATGCCGCCGGAAATCACGCGCCTGACCGAACAGTTTCTGAAAAATCCGGTGCGTATCGAAGTGTCGCGCCCGGCCTCTACCAACGAAAACATCACCCAATATGTGCTGCGCGTGCCGCACCGCGACGCCCGCGCCAAGCGCATTGCCCTGCGCGCCCTGATCGCCACGCTCGACATCAAGAACGGCATCGTCTTCTGCAACCGCAAGTCGGATGTCGATATTGTCGCCAAGTCTTTGTCAAAGCACGGCCTCGACGCTGCGCCGATTCACGGCGACCTCGACCAGAGCCTGCGCATGAAGACGCTCGACGCCTTCCGCAAGGGTGATCTGAAACTGCTCGTGGCCTCCGATGTGGCGGCGCGCGGCCTCGATATTCCCGATGTCGGCCATGTCTTCAATTTCGACGTACCGCACCACGCCGACGACTATGTCCACCGCGTCGGCCGCACCGGTCGTGCCGGACGTTCGGGTGAGGCCTATCTGCTGCTGTCGGCGGCCGACGAAAAGAATTACGACAAGGTGGTCAAGCTGATCAAGAAAGACCCCGCTGTTCTCGATCTGGATGTCGATTACAGCGCGCTCAGCGATGCGCCGCGTCCCGCAGTGCGTGAATCGGGCAAAAGCCGCGGCAGCAGCAGCAGTCGGGTTCGTGATCGTAAAGAAAAACCGCGCGCCATCGTCGAAAACACAGAAAATCCGGAAAAAATACAGGCTCCCGTCGAAAAAATTTCGCCTGCAACCGCCGCCACAATTCAACCCGAAGCTGTCGGGAAAAAGCCTGCATCGCGCGGTAAAAAGCAAAATAAAACAACTGATAAAGCAGAGGTCGATACGCCATTTGGTGATCACGTTCCGGCCTTTATGATGCGGTCGGCACCGGTAAAAACGTAGCCCTCTTTCAATTTGTTGGCCACAGTACGGCGGCGTTAACCGCCTGTCAGAGAAGTTGCGCTAGGTTTGATCCGTTGCAAAGAATTGCCAACACCGGACGACCAGGGGAAACGCCTCTTCAATGAATAAAGATATAGACATCAGCGTCAGAAGTCCCAGTGCCTACGCCCTTGCCGGCGATGCCCTGCGCCTGATGCAGGAACATGGCGTTTGGCCCACTCCGCTGAATTATGAGTTGTGGCTCTATGTCGCCGGTGATCCGGAATGTCCGCTGGCGCAGGAAATTCTGCGCCTTGTGGCAGCGGGCGAAATGATCAGCGAAGATGTTTCCGAAAGTCTAGCCAGCAAATTCATCACACGCCTCAAGCTGAACGATGAGGTGCGTGACGCCGGCCTGAAGCTGACGCGCGAACTGGCCTCGATCACCGAGGTGATCGTCGATGCGCAAAAGACGCAACGCACCTATTCCGAAACCCTGGAAGGCGCCAGAAACGCGATGAACGCGGTTGACGCCTCGGCACTGAAGAGCCTGGTCGACAACCTGACCGAAGCCACCAATACCGTGCTTGATCATCATGCCGTTCTCGAAAACCGGCTCACCGAATCGTCACGCGAAGTCAACCGCCTGCGCAAGCACCTCGATCAGGTGCGCATGGAGGCGATGACCGACGCCCTGACCAATCTGGCCAATCGTAAATCGTTTGACGAAGCACTCGATGCCCATTGTGAAGATGATGGCACCCTGCCCCTGACACTCGCGGTTATCGACATCGACCATTTCAAGCGTTTCAACGATACCTGGGGCCACCAGACCGGCGATCAGGTTCTGCGTTATGTCGCCTCGGTTCTGGCGCGCATCGGCCGCGCACCGCGCATGGCGGCGCGTTATGGCGGCGAAGAATTCGGCCTGCTCTTCCCCGGTGAAACCTGCGCCCAGATCGAGCGCCTGCTCAACGAAGCCCGCCAGGAAATCGCCTCGCGCGTGCTCAAGCGCCGCTCCACCAACGAAGACTTAGGCACCGTCACCATTTCGGCGGGTCTGGCCCAGCGTCATGCCGGTGAGGATTCGTTCGACCTGCTCGACCGCGCCGATAAGGCCCTTTATCAATCGAAAAACAGCGGACGCAACCGCGTCACCATCGCTGACGACGATCAGTTGAATTCCAACGCCGCCTGACAGGCCTGACCTTTCACGCCACTTGACAATGCGCGTGAACAATGTTCAAATCCGTCATCAAATGACGGAGACGTCCGATGCGCAGTTGTCTATTTGCCCTAGCCTACTGGTGGCTTTCGATCAGCTATAGCCTGCTGGCCCTGATACTGTCCCTGTTGCCTGGCCATGCCCCCGTGCGCTGGATCATCCACCGCTATACACGGCGCATGGTGCAGGCCATGCGGATTTTCGCGGGCATAGGGCTGGAGATTCGCGGCCGCGAACACCTGCTCGACCGACCGGTCATCTATGCCTGCAAGCACCAGAGCTGGGGCGACGGCTTCAGCATCTATGCTCAGTTCGACGATCTCGCCTTCGTTACCGGCGACCATCTCGAAAAATATCCGCTGATGGCCACGCTTTTGCGCAAACTGGGGGCGATTGTCGTCAATAATTGCGGTGGCCATCAGGCGCGCAAGGCCCTGGCCAGCCGCTCCGCCGAGGCGGCGCGTGATGGCCGCTCGATCCTGATCTATCCCGAAGGCCACCTCAATGCACCGGGCACCTACCGTCGCTATCGCGCCGGCGTCTGGCACATGATGCGCGATTTCGACATGCCGGTCGTGCCCGTAGCCACCAATCTCGGCCTGTTCTGGCAGGAGCAACGGTTTGAAAAACGCCCCGGCACCGCCGTGCTGGAATTTCTCGCTCCCATCATGCCGGGTCTGGACAAGGACGCCTTCCTTGATCTGCTGCGTGATCGTATTGAAACGCGCAGCCAGCAATTGATCAGCGAAGCCACCGGCCAGCCTTTTACGCCATCCATTCCCGCCGAACCGCTGCTCTCACCTCTGTGATCGAAAGCGCCAAGGCTTTGTTAAGTTTCATCATCATACAATTCATGACAACCGCATTTTGCGTTGGCGTAAGGGGTGCAATATGGCCAGTGGCTTTCATGTCAGTGCGCGGATCGATGAGGATGAACGCCTGATCGTCTTTCGCATGAGTGGGCTGATCGACAGCCGCATCCTGATTGATCGCTGGATCGACACCTATAGCGGCCTTGCCGAACCGTGGCTTTATAACCGCCTGCTCGATTACCGCCGCTCCGAAGGCATTGTCGAATTCGATGAAATCATCCGCTTCGCCCACTGGTGGGACGAACGCACGGCGGGTGTCGATTACACCTCCAAAGTGGCGGTCATTGTCAATAATTCGCTCGATCTGGTGCGCGTCAATGTCGTTTCTCGGCAATTCCCGCGTGACATCCGCAAGTCCTTCATGACGCTTGATGAGGGCTTAAGCTGGCTCGGCGAAGCCCCCGGCGATCTGGCTATCAGGGCTTAATCCGCGCTGACCGGTTTGATCGTGACACTCTCGCCGCAACCCCCATTTTACGCAAAGATTTGCGGTTGCGGCTTAATCCGCGCTGACCGGTTTGATCGTGACGCTCTCGCCGCAACCCCCATTTTACGCAAAGATTTGCGGTTGCGGCTTAATCCGCGCTGACCGGTTTGATCGTGACGCTCTCGCCGCAACCGCAGGCATCCGTTTCGTTCGGGTTTTTAAAAACAAACTTCGAAGCCAGCTTCGTCGTCTCGTAATCAATAACCGTGCCGACCAGATACAGAACCGCCTTGGCGTCGATCAGGATCGTGACGCCCTTATCGCTGACCACCTCGTCAAGCGGCCCCGTCTCCTCGGCATAGGACAGCACATATTCCTGGCCCGCGCAGCCGCCCTGCTTCACGCCGACACGCAGACCCGCATAGGGCTTGTCCGCCTTATCCATGATCGCTTTCACCTGCGTGGCGGCGGCTTCGGTCAGGCTGACAATGGCCGGACGCGGGCGGCGGACGCGCGGTGTGATGACGGGTTGAATATCCATGACTATTCCAAAAATGCAGCCTTACTAAAAATGTAAAAATTTTCGCAGGGCCGCCCCAAGAAAATTTTTCCGATATGGTCATCCTCAAAGCCACTGAGCGCAGCGAAGGCCATTGGGGATGAGGTTTAAAACATATTCAGTTGCAGCTTGGCCTCATCGCTCATGCGCGACGAATCCCACGGCGGATCGAACAGAAGATTGACCTCGCAACCGGCCACGCCCTTGACCCCCATCACCGCCTGCTGCACCCAGCCCGGCATTTCCCCGGCCACCGGACAGCCCGGCGCGGTCAGGGTCATATCGACCACCACATGGCGCTCATCCGACACATCGACGCGATAGATCAGCCCCAGTTCATAAATATCGACCGGGATTTCCGGGTCGTACACCGTCTTGAAGGCGGCGATCAGTTCATCGGTCAGGCGGTCGAGCTCGGCCTGTTCGAGCGCAGCCGGTTGCTGGCCGCCCATCTCATCGAGGCTGAACATGGTGTCCTGATTTTCCGCGTGCGTTTCGGTCATGATTCCACTTTACGCCATTTAACTAAAGAACGGCATTTAACTAAAAAAAGACTGGGCCTTGGCGACAGCCTCAGCCAGGGTGTCGATCTCAGCCTCTGTATTATATAGGGCGATGGAGGCGCGCACGGTAGAGGTGACGCCCAAACGAGTCATCAGAGGTTCGGCGCAATGCGTACCTGCCCGCACCGCCACATTATAACGGTCGAGAATCTGCGCCACATCATGCGCATGGGCCTGCCCCAGCGAAAAGGTCAGGATCGAGCCCTTGCCCGGCGCCTCGCCATGCACACGCAGGGAATTGATCTGCGTCAGGGCGTCATGGGCGCGCACATAGAGCGCATGTTCGTGGGCGGCGACCTCATCACGGTCAAACTGCACCAGCCAGTCGATGGCCGCCTTCAGCCCGATCACTTCCAGAATGGCCGGCGTGCCCGCCTCGAAGCGATGCGGCGGCTCGTTCCAGGTGATCTTGTCCTTGCTGACATGGCCGATCATCTCGCCACCACCCTGCCAGGGCGGCATGGCGTCCAGCAGGTCGGCCTTTGCATACAGCACCCCCAGCCCGGTGGGGCCATAGAGCTTATGCGCCGAAAAAACGTAGAAATCGGCGTCCATCGCCTTCACATCCACCGGCAAATGGACAATGCCCTGCGCCCCGTCGATCAGCACTTTCGCGCCGACCGCATGGGCCTTTGTGATGATCTCGGCCACCGGATTGATCGTGCCCAGCACGTTCGACATATGGGTGACGGCCACCATCTTCACGCGCGGCGTCAGCAGGCGTTCAAAAGCCGCCATATCGAGCGATCCGTCATCGAGGATCGGCACGTAAGTCAGCTTCAACCCCTTGCGCTCGGCCAGCATATACCACGGCACAATATTGGCGTGGTGTTCCATCTCGGTGGTCAGGATTTCATCACCGGCCTGGAGACTTTCGCCCCAACTATAGGCGACCAGATTGACGGCTTCCGTCGCCGACTTGGTGAAAACGATCTCGTTCACTTGCGCGCCCATAAAGCGCGCCACCGTCTCACGGCCCGCCTCATAGGCGTCGGTCGTCTCGTTAGCCAGGCGATGCAGGCCGCGATGCACATTGGCATAGGAATGCCGCATGGCCTCGCTCATAGCGTCGATCACGGCGGCGGGCTTCTGCGCCGAGGCCCCGGAATCGAGATAGACGAGCGGCTTATCCTTGATCTGGCGCGACAGGATCGGAAAGTCAGCGCGGGCGGCCTCGACATCAAAGGGCATGAAAACTCTCCGATGCATTCTCGATAAAATTCAACACGGTTTCGCGTAAAACCTCATCCTCGATCTGATCCGCCACCGGCACCACAAAGGCGTGGGTCAGCATGGCGCGCGCCGCCGCTTCGGGGATGCCGCGGCTCATGGCGAAAAACAAAGCCTCTTCGTCGAGCGCGCCAATCGTATTGCCGTGGGCGCATTGCACATCATCGGCATAGATTTCAAGTTCCGGCTTGGCGCGGATATGCGCCCCGTCATTGAGGATCAGCGCCTGATGGCGCATCCGCGCATCGGTGCCGTCCGCGCCCTTTTCGACCAGGATACGGCCCTGAAAAACGCCGGTAGCGGTGTCTTTCACCAGCCCTTTGATCAGTTGCGCCGTCACACCGTCGATCTGGCCGTGCGTCACCCGCGTGGTCAGGTCGAAATGGCGCTTGTCCTTCAGCAGGTAAGCGCCGTTCATCTCGACCACCGCGCCATGACCGGCGTGGCTGACATGGGTTTCAAAGCGCTGAAACTTCGCACCGGTCGAAAAAACATATTGTTTGAAGACGCTGCCCGGAGCCGTATCAATGATTGATGTACGAATGGAAATAGCGCTTTCCGGCTCGTCCAGAATGACGACGCGGATCAGTTTCGCGCCCTCGGCCAGTTGAAAGCGCAACTGCGTATGGACGGCATAATCAAAGGCGCCGGTATAGTCCTCGAACAGGATCAGGCTCTGGCCTGCCGAAAGCGTGATCCGGCCTTCGCCCTGATAACCGAGATAGCCGTCTTCGTCGCCGAAATCATTGCCGTCGATATAGAGGCGGCCCGGCCCGGCCACGGCCTGATCGGCGGCCTGTTGCAGACCGGCAAAACCCGCCTCATCGGCGGCGAAATAGACGAAATCTTCGGCCTCGGCATCCAGCTCCGACAGGGTACGCACGACCAGAGGCTTACCCGGCGCAGCACGCAAGGCGCGCGACAGGTCGGAATATTTCCAGTCCTCGTCGCGGCGCGTCGGGTAGGACGACGGATCGAATATGTCCAAACCAGGCATCAGGCGGCGGGCTCCAGATATTCGTCATAGCCGCGCGCTTCGAGTTCGAGCGCCAGCTCCGGCCCGCCCGATTTGACGATGCGGCCGGCCACCAGCACATGCACTTGGTCGGGTTTGATATGGTCGAGCAGGCGCTGATAGTGGGTGATGACCAACATGCCGCGATCAGGGCTGCGCAAGGCATTGACGCCTTCGGACACCACCTTCAGCGCATCAATATCGAGGCCGGAATCGGTTTCGTCGAGGATCAGGAATTTCGGCTCCAGCAGCGCCATTTGCAGCACTTCCATACGCTTCTTCTCGCCGCCCGAAAATCCGACATTGAGCGGGCGTTTCAGCATGTCCAGGTCGATCTTCAGCGACTTGGCGATCTGGCGGATCGATTTGAGGAAGTCCGGTGCCGACACCTCCTCCTCACCGCGCAGTTTACGTTGTGAATTCAAGGCCGTGCGCAGGAAGGTTAAGGCCGGAACGCCGGGAATTTCGAGCGGATATTGAAACGACAGATAAAGCCCCGCTGCGGCGCGCTCATGCACGTCCTTGTCCAGCAGGTCTTCACCATTGAAGGTGACCGATCCGCCGGTGACGGTATAGTTGGGCCGTCCCGCCAGCGTATAGCCGAGCGTCGATTTACCGGCGCCATTGGGGCCCATTATGGCATGGACTTCACCCGCAGGCACATCCAGCGACAGGCCCTTGAGGATGGTCTTGCTATCAACGGCGACGGAGAGGTTTTGGATAGAAAGCATTATTTGGGTTCCGGGGTTAGGCCATCAGGAAATTCGTCAAAACCGTCAATATCCAATAATCGACCAAACATTCTTCTTTGTTCATTTGCCGCATCGAAAACTTTAGAAAATCCGCGAGATAAGTGCCCCCACATTTCTCTCGCTTTGCCTCGATTTTCGAAAGAATTTCCGGCTCTTAAACTATGCAACCAAACCATTAGTCCGGCAGCATCGTGGAAAGATTTTCTTTTCTGCGCCTCACGAAGAACATTACCCAGAGATAGAACGAAAAGCGGATCTGCTCCTTGAATGGCTATGCACTGTCGGAGGTCTATATCTTTTTCATCAATGTATACGTTCCGCCAATGAGCAACAAAAGCAACTACAAGCGCTATCTCATCCGAATCCATAACACTCAAATGAGAAACAAATTGGGAAGCCTCTTTAAGCTGCGTGGATAAAGACCATTTGTTTATTAAGCTCCCTATCATCCCACGCTCCCCTCTAACGAAATCGCCACCAGTTTCTGCGCTTCAACGGCGAACTCCATCGGCAGTTCCTGCAAGACATCGCGCACGAAACCATTGACCAAAAGGGCCACGGCCTCTTCTTGTGAAAGCCCGCGCTGCATGGCGTAGAACAATTGATCCTCGGAAAGGCGCGTCGTCGTCGCCTCGTGCTCAAACTGCGCTTTCGCCGTATCGGCCTCGATATAGGGCACGGTATGGGCAGCGCACGTCTTGCCGATAAGCAGACTGTCGCACTGGGTAAAGTTACGCGCCCCCGTCGCCCTGGCGTGGGCCGACACCAGCCCGCGATAGGTATTGGACGACCGGCCCGCCGATACGCCCTTTGAGATGATGCGTGAGCGCGTATTCTTGCCGAGATGGATCATCTTGGTGCCGGTATCGGCCTGCTGCGCGCCATTGGTGACGGCGATCGAATAGAATTCGCCCACGCTGTCATCGCCGCGCAGGATGCAGGACGGATATTTCCACGTCACCGCCGAACCGGTTTCGACTTGAGTCCACGACACTTTCGCGCGCGCACCACGGCAATCGGCGCGCTTGGTGACGAAATTATAGATGCCGCCCTTGCCTTCCGCATCGCCCGGATACCAGTTCTGGACGGTCGAATATTTAATCTCGGCATCGTCCATCGCCACCAGTTCGACCACGGCGGCGTGAAGCTGGTTCTCGTCGCGTTGCGGTGCCGTGCAGCCCTCCAGATACGAAACATAGGCCCCCTTGTCGGCGATGATCAGGGTGCGTTCGAACTGACCGGTATTCTCGGCATTGATGCGGAAATAGGTCGAAAGCTCCATCGGGCAGCGAACGCCCGGCGGCACATAGACGAACGATCCGTCCGAGAAGACGGCGGCATTGAGCGCGGCGAAATAATTATCCGACACCGGCACCACCGAGCCCAGATATTGACGCACCAGTTCAGGATGTTCGCGTAAAGCCTCGGAAATAGAGCAGAAAATCACCCCGGCCTGCGCCAGTTCCTTCTTGAAGGTGGTGACGACCGATACCGAGTCAAATACCGCATCCACCGCATAGCGCGGCGCGCCTTCCACCCCCGCCAGCACCGCCTGTTCCTTCAGCGGAATGCCGAGCTTGGCATAGACGGCCAGCAGTTCGGGATCAACTTCATCCAGCGATTTCGGCCCATCTTTCTTCTTGGGCGCGGCGTAATAATAGAGGTTCTGATAATCGACCTTCTGGTAATGCACCTTGGCCCAGTCGGGCTCTTCCATCGCCAGCCAGCGCTCAAAGGCCGCCAGACGCCATTCCAGCATCCATTCGGGCTCGTTCTTCTTGGCTGAGATAAAGCGCACGATGTCGGCGTTCAGCCCCTTGGGGGCGAACTCGGTTTCGATGTCGCTGACAAAGCCGTGTTCATAGGCTTCGAGCTTGGCCACCGTGTCGATGGTTTCCTTAACCGCCGCCATATCAGTTCAGTTCCTTTTCCAGCGCCTTGCCCGATGCTTTGGCATGGCGCTTCAGATATGCTTCATAACCCATTGACCAGACATCGTAAAAACGCTGCCAGTCTTCCGGCTTGGTTGTCCACCCGGCCGAGACGCGCAAGGCCTTGTCGGCCAGATCGTCACGTCCCATCGCCGACACGATCCGGCTCGATTTCACCTTGCCCGACGAACAGGCCGAACCCGACGAGACGCAGATCCCGGCCATGTCCATATAGATCAGTTGCAGGGCCGACGGCCAAGCGCCTTGCGCCAACGCCACAATACCGGGAACGCGCCGGGCATCCTCCCCCAATATGGTGACGCCCAGCGCCTTCAGCGAGGCTTCAACCGCGATTTGTGCGCTGCATAAAGCGTCCGCCATCGGCTGGCAAGCCTTGAAGGCGGCGGCAAAGGCGGCAATGCCGGCGATATTCTCGGTGCCGGCGCGCAGGCCCAGTTCCTGACCGCTGCCGCTGATCAGGGCCGCAGGCACGCGGTCGCGGTCATGGGCAAACGCCCCTACCCCCTGCCCGCCGCCGACCTTATGGGCGCTGAGGCTTAGTGAGTCCGCGCCCAGGGCACGAAAATCAATATTGATCTTGCCAAGCGCCTGCACGGCATCGACGTGCAGCCAGCCATCGCGCGCCCGCACCAGCGCCGCCAGCGCCGCAATGTCATTGATCACGCCGGTTTCATTATTGGCCAGCATAACGCAGACGAAAGGACGTTTTTTGTCCTGGCCGGGTCGATCCAGCAAGGCCGCCAGCGCCGCCACATCGACATCGCCCTGCGGTCGCAAAGGCGCGATCAGCGCGCCCGAAACCGCACCGTAAAGGCTGTCGTGTTCACCCGCCGACAAGACCAGATAATCGAAGCTTTGCGCCTGACGCAGCGCCATCGCATTGGCTTCGGTGCCACCAGACGTAAAGACCAGCCCCGCCGCCCCCGTGGCATTCAGCCCCGCCAGCAGGTCGGCGCGCGCCTCTTCGAGCGTGAGCTTGGCCTTGCGCCCCAGACTATGGATCGACGAGGCATTGCCGCCCAATTCAGAGGCGCGCAGAAACGCATCGCGCGCTTCGGGGCGCAACGGCGAGGTCGCGGCGTGATCGAGATAGAGGGGCAATGTTTCAGGCCTCCATCAGTGCAGGCGCGGAGATCGACACCGTCTTGCGCGTGCGGCGCTTGATCACGTCTTCCAGCGATACCTGCGACAGATAATCATGGATGGCAACGCCCAGATCTTCCCACAGATAATGGGTCAAGCAGCGCTGCCCACCCGGCATACAGCCGATTTCGTGCACGGCCTCGTCCTTTGACAGCCGTTTATTAGCCCCCAGCTTGTTCGATGTCATGGCGCAGCGCGTCGCCTTGATCGGCTCATCGACGGCCAGCACGATCTCGGATACGTACAGTTCCGCCGAAGGCCGCGCCAGCGAATAGCCACCGCCCGGCCCGCGCGCGCTTTTCACCAGACCGGCCCGGCGCAGGCGCGCAAATAACTGTTCGAGATAGGACAGGGAGATCTGCTGGCGCTCGGCGATTTCCGACAGGGATGTGGGCCGCGCCTGTCCGCCGTTCTCGCCACGCTGCCCGTTCAGCGCCAGATCAGTCATGGCCATAACCGCATAACGTCCCTTGGTGGATAAGCGCATGGAAACATCCTTCGGCGATACGTCTTGCGGTCCAGAGCATCGGGATGCGCTCTAAAGGCGCAAAAAACTGCGCAAACAGAATTCTTTATGCTAAGAGGCGCATCTGCCCGCGCTGGAGTGATCGTCGGAAGCTTAACAATTCCCGACTGCGTTAGTCAAGTATTGCGGTGCAAAACAAACATTTTTGCTGAATCTAAGGTGATTGAATGCCCGAAGTCATCCTGGCCGGAGCCGCAGGCCGTATCGAAGCCCGTTACAGTGCGGGCAAGACGGAGAATGCGCCGATAGCCTTGATCCTGCACCCGCACCCCAAGGCGGGCGGCCATATGAATAATCCGGTGACGGTGCAATTGTTCCACCTGTTCATGACGCGCGGCTTTGCGGTTTTGCGCTTCAATTTCCGTGGCGTGCAAAAAAGCCAGGGCGAGTTCGATTCCGGCATCGGTGAACTGGCCGACGCCGCCACGGCGCTCGACTGGTTGCAGGCCAAGAACCCGACCGCCTCGCAATTCTGGGTGGCCGGCTTCGACTTCGGCGCCTATATCGGTATGCAATTGCTGATGCGCCGCCCGGAAACCGACGGCTTCATCTCGGTATCGCCGCCCACCAATGCCTATGATTTTAGCTTCCTGGCCCCCTGCCCGGCTTCTGGCATGTTCCTGCACGGCGGCAATGACTCGATCGTGCCGACTGCCGAGGTTGACCGCGTCGTGGCCAAGCTGCGCACGCAAAAAGGCATTATCATCGATGCCGAGGTTGTGCCGGAAGCCAACCACTTCTGGACAGATCAATTGCCGGAAGTCGAAGCCAGAGTCGGCGCCTATATCGACCGGCGGATGAGCGAACGCGGCTGATCATGACGCGGCGCGCAGCCGCACCCAGCCCTAAATCGTCCGACATCACCAGCTATCTTTAATTAGCCGGTATGCCGCAGGCCGGCGCGCGGGCGATGCAGCACGCCGCCGGTCAACGGGGTTTTCACGCCCGTCGTGCCGGGAAATGAAATCGGCAGATTTTTCAGCGACCGCGCCGCCATATAGGCGAAGCCCTCGGCCTCCAGCGCACCGCCGCGCCAGCCCAGTTCCTCGGCCCGCACCACGCGCGCATCAGGCATGGCGGCGTGGATGCCGCTGACCAGATGGTTGTTATGCCGCCCGCCGCCCGCCAGAATGACGGTTTTCGGCGCAATGCCGCTCAGGCTGATCCCGGCCAGCAGGCTTTGCAGGGTAAAGGCCGACAGGGTGGCCATGCCGTCCTTTAAGCTTAAATCCTCAACCGGATGCAGATCGAAATCGTAACGGTCGAGCGATTTGGGCGCGGGATTGCGGAAATAGGGATGGGCCATATAGGCGGCCAGAATGCCTTCATCGACATGGCCCGCGGCGGCGATCCGGCCTTCGTGATCATAATCGCCACGGTCATGACGACGCATCCACTGATCCATCAGACCATTGGCGGGGCCGGTATCGAGCGCCACCATATGCCCATCGTCCATCGCCGTGATATTGGCCACGCCGCCCAGATTGACCACCACCAGCGGCAGGGCCAGTCCCGCGTGACGCACCAAAGCCTGATGATAGACCGGCATCAAAGGTGCCGCCTCGCCGCCCGCCTGAATATCGGCCTGGCGGAAATCACTGACCACGGCCACGCCGGTGGCGTCGGCGAAGGCCTGCCCGTCGAAAAGCTGCACCGTGCGCCCCGCCACGCCGTTTTTCGGACGTTCGTGCAGCACGGTCTGGCCATGCACGCCCAGCAGGTCAAGATCGCCGAAGCGCAGACCGGCATCATCGAGAAAGGCGCGCGCCGCCTGCAAATGGCAATCGACAATCGCATGGCGCGCCTCTTTGAAAATCAGCGGTTCGGCCTCACCGCGCGGCCAGTTGAGCGCCGCCTGTATGGTGGCTTCCAGCAGGGCGCGGGTTTCCGGCGGCATGGGCTGTTCGCTCCACGGCCCGAAATGCAATTGCGCCTCGCCATCGGTATCGAGCACGGCCATATCGACGCCATCGAGCGATGTACCCGTCATAAAGCCCAAAACTTTCAGCATATCCGGCCTCCCGCTCTTGACGCGCCACGCTTGCGGGTGTCACAGAAGCGGCCCCAGCCTCCTGATATTGCACCGAAATCATGACCGAGCCAAGCTTCCAATCCGACTTCCTGCGCACGCTCCAGGCGCGCGGCTTCATCCATCAGTGTACCGACGAGATCGCGCTCGATACATTGGCGAAGGCGGGCATGATCACGGCCTATATCGGCTTCGACGCCACGGCCTCTTCGCTGCACGCCGGTTCGCTGGTGCAGATCATGATGCTGCGCTGGCTGCAAAAGACCGGTCACAAGCCGATCGTGCTGATGGGCGGCGGCACCACCAAGGTGGGTGATCCTTCCGGCAAGGACACGCAGCGCCAGTTGCTCGACGACGCCAGGATTGCCGAAAACATGAACGGCATCAAACAGGTCTTCACGAAATTTCTCGATTTCGGTGAAGACGGCAACAAGGCCGTCATGGTCAATAATGACGACTGGCTGTCGGGCTTTGGCTATATCCAGTTCCTGCGCACTTTCGGCCCACATTTCACCATCAACCGCATGATGAGCTTCGATTCGGTCAAGCTGCGGCTGGAGCGCGAGCAGCCGCTGACCTTCCTTGAATTCAATTATATGCTGATGCAGGCGGTCGATTTCCGCGAACTGAACCTGCGCCATGACTGCATCCTGCAAATGGGCGGCTCGGATCAGTGGGGCAATATCATCAATGGCGTTGAGCTGACGCGGCGCATGGGCGAAGGCGCGCATGGCAGTTCTGCTTTCGGCTTGACCACGCCGCTCCTCACCACCGCTTCGGGCGCGAAAATGGGCAAGACGGCGTCGGGCGCGGTCTGGCTCAATGCCGATATGCTGTCGCCTTACGATTACTGGCAGTACTGGCGCAATGCCGAGGATCGCGATGTCGGGCGCTTCCTGCGCCTGTTCACCGAACTGCCGCTCGACGAGATCGCCCGTCTCGAAGCGCTGGAAGGCGCTGAAATCAATGAGGCCAAGAAGGTGCTGGCCGACGAAGCTACCCGCCTGCTGCACGGCGACGAGGCCGCCCATTCGGCGCGCGACACGGCGCAAAAAGCTTTTGAGCAGGGCGTGATGTCGGCTGATCTGCCGACCGTCGAGATCGAAGCCCATGTGCTGAACGAAGGCATCATGCTGGCGGCTTTGGCCACGCGCATCGGCCTGACCGCCTCGAATGGCGAGGCGCGCCGTCTCGCTCAGGGCGGCGGTTTGCGCGTCAATGATGTGGCGATCACGGACGGCAACCAGCTTGTCACCGCCGCCGATCTGCGCGATGGCGTCGTCAAGATCGCTCAGGGCAAGAAGAAGATCTTCCTGATCAGACCGGTCTGACGAAACCTGACTCTATAGTTTCGGTTCGGCGGGGTGCGCCCCCTTGCTCGTCTTGGCGATATTGATGACTTCGTGTCCCCGGCCTGTTGGTACGGTGGCCGATTTCAGCGATGTCTTGCGCCGACCTTTTTTGAGCACGATCTCTTCGCCCATAAAACGGGCATAGACCTGGGTGAATTCGGCGCCGAGGAAGAAAACCTGCGTCGAATAATAGATCCAGACCAGCAGCACGATCAGCGAACCCGCCGCACCATAGGCCGTGCCGAAAGCGGAATGGCTGAGATAGAGACTGATCAGGAACTTGCCGGTCTCGAACAGGATCGCGGTGATAATGGCACCGACCCCGACATCGCGCCATTTAATGTTAACATCCGGCAGGAATTTATAGACCATCGCAAACATCAGCGCCGCCACGCAGAACGAAAAAGCGGTATTGGACAGATGGAGAAGCCACGAAGGCACCACGCTCGACACCTGAGTTGTGAACGCGGCCAGCAAGGCCGAAATGACCAGACCGACCAGCAGGATCAGCCCGACACCCAGGATCATGGCGAAGGACAGCAGGCGCTTCTTGACAAACCATATCCAGTGGCCGCGCGGCATGTGATCGACATTCCAGATCGTGTTCAGCGCGTCCTGAAGCTGGGCGAAAAAGCCTGTTGAGGAAATAAGCAGGGTGATCAGGCCAATGGCGGTAGCCCAGCCGCCGCCCTGGCTATCGGTGGCGTGCTGGCGATGGCGCAGGATCGACTGGATGGCATGGGCACCACGCTCGCCGATCATAGCCTGAATCTCGGCAACCAGATAACCGGCCACGGCTTCATGGCCGAAGAAGAGACTGGCGATGGCGATGACGATCAGCAGCAGCGGTCCGATCGACAGGACGCTGTAAAAGGCCAGCGCCGCCCCCAGTCGCGGCACCTTATCCTCGTTCCATTCGTGCAGGGTTTCCTTCAGCATCAGCCACAGAACCGTCAGGTTAAGCCGGTGGCGGGGTTCAGCAATATCCGTCATGAGCTTGATAGGCCTGAATTGTGAAAGCGGAAAGCGGGAGCGCCTATACACTATAGCCCTATTCGTGCCCGGTTGCGTCCATGCTGACGAAAAATTGAAAAGCCGGGAAAGAACAGCGGCTTTCCCGGCTTTTTTAACAGTTTTTCAGGCCAATTGATATTTTACTTCAGATCGGCAAGCGCGCTCATATCATAGGTGCTGAGGCTGGGCGCGGCAGGCTGAATCGGCGCGATATCGGCCGCCGGTGCAGCCAGACTGACCGGTGACACGGCCTGTTCGGTGCGGCGGTTTTGCAGGCAGCGACCCTGGAAAAAGGCCCCGACATCGATGGCCAACTGGTCGTGGGTGATGTCGCCCTCCACATAGGCCGTGGCCTGAAGCTTGATCTGGCGGCCCTGAATCGAGCCGACAATGCGACCGCGCACTTCGATGCTTTCCGCCTCAACCTTGCCTTCGATATTGCCCGATTCACCGACGATCAGGTGACCCACCTTGACATCGCCGCGCACCGTGCCATCGAGGTGCAGATCGCCTGTGCCGGTCACATTGCCTTCAACGAGCAGGCCGGAACCGATCGAAGAAAAGGGCTTGTTGCCAGTGCTGGCGGGGGCCGCCGGTTTGGTGCGCGCCATATTGACGTGAGGGGCCTCATGGAGAGGCGGCGTGGCTGCGGGCTGCGGCTGGGGAGCCGGCGCGGTGCGGGGCTTAGTTTTGTTGAACATAGTCTCCTGCCTTCAAAAAGCGTGCGGGGTTTTGGGGACGGCCATTGATCCAGACCTCATAATGGAGGTGGTTACCGGTCGAGCGACCGGTCGATCCCATGGAAGCGATGCGCTGGTCGAGAGCGACATGCTGGCCGGGGTGAACACTATAGGCGGCCAGATGGGCGTAACGTGTCATAAAGCCGTTGCCGTGGTCGATCTCCACCACATTGCCATAGCCGGTACGGACGCCGGTAAAGCTGACAATACCGGGGGCCGTGGCATAGATCGGCGTCAGATAGGGGCCGGCGAAATCCTGACCGGTATGGAAATGCGGCGTGTGGTTGAACGGATCGAGGCGGATGCCGAAGCCTGAACTTTCGCGCGTGCCGATGGTCGGGCGACCGAATGGCAGATGCTGCGCGCTCGTTTGCAGGCCGCGCATGTCGGACAGATCGGCGGCGGCATTGCGGATGCGGTCGGCGAAATCGCTATCGACGCCGAGCAAGGTGGCCAGCGTCGCGGTGTCTTTGTTGGAAAGCGAATTATTGTCACTGCCCGCGAAGGCGGCCGGATTGAGGCCCGCCAGCCGGAAAGCCAGACGCAGGCGTTCGGCACGGCTCTTGGCGAAGGACTCAGCCTCGGTGATCATGCGTTCCTGCTCGGCGCGCACCGAATAGATGCGCTCAATCGGTGGCAGACTGTCATTGATCGGGGCGGGCGCCAGAGCGGCGGCGGCACCCGGCACGCCCTTGAAATCGGTCAGCACCTTGATCAGGGCGTCATTACGCGCTGTCACGGTCTTGGCCAGATCTTCGAGCGATCCCGAATTGGCGGTAGCCTGCTGGGTGGCGATGTCGAGACGCGCCTGCCGGTCGGCGATCCAGCGTTCGGATTGCGCCTTCATCATGCGGATGGCGTTTTCAGAGCCAGCGCCGTGGGCGGCGGCGAAAAACAGGGTGAAACCGGTCGAGATGGCCAGCCAGGTCAGAAGCGCCGCCGACATGAAGATCAGCGCGAACTGACGGCCCGGACTGAGCACATAGCCGTGGGTTTCCCCGCCTGTACGGATATAGATATGACGCTCTGGCAAAACGGATTCCATCCAGCCGCCAAAGCGATCCAGAGTATTCTCACGCATCGCCGCCCCAATGATTTTTTAGCTGCCCTAAACCATTTGTTAAGTATGCCTCCGGGCAGAGCCATGCGCAAGTGACCTGTGGAAAACTTTCGGACGCGTCCCTGCCCCTGCCGCGAAAACGGTTGCCGGGCAAAGGATTTGACGACGCAGACGACATGGTGTTTCCCCTTGGTCTGTGCCAAATCGGGAGGCACGTCCGGTTTATTTCAAGATCGGTGCCGCACGCTTCAAGCCCGCAGTTCTGAAACCACGGCCAGCACCTGATCGACATGGCCCTTCACCTTCACGCCGCGCCAGACATGGCGCACCATGCCTTCGGGATCGATCACGAAGGTGGAGCGGTCGGTGCCCATATAGGCGCGGCCATACAGGCTTTTTTCCACCCAGGAGCCGAAGGCCGCAATGACGGTCGTGTCAGGGTCGGACAGCAGAGGCATGGTCAGGCCGTATTTTTTGATAAACTTTTCGTGATCCTTAAGGCTGTCCTTCGATAGTCCATACAGGGTCACACCGAGCGCCGAAAAACGCGGCAAGGCTTCTGAAAAATCGCAACTTTCCTGCGTGCAGCCGGGCGTATTGTCTTTCGGATACAGGAACAGCACGCTCCAGCGCCCTTTCAGAGCCTCCCGCGTCACCGTGCCGCCCGCGCTGGAGGCCAGACTGAAATCCGGTGCCGGATAGGGTGTGAAGGTGATGTTTTTTTCTGTTTTTGCCATGAGTTAGCCTTGCTGAGCGACTAGGAATGCCGGGGATAGATGACAGGTTTGGCGGCGCATGTTAACGCCATCTCGATACCATAGCCTTATGACATAAAAATCCCCGTTTTCAGCCGCCTTACCAAACCTTTTGTGTTGCCAGACTTTTTGTGAAGAAACTTTTCAGTCATATTCGATCTGTCTTTGACGTGCTGGCCCGCCGCCTGCGTTTCTTCATCCTGGGCTGGATCGTGGTGATGATGATCCTGATGGCCGTGCGGCTGGCGTTTGCGCCCATTCGCGTTGACGCCATCCGCCCGGTGATCGTGTCACGGCTCGAAAATGCCCTGCCGAATACGCGCGTGACAATCGGCCATCTCGACCTCGTCTGGTTCGGCGATGCGCGCGCCGTCGGCTTTCGCTTTGAAAACCTGCGCGTGATGGATGAACGCGGCCGCGTCATCGCACGCGCAGGTCATATGGAAACGGCGCTGGCCGCCGACAGCCTGCTGCTGATGCACCTGGCCCCGGCTCGCCTGACCGCCGACGATTTCTTCGTCGTCGCCTCCGTCTCCAAAGAGGGGCGCTACGATCTTGGCTATGAGGCGCACGGCACCCCTGAAACTATGGGCGGGCTCGACCGGTTTTTTTATGCGCTGACGGGGCCGGAGCGCCTTGGCAGCCCCGTCAGTTTCGCCCGCCAGGTGTCGCTTCGTAACGGGGCTCTGCGTCTGATCGAACTGGCCCGCGATCCCGGCCATGCCGGGGTGGACTGGACAGCGCACGTCGCCACGCTCGATTTCACCAAGCTGCACGGTCGTATCGCCAGCCATGCCGATCTGGCCATCGACGCCACGGGCGCGGCCCCGGCCACATTGCGCGCGGCGGTGGAAGGCGAAACCGGTCTGCACCATATGGTTCTGACGGCCCGGCTCAGCCATTTATCGCCAGCCAGCGTGGCCCCGTCATCGGGCATGACACGACTGATCGCCGGGGTCAGGGCCCCGGTCAGCGGACTGGCGCGCATCAATTACAATCAGGGGCAGGGTTTCCAGGAAGCCTGGCTCGATGTGTCGGCGGATGGCGGGCGCGTCGATATAGGCGATTTTCATCAGGCCTTTGCCGGGGCGCGCGTGCGGGCCACCTATAGTTCGGCCAGCCACACAGCGCGCTTCACCACCTTCCAGGTCAAGTCAGACCGGCTCGATACCGATCTTTCCGGTAAAATCGTTATCCAGCCGCATGATGATAAAACCGGTCGCAATCTGGTCATCGCCTATGATTTTTCCGGGCCGCGCGTCACCGGCAAACTGGCCGATGATTTTGCCTCGCAAACCCTGACCAATGCCCATTTCCGTGGCCGCTATGTGCCGCACGACCGGCGTTTCCGCATCGACAGCGGCACGGGCCGGATCAATGGCGCTCTGCTGACGACGCAGGGCACGCTTTATACCGATGCGCAAGGACGGCTGGGTGCCGACCTGACCGCCAGCCTGAAAGGACGCTTCACCAAGGACGAGGTGTTCGCCTTCTGGCCGAAAGACCTGGCCGATCAGACGCGCACCATGCTGATCGAGCGCATCCGCAGCGGTGATTTTGCCAATGCCGATTTCGTGCTGAAAGCGCCGCCGGGGCATTTCGAGCCGGATCAGTTGACCAATGCTGATCTGCGCCTCGATTTCGACTTCCAAAATCTGGTGCTGGCGATTGATCCGCGCCTGCATGACGCCGAGGGCTTGCAGGGACACGGTCTTTTGCTCGGCGACAGCTTTGCCATGAATGTGACGGGTGGGCGGCTGGTCAAGGTCAATCTGATCCACGGCGATCTCGACGTGCCGAGTTTCCATGATAAGCGAACCCACACTCTGATCCGGCTCGATGCCGAAGGCCAGGCCGCCAATGTTATCGAGGCGATCGATCCCCTGGCCGATGGCCAGTTGAGTCAGCACGGGCTGAATGCGCAGCGCCTGAGCGGGGCGGCCCAGGCTCATGTCGAGATCGCTTTCCCGACGATGGTGCCGATCACCAGCCGCAATTTCAGCGTCACCTTCGACGGTCATATTCAAAATGCGGGCTTAAAACAGGCCGCGCTCGGCTGGGATCTCAGCGGTGCTGACTTAAGCGTCAAGGGCAATTTGCTGGCCAATAGCTTAAGCGTCAGCGGCCCCGGTGCGCTGGGCCCCTATCAGGGCAATATCAGCTACCGCACGCAATTCATGCCCAAAACACAACTGATCGATTTCGATGGCCATTTCAACGCCGCCCAGTTCGGCGGTTCGCCGCGCGTGCCCGTGGCGATCAGCGGCCATTTCACCATCGATGGCTGGACGGGCGACGGCGATGTCAGCGCCGATATTTTCAAAGGCCATGTCCATTGGTCGGGCGGCGAAACCGACAAGCAGGGCCGTCCCAGCCAGCTCGATATTGATGGCGTGACCCTGCGTTCGGGCATGGAAGCGCAAGGCCTGCCGATTTTCGAACACCTGAAGCCGCAATTGCCGACACAGATATCCTTGCTGCGTTCGGGCGACATATGGAGCGGCGAGATCGACGCTGAAAGCCTGTCGGGCGATGTTGCCTATATCGAGGGCCAGCGTCCGCGCCTCGTCTATAAATCGACCATCACGCCCCAGGAAGCGCGCCAGTTGGGCTATGGCGGCCTGCCCATGTTCCGGGTTCCGCGCCACCTCACGGTCAATATCGCGCTCGATAGTAACAGCAAACAGGCCCTGCTGACGCTCGACCAGATGACGGGCACGCTCGGCTGGAAGGAGGTGGCTGGCAGCGATGAAGTGCTGCGCCGCTTCGACATGACGGTGACACCCGAAGACTGGGCCACGCTGGGCCTGCCCACCGCCTTCTTCCATCCGCACGGCAATGTGCCGGTCACGGCCCTGTGGCGGCAAAGCGCGCACCTGCTGCAAGGCCAGGTGCGGCTGATGGGCGAGACGGCGGAATTCGATATGCCGCTGCACCCCTATGGCGAGGTCGAGGCCCCGCCGCCTCTGCTGTCCGATGGCACGCCTCCCCCTCACATCCTGCAAGTCCGCGCCACCGTGACGCCCGACATGCTGAAAACACTCGGCTATACGCGCGATCCGGTCAGTATCGACGGGCCGGTGAAGCTGGTCTTTACCCTGTTCGACCAGCCCGGCCAGCCCGGCGGCGTGCTCAATCTCGACGGCACGGACGCGGCCTTCGGCGTCAAGGCCACCGACTGGGTAAAACCCGTGGGTGAACCGGCGCAACTGGCGATCAGCTTCGATGCCCAGGGCAATGATCCGCTGGTGGCGCAAGGGCTCAATCTGTCGCGCATCTATGCCAGCGGCCCGCAGGTCAGTATCGATGGCCGCGCCGCCTTCGATGCCGATGGCAACCTGCAATTTGCCGATTTTTCAAAGTTTTACCTGAAAAACTTCATGGATGTGGCGGCAAGCTGGTACACGGCCGGAGCCGCCGATGTGATTTCGATCCAGGGTCAGAGGCTTGATCTGCGGCCCTGGCTTGAAGGTAACCCCGACACGGAAAGCGCCGCCGCGCCAGCGGCACCCGCAGACACATCTTCAACGCCGCCAGCCGGAAGGCCAACCCATCTGGTCGTCGATCTCGATCATCTGCAAACCTCGGCAGAGGGCACGTTCGACGCACTGAAACTCGATCTGAACTGGGACGGCCATAATGGTTTCAGCGGCAGCGGCTCCGGCCTGACAGCCAATGGCAGCGCCATGCGCCTGGCCGTCAAGGCGGAACAGAATTACAGCCTGTTTTCGCTGCGCACCGCCGATCTCGGCAATGCCGTGCGCACAGCCACCGGCAATCATAATCTCTATGGCGGTCAGGCCGTCCTTGAAGGGGCCTACAAGGACGGCGAGGCCGACGCCTCCCTGTATGGTGAAAATATCCGCGCCAAGCAGATTCCGATCCTCGGCCAGTTGCTGAGCGTGGCCACCCTGACCGGCCTGAACGACACCCTGGCCGGTGATGGCATACTCTTCACCGATTTCAGTGTTCCGGTGCGTTATCGCCATCATAGCCTGTTCATCAAGGACGGCTATCTGAAGGGCAAGGCGCTGGGCCTCAACATCTGGGGCACGGCCGATCTCGATACGCGCGCCATGAATTTCAGCGGCACCCTGATTCCGGCTTACAGCGTCAATTCATGGTTTGGCGATGTCAAGTCGAACGGGCTGGGGCTGGTCGGGCTGAAATACGATCTGCGCGGCACCTACAAAGCGCCGCAAATTGCGGTCAATCCGCTGTCGCTGATCATGCCGGGCTTTATCAAAAAATGGAGCAATGATCAGCGCAAGGATCCGGTACAGGCGCTCGACCTGCCCGATTACGAAGACGCGCTGAAAGCGCTGAGGCCGGACAAGCCTTAGGCTAGAGCAACGAGCGTTTAATTTGACTTACAAATTGAATGCGAGATGCGGAAAAACGTAAAATGTAGAGTGGGTTGCATTCCTTTGACCGATTCAATCAGAATGCAGACCGCTCTAGAGCAACGAGCGTTTAATTTGACTTACAAATTGAATGCGAGATGCGGAAAAACGTAGAATGTAGAGCGGTCTGCATTCTGATTGAATCGGTCAAAGGAATGCAACCCACTCTAATCTTCCGCCGCACCGTCGCGCGTCAGGCCGACGCGCTGGGCCAGTGACGCGCCCATAAAGGCGTCGAGATCGCCATCCAGCACCCCTTGCGTATCGGAGGTTTCGACATTGGTGCGCAAATCCTTGACCATCTGATAGGGCTGCAACACATACGAACGAATCTGGTGCCCCCAGCCGATATCGGTCTTCTGGTCTTCCAGCGCGGCCTGCGCCGCTTCGCGCTTCTGCAATTCCATCTCGTACAGGCGCGCGCGCAGCATCTTCCACGCCTCGTCGCGGTTGGCGTGTTGCGAACGCCCGGCCTGACAGGCCACGGCGATGCCGGTGGGCAAGTGGGTCAGGCGCACGGCGGAATCGGTCTTGTTGATGTGCTGACCGCCCGCCCCCGAGGCGCGGTAGGTATCGGTGCGCACATCGGCGGGATTGATGTCGATCACGATCGTGTCGTCCACCACCGGATAGACCCAGACAGAGGCAAATGAGGTATGGCGGCGCGCATTGGAATCGAACGGCGAAATACGCACCAGCCGATGCACGCCACCTTCAGTCTTCAGCCAGCCATAGGCGTTCTCGCCCTTGATTTGCAAGGTGACCGACTTGATACCCGCCTGTTCACCGGTCGTTTCTTCCTCGACCTCGACCGTCATGCCGTGCTGCGTCGCCCAGCGCGTGTACATGCGCAGCAATATGCCCGCCCAGTCGTTCGATTCGGTGCCGCCCGCCCCGGAATTGATTTCGAGATAGGCGTCATTGCCATCGGCCTCGCCCGACAGAAGTGCCTCTAACTCGGCCCGGCCCGTCTGCGCCTTCAGACGCTTCAGCATGTCGCGCGCCTCGTCGATCAGGCTGTCATCGCCTTCCATATCACCGAGTTCGGCATATTCGAGCGCGTCCTTCAGCTCTTTTTCGATCGTATGGACGGCCTCGATCGAAGCGGCCAGCCGCGAGCGTTCGCGCGTCACCTTCTGCGCCTCTTCGGGACGATCCCACAGGGTCGGGTCTTCGACCTTCGCATTTAATTCGTCGAGCTGACGCAGTGCGACATCCCAGTCAAAGACGCCTCCTGAGCAATCCGACGGACTGCTCGATCTCGGAAGCCGAAGCCTCGATATCCAAACGCATGAGAAATTCCTAAATAGCCAGATCAGACATAGCCAGAACGGCCGGGTTTATCGCTGTCGCTGCGGCAGGGCAAGCCCTCAAAACTGATTCTTGCCGTTGCGGGCATTCGGTTCGGCCGGTGGCGGCGGGTCTTCCGACGGCACATAGGTGATCGGTGCGTCAGCGTCATTCTGCTGATCATCCGTCCAGGTGTTGAGATAGGGACGCGGCCCGTCTGCATCGGGCGCGGCCTGAACCTTGGGCACAGTACCCGGCTTGAAGGCTTCCTCAATGCCGTTGACATAGGCATAGACGGCATCACGCGGCTTATTGAAATCACGGGCGGGCTTGCCGGCATGGGCTTGCTTCATAAAGTCCATCCAGATCGGCAGGGCGGCCACGGCCCCGGTTTCATGATTGCCGAGCGAGCGGTTATCATCGAAGCCGACAAAGACGCCCACCACCATGTCAGCCGAGAAGCCGACGAACCAGGCCGAGCGGTAATCATTGGTCGTGCCGGTCTTGCCGCCGATGGGGAAGCCCATATTGCGCGCCGCCGCCGCCGTGCCGCGAATGGTGACGCCTTGCAGGAAGCTGTTGATCTGATAGGCCGAAATCGGATCGAGCACCGGCGTGCCGATCCGCGGCAGGCGCGGACTTTCCAGTCCGTCAAAGGCGGCGGTGCAGGCGGCAGGACACACGCGCTCATCGGCCTTGTACACCACATGTCCGTCACGATCCTCGACCTCGGCAATCATGTGCGGCTTCACCTTATAGCCACCATTGACGAAGATCGAATAGGCATTGGTGAGGCGATACGGATTGACCTCGCCGGCCCCCAGCACCATCGACATTTCGTTCGGCATGGAATCGAGCACGCCGAAATTGACGATGCCCTGGGTGATCTTCTGGATGCCGACCTTCTGCGCCAGATGGATGGTCATCAGATTGCGCGACAGTTCGATGCCGCGCCGGATCGGCTGCGGCCCCAGGAAATCGCGCTCATAGTTTTCCGGCGTCCACAGCTTGCCGTCGCCGCCCATCATCGACACCGGCGAGTCATCGACGATGGAAGCCGGTGTGAAATCATTTTCCAGCGCCACCGCATAGACGAAGGGCTTGATCGCCGAACCGGGCTGGCGCGAGGCCTGAGTGGCGCGGTTGAACTTCGACAGAGAATAGGAATAGCCGCCAACCATGGCGATGATCCGCCCGGAATAGGGATCGATGGCCACCAGAGCGCCATTGACCGCCGGCACCTGATGCAGGCTGTACACCCCGTCGGATACCTTCGACACATAGACGAGATCGCCGGTTTTCAGCCCGCGCGTCGCCTTCGCCCAAGCCAGGTCATCGGCCTTGATCGTGCCCTCGCCGCCATCTATCGCGCGCACGCTGCCGGTCGAAGCCTTGACGATCTGGCCGATCTGCCAGTCCGGGCGTTCCGAAGGTGCCACACGACTGGGGGGCAACTGATCTTCGACGGCCTGCGCATCGGCAGCCCAGTGATCGCTGACGGCGATATTGCCCCAGGCGCCGCGCCAGCCGTGGCGGCGATCATAGGCTTCCAGCCCGTTCATCATGGCGGCGCGCGCCATGGTTTGCAGCTTCGGATCAAGCGTGGTCTTGATATAATAACCATCGGTATAGATGGCGTCGTTGAACAGGCGCTTGGAGCGCAGTTCAACCTCGGAGACGAAATAGTCGGCGTCCTGATATTTGGCGCGCAAGGGCTTGGCCTGAATGACCAGCGGATCCTTCATGGCGGCATGGGCCTCGGCCTGGCTGACCCAGCCATCCTTGGCCATTTCGCCCAACACCCAGTTGCGCCGGGCGACGGCCGCCGCCATGTGCGTTGAGGGTTTGTAGTTTTCCGGCCCCTTGGGCAGAGCCCCCAGAAAAGCCATTTCGCTTAAAGAGAGCTGATCGAGCGACTTGCCGAAATAATTATAGGCCGCCGCCCCCACGCCATACGAGCGGTAACCGAGGTAAATATCATTGAGGTACAGTTCGAGAATCTGTTCCTTGCTGAGGTTTTTCTCTAAGCGGCGGGCCAGAATCGCTTCCTTCAGCTTGCGGCCCAGTGTGCGCTCATTATTGAGCAGCAGATTCTTGGCCACCTGCTGGGTGATGGTGGAGCCGCCCTCGAAACGCCTCCCGCGCAGCAGGTTAAAGACGTTTTTCAGCATGGCGCGCGACAAACCGCTGACATCGACGCCATTATGCTGGAAGAAGCTGCGATCCTCGGCGGCCATGAAGGCTTCGCGTTGCAGGGGCGGAATATGGTTGTAAGGCACATAGATGCGCCTTTCCTGACCATATTGACCAATCAGGGTGCCGTCCCAGGCGAAGACGCGCGCCGAAGTGACCGGGTGGAAGTCGGCCAGTTCCGAACCATCGGGCAGGTCGTGGAAAAGCCAGGCGGCATAGATGGCCACGGCAAAACCGGCCAGCGCCACACAGGTCATGGCGATCACGCCCGCCATGCTGAACCAACGCTCCGACGATTTCTGCAAAAGACCTCCACACCTTATCGAAGGCGGAGATTCGCCTCTCCGCGCCCTGATCGATCTTCACACTTACCAAACCCCCGCTCTCCGGCAAAGAGATTTGGCAAAATTAAATCGGACACGAAAAAGGCCCCGCGGATGCGGAGCCTGCTGATCGCTTTCGGCATGAAAAGCCTTCTTTTAATTCAGACCGGCGAATGAGGCGTAGCGCACATTATTATCGAAATACTGATCGATGGCCTGAGCCACCTCGCCCATCATCTTGGTGCGGTGGGCAGGATTGTTGAGCATAGCCTCGTCGTGATCATTATTGACATAGCCCATTTCGAGCAACACGGCGGGCACGTCGGGGGCCAGCAGAACCACGAAACCGGCCTGACGCAGATTAGCCTTCAAAAGCGGCGTCGAGGCTTCGATATGATCCATGACGAGTTGGGCGAAGGTGGCCGAACGGTTCTTGGTGGCGCGTTGCGTAAGGTCGATCAGGATGCGGTCAACCATGCGGTCGGATGAGGTGACATCCGACAAAGACCAGTCGCCCTTGACCATCGCCTTTTTGGCGGCGCGTTCGGTACCGGAATCGGACAGGGTATAGATCGAGGCCCCCGAAACCGAGCCATCACCGCCCGAATCGGAATGGAGCGAAATGAACAGGTCGGCATTGGCGCTGCGGGCGATACGCACCCGCCCCGGCAGATCGACGAAGGAATCGGTGTCGCGCGTCATGATCACCTTGTAACGGCCGGTTTTTTCCAGAATGTCGCGCAAGGTCTTGGCCGAGGCCAGATTGATGTCCTTTTCCAGACTGAACTTGCCATGCGCGCCGGGATCCTTGCCGCCGTGGCCGGCATCGATCACGATCACCTTCTTGTGGTTTTCAGGATTGGGCGTCAGGGCCTGAGCCACTGTGCGCGTCACCACCGGCAAGGGCGCGACGGCGGCGGCCTGGGGTGTGGCCCCCTGCGGCACAATATCGACGACGTAGCGATAGACGCTGATACCATCGGCGGGCGGCAGCAGGAAACGGCGATAGATGCGCGCCTTGTCCGAAAAATCGAGGTGCAGGCGCGTACTGCCCGCCACCTTCTCGATCTTCCAGTCGGTGATGAGGCCCTGCCCCTTGCCTTCCAGGCTGCGGTCGAGATCGACATCCGGCAGGGCAATCACCTGACGGTCGCCATCATCGGCGCGCGTCACCACATGTCCGTTGACGCTTTTATCGAGTTCGACCACGATCCGCGTCTGATTTTTATCGCCGCCGAGGCGCACGCGCACCACATCGCCGCCAGTCGTGGCCTCGGCCACAGCGGCGGGCACCAGGGTGAACTGAGACACGGCAAGGCCGCTCAGCGCCAGGGCGCAGATAACAGTCTTCAAGCGGACGAAGGTGGCAAACCGTCGTTTCATTTTTACTCCACACACCACATGATTCTATGTCGGCTGGTCTATCAGGGCCTGTTCGCGGCCATGTTGTCACTCTGCCTGAAAGGTGTCGAAATAGCGTTAAGTGACAGGGTTTTTCTTCTCTTAAGCCTTATGGTTGCCAACAGGTTAAGATTGCCTGACCGGCGGGCCAAATTCTGGCTATTCGCCGCCCACCCGGCGGCTGCCCCCGCCAACGGAGCCAAAAACAACGATGTACGGCGTTTGCGCACGCCACAGGCGAAGAAATAGGTTGACGCATCCGGTGTTTTGCCGACATGCTTTCTTATGGGTGTCGCCGGAAAGGCGTTACGGCCAATTCGGCGCTTCGGGCGCGGATTTATCGCCGGACGCCGAACCTCACACCCTTGTGGCCGCGCCGCCGAGGTATTATCTCGCTTGTCGATCCGGTCTGGCGTGTTCTCGCCAGCCTGTCGCAGGTATTCTTCTCCCCGGATCGCAGCTACGCCCTTTTTTGACCTTGCGCGCTTTTGCCGCGCATACCAGAGTTTGGACCAACACCGCATGGGCCGCGCCCTCCAATCCCGTGAGTCTTTCCAAAACGGAACCACGATTGAGCATGACGTCGTCATGCGCGCGCGCTTGAACATCACATATCAGCGCCCCGCCCTCACCGCCGCCGGAGTTTTTCCGGCGCGGCTGTCCGCGTTCGAGCGCTTCGGAGACGTCTTTAATGCCCAAAACCATGTTGATAGACGCGACGCACACGGAAGAGACCCGTGTCGTCGTGATGAACGGATCCCGCGTCGAGGAATTTGATTTCGAAAGCCACGCCCGCAAGCAGTTGCGCGGCAATATCTATCTCGCCAAGGTCACCCGCGTCGAGCCCAGCCTGCAAGCCGCCTTCGTCGAATATGGCGGCAATCGTCATGGCTTCCTGGCCTTCAACGAAATCCACCCTGACTATTACCAGATTCCGGTGGCCGACCGCGAAAAGCTGATGGCCGAACTGGCTCAGGCGCACAACAAGAGCGACAGCCGTGGCGAAGTCCATGCCGATGAAGACGGCGAGGACGACGACCATCACGATGAGGATGGCGACGACCTGCCCGATGAAGAGCGCCGCCTGCGCCAGCATCTGATCCGCCGCTACAAGATTCAGGAAGTCATCAAGCGCCGCCAGATACTGCTCATTCAGGTGGTCAAGGAAGAGCGCGGCAATAAGGGCGCGGCGCTCACCACCTATCTGTCGCTGGCCGGCCGTTATTGCGTTTTGATGCCCAATACGGCGCGCGGCGGCGGCATTTCGCGCAAGATCACCAATGCGCCTGACCGCAAGCGCCTCAAAACCATGGTGCAGAGCCTCGATGTGCCGCACGGCATGGGGCTGATCGTGCGCACGGCGGGCGCCAAGCGCACCAAGATCGAGATCAAGCGCGACTATGATTATCTGCTGCGCGTCTGGGAAACCATTCGCGCCAATACGCTGCAATCGAACGCGCCCGCGCTGATTTACGAAGAAGAGGATCTGGTCAAGCGCGCCATCCGCGACCTGTTCGACAAGGATTTCGACGGGGTTCTGGTCGAGGGCGAGGACGGTTATCGCTCGGCCAAGGACTTCATGCGCATGATCATGCCGTCCCAGGCCAAGAAGATCCAGCTCTACAAGGCCAATGCGCCCCTGTTTGCGCGCTATGGCGTCGAGGATATGATCTCGAAAATCTATTCCCCGGTCGTGGCGCTGAAATCGGGCGGCTATCTGGTCATCAACCAGACCGAGGCCCTGGTGGCTATCGATGTCAATTCCGGCAAATCGACCAAAGAGCGCAATATCGAGGCCACGGCGCTCAAGACCAATATGGAAGCTGCCGAAGAGGCCGCGCGCCAGATGCGCCTGCGCGACCTGGCCGGACTGGTGGTCATCGACTTCATCGACATGGATGAGGCCAAGAATAACCGCGCCGTCGAAAAGAAGCTAAAAGACTCGCTGGCCGCCGACCGCGCCCGCATCCAGATGGGCAAGATTTCCGGCTTCGGCCTGATGGAAATCAGCCGCCAGCGCCGCCGCACCGGCTTCCTGGAAGGCACCACCATCATCTGCCCGCACTGCGAAGGTCAGGGCCGTATCCGCTCGGTCGATTCCGCCGCCCTGTCGGCCATGCGCGCCATCGATATGGAAGCCATGCAGAATGGTGCCGGCGCCATCACCATCAAACTGCCCATGCAGGTGGCTCTCTATATCCTCAACGAAAAACAGATCCATCTGGCGCGCCTGCGCCTCGAATGGGGCCTGAAGGTCAATGTCGAGATCGATAACGACCTCGGCCATACCGACATGCAGATCACGCGCACGGTTCACGCCGACGAAGTTGATTTCGTGCCGCCCGTCCGCCCCGAACCGATCGCCTTCGACACCACGCCCGACATCGAGGAAGACGCCGATGACGAGGCCGGTATCGAAGCCGAGGACAACGACGATGATGAGGCTTCGGCCAGAATCGAAAGTCGCGTCGAAAGCCGCAGTGAAACGGCTGAGGACCGCGATGCCGGTGGCCGTGGCGGACGCCGCCGTCGCCGCCGTCGTGGCGGACGCGACCGCGACGACAGCGAAGAGCGCGTGGCCCAGACCTCAGAGGATGAAGGCGAGAGCGAAGGCGAATCTGACGGCGACGAGGGCGAAGACGGCTTCCGTAAGGGCCGCCGTCGCCGGGGCCGCCGTGGCGGTCGCCGCGCTGGCATGGAAAACCGCCCGCGCGAAACCTATAGCTGGGTGCGCGCCCGTACGCCCTCGCTGGAAGCGCCCTATGTCTGGATCGATCCGTTCGATGAGCCGCAAAAGCGCGTGGATGCGTCCGGCGCACCGCCGCGCAGGGAGCAGCCCGCTGTCAATCCAGCCGCCGTTGCCGAGCCCGTACTCGGCGCTGTCACCACCCAACCCGAATCGCTGGTGCCCGCCGATCTACGTGATCAGCCCGCGCCCAAGCGTCCGCGCCCGTCACGCCGTCGCAAATCAACCGGCGATGCGGACGTCACAGCCACTGAAACGGTAAGCGAAGTCGTCGTGACGGAACCGGCGCAAGCCGAGGTCGCCCCTGCCGAAGCCCCTGCGGAAACGGAAACTCCGGCCAAGCCCGCCCGCCGTACACGCAGCCGCAAGAAGGTCGTCGAAGCGGAGGCCGAGGCGCCCGCAGCGATCACTATCGAAACGCCGCCTGTCGTCGCCTCGGCCCCGCAGCCTGTCCCCGCGCCCGAAGCCGAACCGACAAGGGTGCTGGAACCCGCCGCTGCCGAAGCGGCTCCCGCGGAGCCCGATCCGGCGGAAATTTCCACACCGCCCGAAAAGCCCAAACGCGGCTGGTGGCGTCGCTAGAGCAACGAGCGTTTAATTTGACTTACAAATTGAATGCGAGATGCGGAAAAACGTAATATGTAGAGCGGGTTGCATGCCTTTGACCGATTCAATCAGAATGCAGACCGCTCTAAAATGTCAAACGGCCAGACCCCGGCGGTCTGGCCGTTTTTTCTTAGTCGCACGGCACAGACGGCACGGTTAAACAGATCGGCCATAGATTGGTCACGCTTGCCGCTTAAAGACGGCTCTGAGGGTTCCCTGCCCCCTTGGATCGCTGTAAGGTCTTCGTAATGCAGATATTTCAAGCCTGTCTGGTTCGTTTCCCGCGTCTGGCGCGCAAGGCCGTCTGGCTGCTGCTGTGCGTGGTTTTGAGCGCTGCGCCCACATTGGCCGCCGCGCAGGACATCGACCCCGACTCGCAGAATGTCATCCGCGACACCGAGATCGAAACCTTCCTGAAAACCCAGACACGCCCGATCCTGATCGGTGCCGGGCTTGATCCCGATAATGTCCATTATCTGATCATCGCCTCCAGCGACCTCAACGCCTTTTCCACCTTCCGCCTTGTCATCGGTCTCAATACCGGCCTGATCATGGCGGCCGACACGCCCGATCAGTTGTTCGGCGTCATCGCCCACGAAACCGGCCATTTGAGCGGCGGCCACATGATGCGCACCGATGAGATCGAACACGCCGCCCGCGCCCCGATGGCCATTTCGCTGGGCTTAGGCGTCATCGCCGCCCTGGCCGGTTCGCCTGAAGCCGGCATGGGACTGGCCGCCTCATCGGGCACTTTCGGCACGCTGGGCGCGCTGCACTATATGCAGACCGAGGAATCGGCAGCCGATGTGGCCGGTGTCAAGGCGCTGGAACGCGCCGGTATGTCGGCCAAGGGACTGGTCGATTTCTTCTACAAATTCCGCAATGCCGAAACCTTCAGTCAGGCCGAACGCTACCAATTTTTCCGCACCCACCCTCTGACGCGCGAACGGATTCAGGCCCTGCAAAGCTTCGCCGCCAAACAGCCGCACTATAATACGCCCGACGATCCCGCCGTGGTGGCGCAGTTCGCCATCGTCAAGGCCAAGCTGGCAGGCTTTCTCGATGATCCGCTCAAGACCTTCCAGCTTTATCCCGAAACCGATACCAGCTTCGCCGCCCGCTATGCCCGCGTCATCGCCACCTATAAGGAAGGCAATTGGGACAAGGCCTTAAGCGACCTCGACGGCCTGATCGCCGAAAATCCGCAAAATCCTTATCTGTGGGAACTAAAGGGCCAGATCTATTTTGAAACCGGCCGCCCGAAACTGGCCAAGCCCGCCCACGAAAAATCAGTCGCGCTGATGCCTGAGGCGCCCTTATTGCAGCTCAATCTCGGCCAGACCCTGATCGCCATTGGCGACAAGGATGATCTCAACGAAGCGGTCAGCCATTTGCAGGAATCGATCAAGTACGAAGACGATGATAGCTTCACCTGGGCCCAGCTCGCCCAGGCCTATGATGCGCTGAACCAGCCCGGACAGGCACGGCTGGCCACCGCCGAGTCGCAATTCTATCAGGGCGATTACAATGCGGCGCGCACCTCCGCCGTCTGGTCACAGAAATATTTTGGGCCGCAAACGCCCGAATTCCGCCGCGCCCGTGATATTGTCATGGCCACCTCTTCCGAACTGGGCATCCCGCCGGTCGAGGGCGTCACCGAACGCCATAGATCCAACTAATCCGCCATAACGAAAGTCCCCCTTGACCCAGCCCGACACCCCCACCACCGCCCAGCCGCACCCCAAACCACAGTCGCGTCTGCGCCGTGCGTTCAGCCAGGCCAATATCACCACTGGTCTGGCGGTCTTCGCCGTGGTGCTGGCCGCCGCCCCCTATGTGGCCCCGCCGGTGCGGACATGGATGGTGCGCGACGGCCTGATGGCCCAGCCCGTCATCTTGCAGGACGCCTCCGACGCGCTCAATAATCAACGTCAGGCGGCGGCCTCCAAGGCGCTGGCCGAGGGGGTGAAAACCCACCACGATTCGCTGTTCAACGACGCCAGCGATCCTGTGCTGGGCGACCCGAAGGCACCGATCAAGATCGTGGAATTTCTCGATTATAACTGCGGCTATTGCCGCGCCGCCACGCCGGTGCTGAAGGATTATCTGGCGAAAAATCCCGATGTGGCGATCATCGTCAAGGAATATCCGGTCATCAACCAGAATTCGCGCCCGCTGGCTTCCTTCGCCCTGGCCGCCGCACAGGAAGGCAAATATGCCGAGGCGCACTACGCCCTGATGACCTCGAAAATCGACAGCGAAGCGGCCATGAATGCGCTGTTGCAAAAACTCGGCCTCGACCCCGTCAAGACCCGCCAACTGGCCATGTCCAAGCCCATTCAGGATCATATCGACAAGGTGATGACGCTGGGCGCTGATCTCAATGTGTCGGGCACCCCCACCTTCGTGGTTGGTGATCAGGCCATTGACGGCGCCAAGATGGACGAACTGAAGGCCGCGGTCGAAGCCCAGCGCAAGACGTTTAAGAAGAGGTAGCCAAGCCGAAGATAGAAGAATGACCACGGATAGACACGGATGATGGCCTGCGGCCATCTGCACGGATAAGGGAAGATGAATCTGTTCTTATCCGTGTAGCCGCTTGCGGCCATCCATGCCTATCCGTGGTGAATAACTTTTTGACTTCACCGAATTTCGTCTCGTGGCAAAAAAATCTAAATCTTCAAAAAATCCAGTACCGCCCGCGCCGCCTTTTCGGCGGGCGGCTTCTGGCCGCGCCCCATCAGATCGAGCGCGGCATCTTGCGCTGACACCTGTTCGTCGCGCAAAGCCTTGTCGTCCAGCCTCAAACTGACCGCACGCAGCAGCTTATCCGCCGTGCAATCGTGCTGGATAAATTCCGGCGCGATCTCACGGTCGGCCATGATGTTGAACAGGGTGGCGTATTTCAGCGTGGCGAAATGGCGGATGATCCAGTGGGTCAGCGGCTCCACCTTGTAAGCGATCACCATCGGGCAACCGGCCAGAGCCAGTTCGGTCGAAACCGTGCCCGAACAGGCCAGAGCCAGGTCGGCGGCCTGCATGGCAGCGTATTTTTCCGCCTCGTCCTCGATCAGCATCAGCCGCAACGGCAAATCAGCCGTGGCCGCCACCACCGCCTCGCGCACGGTTTCGGCCACCGGCAATACCATTGTCAGGCCGGGGCGCTCGCGGCCCAGGCGCAGCATGACTTCGCGGAAAACCGGCATCAGCCGTTTGATCTCCGAAGGCCGGCTACCGGGCAGAACCAGCAGCATCTGGTCGTCCGCCGTCAGGCCCAGCTTTTCGCGCAAAGCCACCGGATCGCCGTGCGATACATCGGCATTGAGCGCCGGATTGCCGACCACCACGGTTTTAAGGCCCTCGCGCTCGAAATAGGGGGCGTCCATCGGATGCAGGGCCAGCAGCAGATCAACGGCCTGCGCCAGCGTCTTCGCCCTGCCCGGTCGCATCGCCCAGACCTGCGGGCCGACATATTTGATCAGAGGCACATCAGGCATGATTTTACGGATGGCGTGGGCTACGCGCAGGGTAAAGCCCCACGAATCGACCAGCACCACCATGTCCGGCTTTGCGATTTCGGCGAAGATGGCGGTATCGCGCACCCGGCGCATCACCCGGCCATAGGCTTTCAGCCCTTCCAGCAAGCCGAAAATCGACAGTTCGGCAATATCGAACGGGCTGATCACCCCCTGCTCGGCCATGCGCGCCCCGCCGACACCGACAAAGCGCCAGTCGATCTGCGGGGCCTGAGCGCGCAACTGCGTCATCAGACCAGCGGCCAGCCTGTCGCCCGAAGCCTCGGCGGCCACCAGCATCACCTTGATGGATTTAGAGGTCTTCATAACCATGAATGAAAATGCCCTTTTCGGCGGCGCGGGCGAAAACCGCCCGCTTATCGACGATCAGCAGGTGATGGGCGCGCGCCACGATACCGCACAGACCGGCGGCGGCCACATCATCAACCGTGGCCACGCCAATGGTCGGCATGTCGAGACGCAGATCCTGAATCGGCTTGGCCAACTTGGCCAGCACACCCTTGCGGTTGTCCGGCGTGCCACGCAGGGTCGCAGGCAGTCCCGCCACCCGTTGCAGCAGGCTTTGCGTGCCCTCCTGCGCCTCGACGGCCAGGGTGATCCGTCCGGCCACCACGACCGCCTGACCAATATCGAGCTGGCCGATGGCGGCGGCGATGCGTAAAGCCTCCAGCGCGTCCTCCATCGCGTCCGGCGACAATTCCGGCCCGGTTTGCAGCCCCGCCCCGATCAACAGATCGGGATTGGCCTCATGCGCCCCCTCGATCTGATAACCCTGCGCCGCAATGACGCTCGCCACCTGACGCAGCAGCGAATCGTCGCCGCCCCGCCCTGCCGACTGAATGCCCGGCAAAACACGCGCCCCGCCATGATCGCGCTCCAGGCGGTTGAAATCGGGCCGCTGCACATAGCCGCACATGGTGACGCTGTGCGCCTGCTCGCTTTGCAAGATTTCAAACAGACGGGCAAATTCGCCAAGGCCCAGTGTGTGGCCAGGATGATCATCCAGCGCCGCATCGGAAAGACCGGCAATGCGGATCACCGTATAGGGCCTGCCGGTAGCGCGCAGATGCGCCGCCACCTCCATCGGCAGAGCACCGCCGCCGGAAATCAGGGCCAGTTTGGTGGCGCTTGTCATGCGGGGATTCCGATATCTTTAATCTGAAGGCAGGCAGATCGGCCGCGACGAATCCTCACGGATAAAGCGCACGATCTCGACCACCTGATCGATGTCGGAAAAATTCTCCAGCACATCATCCAGCCGTTCCTGAAACGTGCCTTCTTCGGCGAACATCATGCGGTAAGCCGTACGCAAGGCCAGGATCAGCTCACGCGAAAAGCCGCGCCGCTTCAGCCCGACCAGATTGAGCCCCTCCAGCCGCGCATGATTGCCCCATACCGAACCATAGGGGATCACATCCTTGGTAACGATGGCCCCGCCGCCGATAAAGCTGTAACGACCGAGACGCGCAAACTGATGCACGGCGCAACTGCCGCCGAGAAACACAAAATCGCCCACCTGCACATGGCCGCCGATCGAGGCGACATTGGCCATGATGACATTATTGCCGAGGATGCAGTCATGCGCCACGCCCGACCCGGCCATGAACATGCAATCGTGGCCGACCCTCGTTATGCCGCCGCCTTTTTCCGTACCGGTGTGCATGATCACATGCTCACGGATCAGATTGCGCTCGCCCACCACCAGCCGCGTCGGCTCGCCCTTGTGCGCCAGATGCTGCGGCGGCCCACCCAGGCAGGTAAACGGATGCACCACCGTGTCGGCGCCCAGTTCAGTAATGCCATCGACCACGACATGCGATTTCAACGTCACGCCGTCTTTCAGCGTGACGTGCTCACCCACGATGCAATAGGGCCCGATATTCACACCCGTGCCCAGTTGCGCGCCGTCATGAATAATCGCCGTCGGGTGTATCGTTACGGTCATTTAGGGCTCTCAACCACCATAGCCGCGAATTCGGCCTCGCAGACGATCCGGTCGCCGACATAGGCTTCGCCGCGAAATTTGAACACATCGCCGCGATGACGCACCACCTCAACCGGCATACGCACCACATCGCCCGGACGCACCGGACTGCGGAAGCGTACACCATCCACCGACATAAAGAAGATGGTCTTGCCTTCAACTTCGACGTCCAAAGATTTCGACATCAGAACCGCGCCGGTCTGGCCCAGGGCCTCGATCAGCAAAACGCCGGGCATGACCGGATTTTCCGGGAAGTGTCCGGCGAAGAAGGGCTCGTTGAACGTCACATTCTTGATGCCGGTCATCGACTTGTTCTTGACCCAGTTTTCACCGCGATCGACCAGCAGGAACGGATAACGATGCGGAATGCGCCGCAGGATTTCGGCATAGTCCACCGACACCGGCGCGACGGCAACCGCGTCGGCGCTCGCGGCCATTGCCGTCCCGGCAGGCATTTCGGCCTCGTCAGTCAAATTCTTCATGAAAACTCTTATCCTTTATCCTTGATCGCATTTTTTTCGAGCCATATCACCTCGCGCAGAAACTGCCGCGAGGGTTTGGCAGGGAATCCCGAAACCATCGTGCCTGCCGGCACGTCTTTGAAGACCGACGCCCCCGCCGCCACCTTGGCACCCGCGCCGATGTCGATATGGTCGATAATGCCAGCCCGACCGCCGAACATCGCCCCATCTCCCACCGTGACCGACCCCGACAGGCCAGAATGCGCCGCTACCACGCAATGACGGCCCAGACGCACATTATGGGCGATCTGCACCATATTATCGATCTTGCTGGCCTCACCGATGATCGTATCGTCGAAGGCACCGCGATCCACGCAACTGCCCGCCCCGATCGACACGTCATCCTGTACAATAACCCGGCCAAGCTGTGGCACATCGACCAGACCGCGCGCATCGCCGCTGACACCAAAGCCCGATTCGCCGATATGCGCGCCCGAAGCCAGTTGCACCCGGTCGCCGATCAGGGCGCAAAACACGGTGGCGTGCGCACCGATACGACCGCCACGACCGATCCGGCAACCCGGCCCGATCACCGCATAGGCTTCGATGCGCGTGCCTGCGCCGATTTCGACGCCCTGCCCCAACACTACCCCAACCCCCAGTTCCACACCCGCCTCACAGCGCGCCGACGGATGGATGGCCTGCGGGCCTTCATGCGTGCGTGTGCGGTAAAGCTGCGTCGCCACGCGCGCCCAAGCCGCCTGCGGATGATCGCAGATCAGGGCAATCCGGCCTTCGGGCACATGATCGGCAAAATCAGGCGGCACAAACACATATTCGGCGGCCGTACGATGCAGGGCCGACAGATAGCGTCGGTCACTGAAATAAGCCGCGCGGCCAAGGCCCAGCGCCGCATCGCCGGAAAACGACAAAGGGGCGCAGGCTTCGATGAAGCCGCTCCCCTTCGCGTTCAATGCCAGATGGCCCGATTCTACAAACCGACAATCTGTCAGTTCTGTTACCTGATCGAGGTCGAGTTTGAGACCTGTTTCAAAAAAGCGTGGATCAGGCATGAATGGGTTTAACTCTTACTTTTGCGCCGGCGCGGCCCCCTGAGCCGGTTGATCCAGGCTGACGCGGTCGAACTGCGGCAGAAGCTCTTTCGTCGCGTCCAGCTTGGCCACAACATCGCTGGTGATGTTCATGGACGGGTTGGCATAGAGGAACGACGTCTGAGTCGGTTGGCCATTGGTATTCGTAGTCATGTCATAATGCAACAGGCTGTCCGCCGAGATAACCGTAGCGCAGCCCTTTTGCGTCACCACGGCGTTGATTTGCGGGATCATCTTCTGGAAGATGGCCGACATCACCTCCTGCTGGGTGTACTGCATTTCCTTGTTACGCTGATCGACCTTCTCCTGGAAGGCTTCGCGCTTTTGTTCCCAGGCCTGGGCCTTGGTTTCCAGAGCGGTTTTTAGCGCCGGGGTCGTGGCGGTTTTTTGCTGGGTGACCAGGGCCTGGCGTTCGTCATCGAGCGACTTGCCTTGCGTGGACAGTTCGCTGTCCACCACGGCCTTCAGTTGCACGAGGCGCTGAGCCGCCGCCTTGCCCATGGCCGAATCGGTCATGGCCGTTTGTTCGTCAAGCACGCACTGGCCGGGAATAGCCGCGCCGAAGGTGGGCGGTGCAGGCGGCGTAGGGGCAGCGGCGGGCGCTGCCGCTGCCTGGGCCAGGGCCTGACCGGAAACACCGGCCAGGAACAGGGCGCTGAGCGAGAAGATGAGGGTCGTTTTTTTCATGGTGTTTCTTATCCGTTTGTAGCGATTTTATTGTGAGCTGATGATCGGTGGATGATCAGAATGGGTTTAGAACTGGGTGGATTGTGAGAAGCGGAAGGTTTCGACCTTGTCGTATTTATCCTTGGCCAGAACCTGGCTGAGGTCGAACTGAACCGGCCCCATCGGTGATTTCCAGCGAATCGTGATGCCCGCCGAGGCGCGCAAATTCATATCATCGGCGATCGTTGTCAGCGGTTCGCCCGAAGTGCTCTGACCCGGAGTTGTATTGATCTTGAGACGTTTGTCCAGACCGCCCAGCGTACCGACATCGACGAAGACGGCGGTTTTCAGGCCATACTGATCGGGCAGATGGTTGGGGATGCCCAGTTCGACCGAGCCGATGGCGTAGGTCTGGCCGCCCAGCGCATAACCGGTGGACAGGTCGCGCGGGCCCATGCCGGCATATTGGAAGCCGCGCATCGTATCGCCGCCCTTGAAGAAGCGGTCATTGATACGGATGGCGTCACCACCCCACGGCGTCTTGGTGCCCGCCGTGCCGGAAACGGACAGAACCATGTCGGTGGCGAAACCGTGATACCAATGGGCTTCGAGTTCGGTATCAACATATTTGACATCGCCGCCCAGGCCTGCAAAATCCTGACGCAGGAAGGCGTTCCAGCCGCGCGTCGGCCGGATGAAGTCGTTGCGCAGGTCAAAACCGAGCGTATAGCCGACCGACGAGGTGATGCCCGATCCGCAATTGTACAACAGGCCGTTACAACTGGCGGAGTTGGTATAGGTAATATTGTCCTTGCGCAGATTATAGCGCAGGCGCAGGACGGAATAACCGTTGAGATTATAGCCCAGACGTACATCGCCGCCGCGTGAGTCGGTCGAGTAATCGACGCCCGTATAGTTGTACGAACTTTCAAACAGGTCAAAACCGGCCTGCACATCACGGCCCAGGAAGTGCGGCTCGGTGAAGGAGAAGTCGATATCCTTCTGGATCGAACCTGTCTGGATGCGGGCGCGCAATTCCTGGCCGGTGCCACGAAAGTTCGATTGCGAAATGCCGATGTCGAGAATGAAATGCTCGTAAGAGGAGAAACCCGCCCCGAAGCTCAGTTCGCCGGTCGGCTGTTCCGTCACGGCCACCTGAATATTGGTCTTGCCCGGCTCTTTCGACGGCTGCTCGTCGATCTTCACATCCTTGAAGAAGCCAAGACCATTGACATACATTTTCGAGCGTTCGAGCAGCGCCTTGTTGTAGGCGTCGCCTTCTGAAACCAGCAACTGGCGGCGGATGACGCGGTCGAGCGTCTGGGTATTGCCGGTAATGTTGATCTTGTCGATATAGACACGCGCGCCTTCATGCACATTGAAGGTCAGGTTCACCGTTCTCGTGTTCGGATCGGCTTCTTCATCAGGGCGAATATCGACAAAGGCGTAGCCGTTCGATCCCGCCGCAAAGGTCAGGGCGTCAACGGCCTTATCCACCCGGTCGGCTTCATAGAGCTGGCCTGGCTTGATCGAAATGGCGCGTTGCAGGTTTTCTGCCTTCAGCTTGTCATTGTCGGTCTTGATGGTGATACGACCGAAATTATATTTCTGCCCCTCGTCGAGCGTATAGGAGATGGCAAAGCTCTTGCGATCCGGTGTCAGTTCGGCCACAGCCGAAATCACGCGGAAATCGTAATAGCCGCGATTGGTGTAGAATTTGCGCAACTGCTCGCGGTCATAATCCATCCGGTCAGGATCGTAATTGTCCTGCGAGGCGAAGAATTTCCACCACAAGGTCTTGCGCGTCACCACGACGCTTCTGAGATCGCTGTCGGAAAAGGCGTGATTGCCGATGAAATTGACGCTCGACACGCCGGTTTTCGGCCCTTCGTTGATTTCAAAAATCAGATCGACGCGCTTTTGCGGCAGTTCGACGATTTTCGGCGTCACCGTGGCGGCGATACGGCCCGACTTGCGGTACAGTTCGATAATGCGCTGCACATCGGCCTGCACCTTGGCCTTGGTAAAGACGCCGCGCGGACGAATCTGCACCTCATCGCGCAGCTTGTCCTTGGTCATGGCGTGATTACCCTCGAAGACCACCTGATTGATAATCGGGCTTTCGACGACGGTGACCACCATCTCGTTGCCGTTCATGGCAATCTGCACGTCAGAGAAGAGGTCGGTATTGTAAAGGGTTTTCACGCCCAGATCGATCATTTCGGAATCGACTGTGGCCCCTACCTGGAACGGCAGATAGGAAATGATGGTCTGCGAATCGATACGTTCATTGCCGCTGACCACGATGCGACTGATCTGCGCCGTGGGATTGGGTGCCGCTGGCGGTGCAGAAGCCTGCCCGCTGTTCGGCGCAGCCGCAGCCTGTGCGGGTGCCTGATCTTGCGGTGCCTGATCTTGCGGTGCCTGACCTTGCGGTGCCTGACTGGCATCCTTAGCGGCCGCAGGCGCTTCGTCCTGCAAGGCCGTGCGCGCCTGAGCGAAGCCCACATGGGCGAGCGCCATCAGGCTGACACCGAGCGTCAACGCACGGGTCATACCAGACATTCTCTGGCGCGAAATCCCCTTGCGGGCGGTCGGGTCGGCGTCTGCGTAAGAAGCTGGCAGGGTCTGGCCTGACATTAATGCACTACCTTTGTAACGGGCTTCGCCGCCCGCCCGCGCAACATAGCGCAGGCGACCGGAAAAAGCCCTGGGTTTGGTTTATCCGAAGGGGGCCTGACATGACTCATGAAAAAGCCAAGCCTCATGAAAAAATCAGGGTTCACGAAAACAACCCCCCGAAGAACCTGGCGAGTCCGATATGGTTAAGATCGTTCCATGCCGCGAACAACATTAAGCCTATAACCAGCACAATGGCAATCCGGAAGACCGCGTTTTGAAACCCCGCCGAAACCGTGCGCCGCGTCAGGCCTTGATAGAGATACAGCGCCAGATGGCCGCCATCCAGCGGCGGGATCGGCAAAAGATTGACAAAACCGATGGCTACCGAGATCAGGGCTGTCATCTGGGCGGCCACCAGGGCGCCATTGATCAGCTTGACATATACAGGGGCCTGCGCCTCGGCCAGATCGACCGTAGCGTCACCCGCCACCTTGGTCATGCCGATCAGGCCACCAATCTGGTTGCCGTTTTCCTTACCGGTAAAAATCCGGCTGATATAGGTCAGATTGGTATCAACAATCTCCCAGGTGCGACGCACACCCAGTTCGAAAGCCTTCACGGGCCCAAGGCGTACACTGACCGGCGGCCCGCTCAGTTCGACGCCAAGCTGACCACCCGTCGAGGTGGCGTCGCGCCCTGTGGGGTCGAGCACCACGCGGCGCGGCGTGGCCGTCAGCGTCACGTCCTGATGGTTCCGGTCGATCACGATCTTAACCGGCGTATCGGCGCGCAGCATGATCAGCATCCGCGCGTCTTCATTGTCGTCAACGCCGTGACCATCGATACGCAGGATCGTGTCGCCCACCTGAAACCCGGCGGTGGCCGCCGCACTGCCCGGTTCAATGCGCGTCACCGTGGCGGGCACGCGCGTATCGCCGACCACCAGATTGATCACGGTGAAGATGGCGATGGCCAGCACAAAATTAGCAGCAGGCCCGGCCAGAATGATCAGAAAACGCTGCCACAAGGGCTTGAAATGGAAATAATCGCCGACCGCCGTCGCGCCTTCGCGCGCCGTGATCGCCTCACGCGCCGCGTCCAGGTCTTCGGCGCTGGGGCTCATCGATGTCAGATTATCATCACCGGCGAACTTGACATAGCCGCCCACCGGCAGGGCGCTTAAGCACCATTCCACGCCCGACTTATCCTTGTGGCGCAGCAAAACCTTGCCCATACCGACCGAAAAGCGCTCGATCCGGGTACGAAACAGACGCGCAACCGCAAAATGCCCCCACTCATGGAAGCTCACGATCACCGAAATGATGATCAGAAACGGTATGATGCCTGCGATAAAACCTAACACTTAGGTGAAAAACTCCCCGTTACCTTACGCCCGCCTGCGGCTTTGGGCGAAAAGCCCATGCACCAGCCTGCGCACCTCGCCGTCAATCGCCAGGGCGCGCTCCATAATCGCATCGCTCCTAGCATGATCGGCAGGTTCGGTGGAAGAGATAGATGGCAATTGAGCCCGCATCATGGCAGTTTCCACAAATTCGGCGATCTCGGAAAAGCCGATCTTCCTGTCAAGAAAAGCCTGTACGCACACCTCATTGGCGGCGTTGAAAACGATCGGCATCCCCTCGCCCGCCGCCAGAGCCTGACGCGCCAGCGGCAGCATGGGAAAGGCCTGCGGGTCGGGCGTGGCGAAATCGAGACGGCCGCGCGCCGCCAGATCGAGCTTAGGCGCCTGCCAGTCCAGACGCTCCGGCCAGGCCAGACAATAGGCGATCGGCACGCGCATATCGGGCGCGCCAAGCTGCGCCAGGGTTGAGCCATCCGTATATTCGACCAGGCTGTGAATCACCGATTGCGGATGCACCACCACATCTATTTTTTCCGCTGGTAAATCAAATAAATAGGCCGCTTCGATAAATTCCAGCCCCTTATTGGCCAGGGTGGCCGAATCAATGCTGATCTTCGCGCCCATGCTCCAGTTGGGGTGACGCAGCGCCTGCTCGACCGTCACCGTCAGCATGTCTTCGCGCGTCCGACCGAAAAACGGCCCGCCCGAAGCGGTCAGGATCAGGCGCGCCACGCGGCTTTTCTGTGCCGGATCAAAGACCTGAAAGATGGCATTATGCTCGGAATCGACCGGCAGAACCCGCCCGCCATGCGCCTCAGCGCGCTCGATCAATGCCCGCCCGCAGCCGACCAGACTTTCCTTATTGGCTAGGGCCAGAACCGCGCCCGTGGCCGCCGCCGCCCAGGTGGGGCGCAGGCCCGCCATGCCGACAATGGCCGCCATGATCCAGTCGGCCTTGCGTCCGGCAGCTTCAATCACCGCCGCCTCGCCACAGGCCCACTGCAAGCCGGAGTTGCCGATTCCGTCATGCAGAACATGCGCCTGCGTCTCATCGGCCAGCACCGTGATCGCCGGACGGTATTTCAGCGCCTGCTCCACCAGCAGGGCGGCATTGCGCCCGCCGATCAGAGCCTCGATCTGGTAATCCTCGCCGGGCACGCCCGTTTCGTCGAGCAGACGCAGGGTGGAAACGCCGATAGAGCCGGTCGAACCCAGGATGGAAATACGTCTCGGCAAGCTCATCAGATAACGGTTCCCATAAAAACGAGAAGCCTTATACCCCCTATGGCCACGATGGCAAACATCAGCCCGTCCACGCGGTCCATCAGCCCGCCATGCCCCGGAATGAGGTCACCCGCATCCTTGACGCCAAACCGGCGCTTCAGAGCCGATTCCCACAGATCGCCCGCCATCGTGGCCAGCGCCACCAGCAACCCGACGAACGAGGCCGAGGTGTCGTGATGAAACAGATGGGTCAGATCGGACAAGGTGCCGGCCGTCAACATGCCGGCCATCATACCACCGGCAAAGCCCGACCACGTCTTGTTGGGTGAATAGCGCCGCCACAGCTTGGGCCCGCCCACCGCCTTGCCCACCACATAGGCAGCAATATCTGCGGCCCAGGCGATACCATAGGCGAAGAAAACCCAGTCGCGGCCGTGTTCGGTCTGGCGCAGCCACATCAGGATAATGGCCGGGACCCCGATATACAAAACGCCATAAGCCGCCGCCACCCAGCCCACACCCAGCCGGTAGGCATATAGCCCGGCGCACAGGCTGCCGAAAATCAGCACGATGAACGACAGGGCCGGATGATGCAGATAGCCGGTGAACAGGCCGCACAAGGCCGCCGCCGCCACCGCGCAGGCGATGCGCGCCGAGGCATTGGGTGCCGCCATCAGCCCCCATTCGATGCACAACAGCGCCACGCCGATGCTGATCATCAGCAGAAACAACCATCCGCCGACCACCACGATCCACAAGACCGCCGGGATCAGCACCATCGCCGAGGCGATGCGCAGGGTCAGGTCGCGCCAGTTCGCTTTCGATGCGGGTGGGGGCGCGGGCTTCGCACCCCCCTCGTCTTCGGCGGCATCTGGCGGTATCGGCGTTTGCGGAGGCATCACGTCCATACCGCCCTAGCCGGTTTCAACCGCGCCATAACGGCGGTCGCGGCGGGCAAAAATGCTCAGGGCCTCTTTCAGGGCTTCGCCGCCATAGTCGGGCCATAGAATGTCCTGAAAAACGAACTCGGCATAGGCGGCTTCCCACAACAGAAAGTTCGACAGCCTGTGTTCACCACTGGTGCGGATCAAAAGATCGAGCTGAGGAAGGTCATGCGTCGATAAAAAGCCGCCGAAATTTTCGACCGTCACAGCCTCCGGCTCCATGCGTCCGGCCCGCACCTCTTCGGCGATCCGGCGGGCTGCTTCAACAATATCAGCCTGGGCACCATAGTTCAGCGCCACCTGCAAAAAGAACCGCGAATTGTCTTTTGTCTTTTCGTGCGCCTCATTGACCATGCCCAGTATGTCGCGCGGCAGGCCCGCCTGCTGACCAACGATGCGCACGCACACGCCTTCCTTGCGCAGTCGCTCCAGATCCGAGCGGATAAAGGCGCGCAGCAGCCCCATCAGGTCATTGACCTCGGCTTCGGGGCGTCGCCAGTTTTCGGTGGAGAAGGCAAACACCGTCAGATGCGTCACGCCCTGCTCGACCGCCGCTGTGATCGTGCGGCGCAATGCTTGTACACCGGCGCGATGGCCCATCGTCCTGATCTGACCGCGTTCCTTGGCCCAGCGCCCATTGCCGTCCATGATGATGCCGACATGCAGCGCCCGAGAGACACAGGCCGTCATCTCCGTTGCCGGTGAGCTGGCCAGGGCTTGCGTAGGGCTTGAAGGCATGAACTCCACTTTCTTGCAACGGCTTCTTTGGCTCGCGGCGGCGGCGGCAGGTTTAAACCTGCATGATCTCGACTTCTTTCGCCTTCAGCATTTCGTCGATACGCTTGATGGCCGCGTCGGTAAACCCCTGGATTTCGACGCCGCCCTTCTTCTCTTCGTCTTCGCTGATCTCAGAGGCCTTTTCCGCCTTTTTGAGATCTTCCATCGCTTCGCGGCGCACATTGCGCACAGCCACGCGCTGGGTTTCGGTATATTTACCGGCAATCTTAGCCAGTTCCTTGCGGCGCTCCTCGGTCAGGGGCGGAATTGGAATACGCAGGGTCTGACCGTCGGTGATCGGATTGAGACCAAGCCCGGCATTGCGGATGGCCTTTTCAACCGCGATCACCAGGCCGCGATCCCAGACATTGACGCTGATCATGCGCGGTTCCGGCACGCTGACGGCGGCGCAGGCATTGAGCGCCATCGTCGAGCCATAGGCATCGACCGTCACCTGGTCGAGCAGGGATGACGAGGCGCGGCCGGTGCGCAGGCCGCCGAAATCGTCCTTCAGCGCCGATACCGCCTTGTCCATGCGGTCGCGGTATTTGGTAAGATCAGGCAGGGCCATGAGCCTATTCCCTCTTATTGTGTAATAACTGTGTGCGTGCCACGACCGTGAATAACCTCATCCAGGGCGCCGGGCGTTCGGATGGAAAAAACAACGATGGGGATGTCATTCTCGCGCATCAGCGAAACGGCGGAGGCATCCATCACCTTCAGATCCTGCGACAAAACTTCAAGATAGCTCAGTTCGTCATAGCGCTGCGCCGAAGCATCCTTCTTCGGGTCGGCTGTGTAAACACCGTCCACCGACGTGCCCTTGAACAGAGCATCGCAATTCATTTCGGCGGCGCGCAAAGCGGCGGCGGTGTCGGTCGTGAAATAGGGTGCGCCCGTGCCTGCCGCGAAGATCACGACGCGGCCCTTTTCGAGGTGGCGAATGGCGCGGCGGCGGATAAACGGCTCACAAACCGCATCCATCTGGATAGCCGATTGCACGCGCGTATCAATGCCCTGTTTTTCCAGCGCATTCTGCATCGCCAGGGCATTCATAACCGTGGCCAGCATCCCCATATAATCGGCTGACGAACGCTCCATGCCGACAGCGGCCTTCGACAGGCCACGAAAAATATTGCCGCCGCCGATTACCAGACACAGCTCAACGCCCAGCCGAGCCACGGCAGCCACCTCTTCGGCCACAGCCTGCACGGTCTTCATATCAATGCCGAAGCCCTGCTCGCCCATCAGCACCTCGCCCGACACCTTGAGCAGGATGCGTTTGTATTTCAGACCGGCATCGGTTTTCAGCGCATCGTGTGTCATATCAGGCTTTCGGAGCAGGAATCGCAGGCAAAACGGCTTTAACGTGTTCGCAGGCTCTTGAATAGTCAAAGGGGCGCCAGCATGTCAAATGCCGACGCCCCTTATACGCTTTTTCTGTGCGAGGATTTAGACGCCGCCCGTCATCGAGGCCACTTCAGCCGCGAAATCGTCAACCTTCTTTTCCACGCCTTCACCGAGAGCGAGGCGCGTGAACGCCTTCACCGTGACCGGCGTGCCGAGGCCCTTGGCAGTATCCGCCACCAGTTGCTCAATGGTCTGATCCGGGTTCATCACGAAGGCCTGCTTCATCAGCACCACCTCTTCGAAGAACTTGCGGATGCGGCCTTCGACCATCTTTTCCACGACCTGAGCGGGCTTACCCGAAGCCAGAGCCTGCTCGGTGAAGATCGCCTTTTCGCGTTCAACAGCCGCCTGATCGAGATCATCGGTGGACAGCGACAGCGGCTGGGTGGCCGCTACGTGCATGGCGATCTTACGGCCGACATCCTTCAGAACGTCGGGGTCGCCCGCCGATTCAATGGCCACCAGCACGGCGATGCGACCGAGATCGGGGGCGATGGCATTGTGGATATAGGAGGCCACGACGCCCTGATCGACCGAATAGCGCGCCACGCGGCGCACAACCATATTTTCGCCGATCGTGGCGATCAGGTTGGTCAGTTCGTCGCTCACCGCAGCCGCCACGCCTTCAACCGTACCGTCCTTCAGACCGGCCACACCGGCCTTGCGAGCCAGATTCTGGAACAGTTCGTTACGCGACACGAAATCGGTTTCGGCATTGACCTCGACGGCAGCCGCCGTCATGCCCGCGCCATTGGCTTCGGTGGCCACGGTCACCAGACCTTCAGCAGCCACGCGGTCAGCCTTCTTGGCGGCCTTGGACAGGCCCTTGGTGCGCAGCCAGTCCATCGCCGCTTCGATGTCACCGTCATTTTCCTGCAACGCCTTCTTGCAGTCCATCATGCCCACGCCCGATTTTTCGCGCAGATCCTTAACCAGGGTTGCTGTGATTTCAGCCATGAAATCCTCCAATAAATTCAGATAAACGGCCTCATAGCCGTAATGCATGTCAATCTGGCAACAGCCTGAAGCCGAAAACGGCCTCAAGCTGTGCTGAAACGTCTTTATTTGCGCACCAGTGATCAGCACCGGCGCATCAGGCAAAAGCTTACGCTTCCGAAGCCGTGGCTTCAGGGGCCACTTCGGCAGCGATGTCCTGCGCCAGCGCGGGCTCAACCGGCGCAATCGCCGCACCCAGATCGATGCCCGAAGCGCTTTGGCTGGCTGCCAAACCGTCCAGAACGGCGTCCGCCACCAGGTCGCAATACAGTTGCAGCGCGCGCGCCGCGTCGTCATTGCCCGGTACAGGATAGGTGATGCCGTCCGGATCGGAATTCGAATCGAGGATGGCGATCACCGGAATATTGAGCTTGCGGGCTTCCTGAATGGCGATCGCTTCCTTGTTGGTGTCGATCACGAACATCAGGTCGGGGATGCCGCCCATGTCCTTGATACCGCCCAGGCTCAGTTCCAGCTTTTCGCGCTCGCGCGTCAGGGTCAGCAATTCCTTCTTGGTGCGACCGGCCGGATTATTGTCAAGCACCTGTTCCAGTTCGCGCAGACGCTGGATCGAACCCGAAATGGTGCGCCAATTGGTCAGGGTGCCGCCGAGCCAGCGGTGATTGACGAAATACTGGGCCGAACGCTTGGCCGAAGTCGCCACCGGGCCTTGCGCCTGGCGCTTGGTGCCCACGAACAGGACGCGGCCACCGGCAGCGGCCACTTCACGCACCTTCAAAAGCGCCTGATGGAACAAAGGCAGGCTTTGCGACAGGTCAATAATATGGATATTGGAGCGCGCACCGAACAGGTAACGTTCCATTTTCGGGTTCCAGCGATGAGTCTGGTGACCGAAGTGCGCACCGGCTTCAAGCAGGAGGCGCATTGAGATTTCTGGCATGGCCATAGGTTGGTAATCCTTCTTCCGATAATCCTCCGCGGAGCAAAAAGCCTTGCCGAAAAACCGACAGTCAGCCTCGGAACGCAGCCTTCACAGGAAAGCCGCGCATATCCGCGTGTGAGATGAGGGGCACCTATTCACAATTTCAAAAAAAAGCAAGTCTCAAACAGCGAAAAACAACGCAGCCGCCTAGACATCTTCAAAATACAACACACCCGGCATAGCCTTGAGCTGCCCACGCAAATGGGCATCGAGACTATATCTCTGCGGCAGGCGAAACTCGACCTCCCCCTCACCACCGAGATCGCCCGCCAGACTGATTTCACCACCCCTGGGTGACTTCGACACTTCCAGCCGCGCGCGCAGATCGGCCAGGTCGATAATCTGCGCCGAAACATGTACCCGCAGCCCCATGTCATCGATTTTCAGGGCATTCGCCATCGGCTGTGCCTCATCTCCGAAGAAACGCACCTCGCCATCGCGCCCCTTGCTGCGCACTTTCAAAACGATGGAAGCCCCCACCTCCAGATGATCGCGGTTTTTGCGCAGCGATTCCGGCGGAAACAGCACCTCATATTCGCCGCTCGGATCAGACAGGGTGACGAAGGCGAATTTTTCCCCCGAACCCGCCGCCGCGCGCTCCTGTTTGCGCCGGATAATGCCCGCCATGCGAAACGCTTCGCGCCCCTCACCCGCCAGGGCCAGGGCTTCGGCATAGAGGGTCACATTGCGGCGCTTGAACACATCCAGCATGTCCTGAAGCGGATGCCCTGACAGATAAAAGCCGATCGCCAGCAACTCCTCGTCCAGTTGCGCCGGCCCCGACGTAGCGGCCACATTCGGCAAGCGCGGGCGCGAGGCTTCATTCGAGCCAAACAGGCTGACCTGCGCCGCCACACGATCCGCGGCGATGCTTTGGGCATAGGCGATCAGAATATCGGCCGCCGCAACGATCTGTGCCCGGTTGGGATGGATGGAATCGAAAGCCCCTGCACGTGCCAGATTTTCAATAGCCCGCTTATTGACCGATTTCGGGTCAATCCGCTCCAGAAAATCGAACAGATCGGTAAATTTACCGCCTTCTTCGCGCGCCTGCACCACGCTTTGCATCGCCTCGAAGCCGACATTGCGAATGGCACCGAGCGCATACAATACCTCACCATTGTCCACATCAAAATCAGCCATCGAGCGATTGATGTCAGGCGGACGGATCGTGACATTGAAACGCCGGGCATCCTGATAAAAGACCGCCAGCTTGTCGGTATTGGTAATATCGAGACTCAAGGTCGCGGCGAAAAACTCCACCGGATGATTGGCCTTGAGATAGCCGGTCTGATACGAAATAAAGGCATAGGCGGCGGCGTGCGATTTATTGAAGCCATAGCCCGCGAACTTATTGACCAGTTCGAAAATGCTATCGGCCTGCCCCGCATCGACACCTTTTTCTTTGGCACCCGAAATGAACCTTGCCTTTTGCAGGTCCATCTCCTCTTTCTTTTTCTTGCCCATTGCGCGACGCAAAAGATCGGCTTCCCCCAGACTGTAGCCTGAAAGAATCTGCGCGATCTGCATCACCTGTTCCTGATAGATGATGACGCCGTAGGTTTCCTTGAGCACCGGCTCAAGGCTCGGATGCAGCATATCGATTTCAGCACGACCGAATTTACGGTCAACATAGGTATCGATATTGTCCATCGGCCCCGGACGATAGAGCGAGATCAGTGCGGTAATTTCCTCCAGCGAGCCGCAGCGCATCTTGCGCAACGTGTCGCGCATCCCCTGACTTTCAAGCTGGAACACGCCGATCGACTGACCGGACGCCAGCAGTTCATAGGTCGGCGCGTCATCGAGAGGCAGGGTTGAATAGTTGATATCGATGCCGCGTTTTTTAAGATAGTTTTCGGCGCGCTTCAGCGTGGTCAGCGTTTTCAACCCCAGAAAGTCGAACTTCACCAGACCGGCGCTTTCCACCCATTTCATATTGAACTGGGTAGCCGGAATATCGGAACGCGGATCGCGGTATAGCGGCACCAGTTCCGTCAGGGGGCGGTCGCCAATAACGATACCGGCGGCATGGGTCGAGGCGTTGCGGTAAAGCCCTTCCAGCTTCAGCGCCGTATCGAGCAGGTTCTTAACCGACTCTTCTTCGTCGCGCGCCTGTTTCAGACGCGGTTCTATTTCGATAGCCTGAGCCAGGGTGGTGGGATTGGCGGGATTATTCGGCACCATTTTCGACAGGCGATCAACCTGACCAAGCGGCAACTGCATCACCCGCCCGACATCGCGCAGCACGGCGCGCGCCTGCAAGGTGCCGAAGGTGATGATCTGCGCTACCCGGTCACGGCCATACTTTTCCTGCACGTAGGAAATGACCTCTTCACGCCGTTCCTGACAGAAATCGACGTCGAAGTCGGGCATCGACACGCGCTCAGGATTGAGAAAACGTTCGAACAGCAGGCCAAAGCGCAACGGATCGAGATCGGTGATGGTCAGCGCCCAGGCCACCAGCGAACCGGCACCTGAGCCCCGTCCGGGCCCGACGGGAATGCCGTGGTTCTTGCCCCATTTGATGAAATCCGACACGATCAGGAAGTAACCGGGAAACCCCATCTTCTGGATCACGCCCAGTTCACGTTCCAGACGCGCCCAGTAATCCTCTTCCGGGAAGGCCAGCTTGACCTGTTTGAAGCGCGCCTTCAGCCCTTCGCGCGCCTGAAAAGCCAGTTCCTCGGCCTCATTCCGGCCTGCACCGGTATCAAAACGCGGCAGGATCGGATCGTGCTTGTTGACCAGAAAGGCGCAGCGCCGGGCGATTTCCAGTGTATTGTCGCAAGCCTCAGGCAGGTCGGAAAATAATTCACGCATCAGGCTCGCCGGTTTGAACCAGTGATCCTTTGTCACCTTGCGTCGGTCATCCTGCCCCAGATAGGCACCGTCCGAAATGCACAGCAGAGCTTCGTGCGCCGAATAGAGATCCTCCGTCGCAAACTGCACATCATTGGTGGCTACCAGCGGCACATCATGGGCATAGGCGAATTCCACCAGCCCCACCTCGGCAGGACCGCCCCTGGCTCCACCGTTCAGGCTACCGTCATGACGTTGTAATTCGATATAAAAGCGATCCCCGAAAGCCGCCTGCATGGCCTGCAAGGCCACCTTCGCTTCATCGGGCCGGTTTTGCCGGTACAGCACGTCAATCGGCCCATCAGGCCCGCCGGACAACAGAATCAGCCCTTCATGATGCGCCGCCACCATCTCCCACGGCACGAATTGCTCATCAGCGGAATCAACATAGGCATGGGAAGACAGTCTGGTGAGATTGAGATAGCCCTGCTGGTTTTGCGCCAACAGGACAAGCGTAGGAATACGCGCCCACCGCTCCGTGCCGGTGCCACCAATGCCCTTAACCGGCAGGGCGCAACCGATAATCGGCTGGATACCCGATTCCTTACAGATTTGAGAAAACTCAAGCGCGCCGAACAGATTGCAGCGATCTGCGATACCAACAGCCGCCATACCCTGCTTCTGCGCCAGCTTGCCCATATCATAGGCCTTGATCGCGCCTTCGAGCAGCGAATAGGCCGATCTGACCCGCAGATGGATAAACTCATCACTCACGGCGCGCACTCCCACACATGCTGACGCCCGGATGTTTCAGCGGCTCAGGCCGCCAGCGACACCACATGGCAGACGAGGACAACAAAGCCCGTAACGGCGGCGAATGACAACAGGTTATGCAGCGTGCTGACCATTTTTCCACATCCTCTTAATGTTCGACTTACGTTCTAAATTCTCTTTTTGTTCTTTATTCTTGTTTTGTTCCGCACGCAAGCGTCTTTTTTATCCCCAAAGAGAACAAAATAAAAACCGGTTGATAAGATTGTGGATTTTCAGCGGTTCTGATTTGGCGCGCCGGTCAGGCCGGCACCAGCCGCCCATTCTCAAGCCGCACGATGCGATCCATATGTGCCGCCAGTTCGACATTGTGCGTAGCAATGACAGCGCCGACGCCCTGCGCCTTGATGATGGTTTTCAGCGCTTCGAAAACCTGCTGTGACGTGACCGGGTCGAGATTACCGGTCGGTTCATCCGCCAGCAGAAGCCGCGGCTGATTGGCCAGGGCACGGGCAATGGCCACGCGCTGCTGTTCGCCGCCCGACAACTGCCCCGGCAGGTGATCGAGCCGTTCGCCCAAGCCCAAGGCCGACAGAAGTTCACGGGCCCTGGCCTCGCTGTCGGCGGGCTTTCGGCCCAGAATATTCTGCGGCACCATCACATTGCCAAGCGCGGTGAATTCCGGCAGCAGATGGTGAAACTGATACACAAAACCAATATGATGCAGGCGCGCGCGCGTCCGCACGGCTTCGCTGGCACCGGCATAGTTTATGCCGTCGATCATGATCTGCGCGCCCGGTGCGGCTTCGAGCAGGCCTGCGGCGTGCAGCAGCGATGACTTGCCTGAGCCGGAAGGCCCGACCAGCCCCACCAGTTCGCCAGCCTCGACATCGAGATCGGCTCCTTTCAGCACGGCCAGTTTTCGCCCGTCGCCGATATCGTAATCACGAGTCAGACCCTTGAGGCTCAAGACCTTATTCATAGCGAAGTGCCTCCACCGGTTCGAGCTTGGACGCCCACAAGGCCGGGAAGAAGGTGGATATACTGGCCGCCAAAAGCGAGGCCACCACCACGAAGATCACCTCGGACGGCTCCATCTTGGCGGGCACATGATCGAGATAATAGATGTCCTTGTTGAACAGCGAAGTATGGAACAACCATTCGAGGAAGTCCTGAATCTGGCGGATAAAGGTGCAAAACAGCACGCCGATCAACAGACCGCTGAAGGTGCCCGTGGCACCAATCGTCGTACCGGTCAGGAAAAAGATGCGTGAAATCGCGCTCCGGTCCGCCCCCATCGTGCGCAGGATCGCCACGTCGCGCGTCTTGTTTTTGACCAGCATGACGATGCCGGAAATAATGTTGAGCATGGCGATAATGACGATGAAAAACAGGATGAAACGCATGGCGTTACGCTCAACCTTCAGCGCACCCCACAAGGGCGCGTTCTGCTCTTTCCAGGTGGCGATCACCGCCCCCTGCCCCGCCGCCTGATGCAGGGCCGGCAGGTAGGACTCGATGTCATAGGGCTTGTCCACCTTCAGCTCGACCGTGTCCCATTCATCCTCGCGGTCGAAGAAGAGCTGCGCCTGCTGGATTGGCATATAGACGAAGCTTTTGTCGATCTCGCTGACACCGCTCTTGAACACGCCGCCCACCGTATAGACCTTGCGGCGCGGCGTGGCCCCAAAGGCGGTCGAGCCGCCCGGCGACACTAGAGTCACCTGATCGCCCGGCAACAGGCCCAGTTCATTGGCCAGGCCATCGCCCACCAGCACCACATTGCCACCATAGTCACCGACGCCGAACTGCGCCATCGAGCCGCCTTTCTCGATGGTGCCGGAAACGATCGGCGTCTTTTTCAGGTCTTCAGGCACGACGCCGCGCATATAGGCGAGACTTGTTTCGCCATGCGCACTTTCGATCAGGCCCGGCGAATCGATCAGCGGTGTGGCTTCGGTGACGCCCGGTACAGCCTTCAGGCGCTTCAGCATATCATCACGGTGGGCGAAATCATCGATCACCTGACCGCCGACATAGGCATGACCGCCAAAGGCCAGGGTGCGCGACATCAGTTCGTCGCGGAAACCGTTCATGATCGACAAAACGCAGATCAGCGCCGTCACCGCCAGCGTAATCCCAACAAAAGAGATGATGGCGATCACCGCAATACCGCCATCCTTGCGCTTGGTGCGCAAATAACGCATGGCCAGGTCGATTTCCCAGCGCTTAAAGGCGAACATCGACAGGACAGCGTTCATGGCGATCAGGCTTTCGTCAACTGAGCCGATAACTGGGCAAGCGCGGCATCCAGGCTGAGCGACTGGCGCTCACCGGTGGCGCGGCGTTTCAGTTCCACCTCGCCCGCCGCAATGCCCTTGGGGCCGATGATCAGTTGCCAGGGCACGCCGATCAGGTCCATGCTGGCAAACTTGGCACCGGGGCGCTCGTCGCTGTCGTGATAGAGCACATCCCTGCCCGCCTTTTGCAGGGCCGCATAGGCCTGTTCGCAGGCGGCGTCGCAGGCGGCATCGCCGACGCGCAGGTTGATCACGGCCACATCGAACGGCGCCACGCTGTCGGGCCAGATCATGCCGGCCTCATCGTGGCTGGCCTCGATGATCGCGCCGAGCAGGCGCGATACGCCCACGCCGTAAGAGCCCATATGGACGGTGATGTCGCCTTCGGGGCCATTGACGATGGCCTTCATCGGCTTGGAATATTTCTCGCCGAAATAGAAGATATGGCCCACCTCGATACCGCGCGCCGAAAGCTGTTTATCGGCGGGCACTTCAGCGAACTTATCCGGCTCGTGCATGTCTTCGGTGGCGGCATAGAGCGCCGTGCGCTGATCGACCTGCGCCTGCAAATCGTTCCAGTCCACATCGGGGCCGGGCGCGGCCATATCGACCAGATCCTTGTGGCAGAAGACGGCGCTTTCGCCCGTATCGGCCAGAATGATGAATTCATGCGACAGATCGCCGCCGATCGGGCCGGTATCGGCGCGCATCGGCACAGCCTTCAGCCCCATGCGGGCGAAGGTGTTGAGATAGGCCACGAACATGCGGTTATAGGCACGGCGCGCGCTGGCCTCATCGACATCGAACGAATAGGCGTCCTTCATCAGGAATTCGCGGCCACGCATCACGCCGAAACGCGGGCGCTGCTCGTCGCGGAACTTCCACGAAATCTGAAACAGGTTGAGTGGCAGGTCTTTATACGAGCGCACACTGGCGCGGAAAATGTCGGTGACCATTTCCTCGGCAGTGGGCCCATACAGAAGATCGCGGTCGTGGCGATCCTTGATGCGCAGCATTTCCTCGCCATAGTCTTCGTAACGGCCCGATTCGCGCCACAGATCGGCCAGTTGCAGGGTTGGCATCAGAAGCTGCACCGAACCGGCGCGCTGCATTTCTTCCTCAACGATGCGCTCAATCTTCCTCAGAACCTTCAGCCCCAGCGGCAGCCAGGCATAGATACCGGCGGCCTCCTGACGGATCATGGCGCCGCGCAGCATCAGGCGATGCGAGACGATCTGGGCTTCGGAGGGGTTTTCTTTGAGCAAGGGCAGGAAGAAGCGCGACAGGCGCATGGTTGTCTTTTCCGTCAGTTGATAAGGTTGGGGCGCACGCTAAACAGGTTGCGCCGCGCCGTGAAGCGTTTTTGCAGGAGAATTGCGGCGAAATTGGCCGGATCAGTGAATTTCCGGCAAGGGGATGTGAATCACATACATCAACAGCATCACGATGGCCCAGAAACCAAGCGCCACCAGTGAGTTGAGCCGCATCTTTTTACCGATCTGATGAACAATCGGCGCGCCGGGATCATTGCCCTTCTGGGTTTCGGTGCCCGCTTCATGCGGGCTTTGATTACCACCGATCGGCAAAACGGCGAACAGAGTCACCCACCAGATCATCAGGTAGATGGCGGCGCTGGTAACTATCTTGCCGATCATGATGTTTCCTCATTCTGGTTTTAATCCAGCCCCAGACTTTCCTCCACCCCTAATACCAGATTGAGGTTTTGTACAGCCGCGCCCGAAGCGCCCTTGCCGAGATTATCGAACACGGCCACCAGATTGGCGGTTTCGGCTTCGGGATCGCCAAACACATGAATCAGCAATTGATTGGTATTGGCCAGCAGGTCGCCATTCAGCGAAGCCGTCGCGCGGCTGTCTTCCAGCGAAGCCACCGACACGAAGCGCTCGCCGTCATAGGCGGCGCTCAAAGCATCGTGGATCGTGTCGAGATCGGGCGCATCGGGCAGAGCCCACAAGGGCAGCGGCACTTCCACGATCAGGCCTTGCGGAAAATGGCCAACCGTTGGGCTGAAGATCGGCGACGATTCCAGACCGCTATACAGCGTCATTTCCGGCAAATGCTTGTGGCGAAGGCCTGTGGCATAGATGCGCTCATGACCGGCTCCGCTTTCGAACTCGGCGATCATCGCCTTGCCGCCGCCCGTATAGCCCGACAAAGACGAAGCGGTCAGCGGAAAGAAGGGCGCGATCAGGCCGGATTCGACCAGCGGCCGGATCAGGGCGATAAAGCCGGTGGCGTGACAGCCCGGATTTGAGATGCGCTTCGAGGCGCGGATCAGATCGCGCTGCTCCACGTCCTGACCATTGGGCATTTCGGGAAAGCCATAGGTCCAGCCTTCGGCCACGCGATGTGCGGTCGAGGCGTCGATCACGGCGACATCGGGATTTTCGATCAGACTCACCGCCTCGCGCGCCGCCTCATCAGGCAGGCACAGGATAACGGCATCCGCGCTGTTGAGCGCATCGCGCCGCGCATTGACATCCTTGCGCCGGTCGTCGGACAACCGGATCAGCTCGATGTCGGCGCGCTTTTCCAGCCGCTCACGAATCTGCAAACCGGTGGTTCCGGCTTCGCCGTCGATAAACACCTTATGGGACATGAAATGCTCCGCATTTGTGATCCGTGCTTTCCGTGTTTTCCGTGGTTAAAATCCTTCGCCAGCGCAGATGGCGGCATAGATGCATTGAACCACGGAAAACACGGAAAGCACGGAAGGAAAAAGTGTCTTAAGCCCCCCACATCTGAGATGTGGAGGGAAGTGATGATCCCCCCTCCTCCCCATATATGGGGAGGTGTCGGCGCAGCCGACGGAGGGGTCATTTCGAAAACCAAGGAAAAAGCGCTTCGGTTTCCCGAAGCGCTTTTTGCATGGATAATAATACCCGTGCGCTTAACGCTTCGAGAACTGGAAGCTCTTACGCGCCTTGGCGCGACCGTACTTCTTACGCTCAACGACACGCGAGTCGCGGGTCAGGAAGCCAGCCGCCTTCAGAGCGCCGCGCAGGCCCGGCTCATAATAGGTCAGCGCCTTGGACAGGCCGTGACGGATCGCACCGGCCTGACCCGACAGGCCCGAACCCTGCACCGACACCATGATGTCGAATTGCGTGGCGCGTTCGGTCAGGTTGAGCGGCTGAGCGATCATCATGCGCAGAACCGGACGTGCGAAATACACTTCCTGCTCGCGGCCATTGATGATCCACTTGCCGGAACCCGGCTTGATCCAGACGCGGGCAATGGCGTTCTTACGCTTGCCGGTGGCGTAGGCGCGGCCCAGCTTGTCGAGTTGCTGCACGCGCACGGCAGGCGCTTCAACCGGATTGGACGACAGGGAAGCCAGGGCTTCCATACCTTGAGTTTCGGCCATGTTTACGCGCTCCGGACGTTTTTGCGGCTCAACGACTTGAAGTCGATGACTTCCGGCTGCTGGGCTTCGTGGGTATGGGTGGCGCCAGCGAAGATGCGCAGTTGCGTCATCTGCTTGCGGGCCAGCGGGCTTTCCTTGGGCATCATGCGCTCAACCGCCTTGGTCAGCACGCGCTCAGGATACTTGCCGTTCAGCAACTGGCCGAGCGTGCGTTGCTTGACGCCGCCGGGGTGGCCGGTGTGCCAATAGAAGATTTCATTGTGCTTCTTGCCGGTCAGGTGAACCTTCTCGGCATTGATCACGATGACATTGTCGCCGCCATCGGTGTGCGACGTATAGTTAGGGAGGTGCTTGCCGCGAAGACGCATGGCGATGAAAGAGGCGAGACGGCCCAGAACGGCGTCTTCGGCGTCGATCACGATCCACTTCTTCTCGACATCGGCCGGCTTCAGGGGCGCGGTGGTCGAAGTCAACATGGTGTCAAAATCCTTGCAGAGCCGCGCCCGCGAACCGGGAAACGGCGAAGAGGCGCGTCATGTACATGAGCGCTCCCACACTGTCAACGCATTAGTTTTGACAAAACTGCAACCAAGAAATTGATTTTAAAGGGTAAATTCGATTAGGTATTAAATTACCGCATCAAAAACCGCCTCTGCGGAAGCTGCGGTCGGCGCGCGCCACCATCCATGTCAGGCTGGTGGCCAGGGCCACGATGCAGACGGCCACGATCTGATGGGTCAGGGCGAAGCCTAAGGCCACCACCGACACCAGCGTGGCCACGCCGAGCGTTGCCTGCACCCAGACCAGGGTGGACAGCGTCGTCGCCACGACCTTCAGCTTGTCTTCATTGCACTGGCGGCCCAGAATGACAGCAAAGATGGTGGCGTAGATCAGCAGCAGATAGGCATTGCAGCGATGGACGAACTGCACCAGCCCCTGATCGTGCAAAAAGGCCATCATCACGCCGCGCGACCAGTCCACCGGCGGCAGGATGTGACCGTTCATCAAAGGCCAGTCATTATAAACGAGCCCCGCCTGATTACCGGCCACCAGCGCGCCCAGCACACATTGCAGCACCACGAGACACAATAATATGCCCGTGGCCCAGCGCCAGCCTGTCGGCGCGCCGCGTCCGCGCTTCTCGCCGTCCAGCGCCTCGAAACCCGTCCAGATCGTCGCCATCAGCAGCAGAAGCGCCATGAACAGGTGCGAGGCCAGCATTTCCGGCGCCACCGATACGCGCTTCGATAAGCCGCTGGCCACCATCAGCCAGCCGACCAGCCCCTGCCCCGCCCCCAGCACCAGAAGCCCGCCGCACCGCCAGATCAGGCGACCCGGAATCTCGCGCATCAGCAAAAGCACGATGAAACCACCGATATAGACCACGCCGACCAGCAGGCGCGCCACTAAGCGGTGCGTCCACTCCCACCAGAAGATGCCTTTGAACTGCTTCATCTCCATATGCGGATTGACCTGGCTGAACTGCGGGATCTTCTTGTAATTGTCGAATTCCGCCTGCCAGGCCTGCGCGTCGCGCGGCGGCATAATCCCTGAAATCGGCTTCCAGTCGGTGATCGACAGGCCGGACTGGGTCAGGCGCGTCGTGCCGCCAATGGCCACCAGCACAATGATCAGGAAGGCCGCCGAGAACAGCCATGCCGCCGTCAGCGGCGACTTGAGGGGAAGTCGCACTTGTTACGCCTCGCTTGCTTGAACTTTATCTTTATCGCGTCTTGTCCGCACATTCGCGCAACGCCTTGCCGCAGTCTGAATTTGCCGATAGGTTACATCAAAACTGGTGCGCTAAAGCGGAGTGAAACCGGACGGAGTTGGAATGGCTGCGATTTGCCCATGAAGATGTGGCGATTTCAAGCCATCCTCCTCTGAATGTGCCAAGATTGTGATCGGGATTCAGGTCTTCATGCACAGCTAAGCGCTCCAACCGGAAAGCGGTTTCGCTTTTTGAACTGAAAACAAAGGGAAGACCGTTCATGACGGCGGAAAACTACATACTCGCCATTCTCGCCGGCTTCGTGGTCGGCTGGGTCGGCAATGCCATCAGCAGGAGCCGCTTCAGCTTTTCGACCAATCTGTTCGTGGCCATTGCCGGTGCCATTTTGCTCAACTTCTTTATCCGCAGCAGCGAAATGATGAACGACGACTTCTTCCCCACTCTCGGCCTGTCATTGTTCGGTTCCGCCGCGCTGCTGCTGCTGTTCCACCTGAGCCGCTTTCCGGAGCGGGCCCGCAAGAAGCGCTGATTCATGCAAGACAGCCACTCTCCCAAGGGCCTGAGCCTGCCCAAACGCCGCCTGATCGCCTGCCTCGGCATACTGGTCTTCCTGCCGGTCTATGTGGTGGTCGCTGCGTCGCTGGCCGCTTTCATCCACGGCGGCCCCATCACCGCCTTCATCTTTTACGCGCTCGCCGGCACCTTGTGGGGCGTGCCGCTGATCCCGCTGATTTCCTGGTCGGAAAATTACAGGAAGCGCAGAAAATGACCGCGCCCGCCAGCCCAGCCCCTCCAAGCCCTGCGCCGCTGATGTCGAAAACCCGGCTCGAAGCCTTCAGCGACGGTGTGATCGCCATCATCATCACCATCATGGTGCTGGAGTTGAAAACCCCCGAAGGCGTTGATCTGGCGGCACTGTACAGCGTGGGCCATATCTTCCTGCTCTATGCCTTAAGCTTTGTCTATGTCGGCATCTACTGGAACAATCACCACCACCTGCTGCACGCCGTCCATCGCATCAATGGCGGGGTGCTGTGGGCCAATCTGCATCTTCTCTTCTGGCTGTCTCTGGTGCCCTTCACCACGCGCTGGATGGGCGAAAGCCACCTCGCTACCCTGCCCGTGGCCGTCTATGGCCTGTCCCTGCTCATGCCGTCGATTGCCTATTATATTCTTGTCCGCGTGCTGATCCGCATCAACGGCCACGACAGCCAGATCGCCCGCGCCATCGGCAACGACGTTAAGGGCATGGCCTCGACAGCCATCTATCTGGCGGGCATCGCTCTCAGCTTCTGGAATGTCTGGGGCGGCATTGCGGCCTATGTGCTGGTGGCCCTGATCTGGCTGGTGCCCGACCGCCGCATCGAAGGCCACGCCTGAAACGCAGCTCTAGAGCAACGAGCGTTTAATTTGACTTACAAATTGAATGCGAGATGCGGAAAAACGTAAAATGTAGAGCGGGTTGCATGCCTTTGACCGATTCAATCAAAATGCAAACCGCTCTAAAGCCCCTCCACCTTTTGCCCCTTAGCGGTTTGCGGCGTCACGGGCGTCGGCGGCAGGGCGGCACCGGCCAGCGCCTCCTGCGAAAAGGCGATCAAACCGGCCACCACCCTGGTCGTGGCCTGATTAAAGCCATCGGCGATCAGCGACATGTCATTGTGGCGCAAAGGCACTTCGGCCGACACATAGCGCTGCCCCACCACCGAACGATCCGACAGACGAATAATGCGTGCATCAACGCCGATGGAAACGGTGGGGCGATTATGGCTGTAATCGGCTTCGAAGCGGCGCACTGTCAGGTCGAGCCGGTAATTGGCGTCGCTCGGCCCGCGCGGCTCCAGCGCCACCGTGCCGCCCGAACGCGCAAACCCATCGCCGACCGCCGCCTTGAACATCGATTCCGCCGTGGCCGCCCAGCGCGCCTGCCCGACATAGGCCACTTCATTGCCCTCGACCGTCAGCACCTGATCACCGGCGCTGGCGGGCGGAAAGGTCATGCCGCCCAGAATCATGCCCACGGGCATTGTCACAGATGAAGTATCGGGAGCCTGCGCCTGATCGCCCTTGCCGGAGGGGCCGCTTTTATCAGGCAGATCGGGCTGATAGCCAAAGCGATAAAGCTGCACCGGCTTGACCTTGGGCAGCAGATTGACGCAGCCGCTTAAGGACAAGGCCGCCCCACCCACGGCAATCGCCACGAAACACGTTTTCAGAACGGCTCTCATTGGCCTACCTTTCTTTCCTTGGCGACAGGCTTATTGATCAGGGCCTGCGGGCTCGTCTGCACGGAATCGACCAGGCTTTTCAGCGAATTCGCCGCGTCATTGAGATTTTCAAGACTTTCCTGAACCTGCGGCAGGGTCACATTGTTGACCTGATCGACCGGCTTTTGAATCGCGTCCGACAGCTTGCTGACATTATCGGCGGCAGCGGCCAGCTTGTCGGTGGCCGCGTCGATCTTGTCCAGGGTTGCCGGCATCTGATTGCTCATCACCCCATTGGTCGAATGGGCAAGCTGGGTGACGGCATCGGCCGCCTGTCCGGCGCTGACCACCGCCTCGTGGGCGTCGTCGAGCAACTGCTTCTGTTCCTTCAGATCGGCGGTGATCGCCTGAATATTGTCCATCGTATGGGTAAAGGACTGGATATTATGATCGCTGAGCAGGCGGTTGATGCGGTCCAGACTGTCATAGGTTTTTTCGACCACCGATCCCGACCCCGACAACAACTTCGACAGAGGACTTTCCTCGGACGGAATGACCGGAACTTCGCCGTAAGCGCCGTGTTTGAGCAGAGGCGCCTTGGGCGTGCCCGGTGAAATTTGCATATAGAGCAGGCCGGTAATGCCCTGCGGCATCAGGGTGGCCACCGAATTGGTGCGGATCGGTGTTCCGGCGTCAAGCTGTATGCGGGCGAACACCTGGCGCGTGCCCGCCTTGCCGAGACGCAAATCTGTCACCTCACCCACCTTGATACCGTTGAAATGCACTTCCGCGCCCTTGTTCAGCCAATCGACCGGCTGATTGAATTCGACATCGTAAATGCCGTAATCCTTGTTGAAGTCGAACTTGACGAACCAGAAGGCGAAGCCGAGCAGGATACAGCCCAGTACCAGGGTGACCAGTCCGACGGCGGCATAATGAGCCTGACGTTCCATAAATGTCCTCCTACCCTCTCAGGCGGCTTCTGGGGCCATGAAAATATTCATGGATCCAGGGGTGATCAGATGTTTCCAGCACCTCGATGCGACCTCTGGCCGCCACGTGGCGGTCGGCCAGAACCGCAATCTCGTCGCAGACCGTATAAAGGCTGTCGAGATCGTGCGTAATCATAAAGACGGTCAGGTCGAGGCTATCGGCCAGATCACGGATAAGCTGGTCGAAGGCCGAGGCCCCGATCGGGTCGAGGCCTGCGGTCGGCTCGTCGAGAAACAGCAGCTCGGCGTCGATAGCCAGGGCACGCGCCAGCGCCGCGCGTTTCACCATGCCGCCCGACAGTTCCGATGGCGCCAGTTCGGCAGCGCGCAGCGGCAGGCCCACCAGGGCCAGTTTAAGCAGGGCGATCTCGTGCGCCTCACGCGGCGACAGACTGGTGAATTCGAGGATCGGCGCCATGATGTTTTCGGCCACCGACAAGGTGGAGAAGAGCGCCCCGCCCTGAAACAAAACGCCGGTCTTGGCGCGGACGGCCAGGGCCTCGTCTTCACCGGCCTCGCTGAGATTGTGTCCGAAAATACGAATCTCGCCGGAGGTCGGCTTTTGCAGGCCCAGAATCGTATTGAGCAGCACGGTCTTGCCGGCACCTGATCCGCCTACCACCCCCAAAATCTCGCCGCGCGCGACGCTCAGATCGAGATCCTCATGCACGACATGCGTGCCAAAGCGGTTGTTGAGCCCGCGGATGGTGATGGCCTCATCTTCGGTTTCCTGAGCCGGCGCGTCCTTATCGGGAGCACTTTTTACGGGGGCCATCAGAAGGTCACCCCGTTGAACAGCATGGCGAACACGGCGTCGAGCATGAAGACGAGGAAGATGGACTGCACCACCGCCGTCGTTACCTGACGGCCCAGCGACAACACGTCGTCCTTGACATTCATGCCCTGCCAGCAGCCAACAATGGCGATGGTGGCGGCAAAAAACGGCGGACGCACGATCCCAAGGAAGAAGTTATAATAGGGCACATAATCATGCAGGCGCTGGATAAAAATGTCGGGACCCGCGCCGAGCGCCGACCAGATGGCCAGCATCCCGCCGGTCATGGCGGCCAGGGCCGAAATCATGGTGATCAGCGGTGCCATCACCACCAGTCCGAGGATACGCGGCACGATCAAAGCCTCATAAGGATCGATGCCCATCACGCGCATGGCGTCGATTTCCTGATTCATCTTCATCGCTCCCACCTCGGCGGCGAAGGCCGAGGCCGAACGTCCGGCCAGCAGGATGGCGGTGATCAGCGGCGCAAATTCACGCAGGGCGAACACCGCCACCATGTCGATGGCGAAGATGCCGCCGCCATATTGCTGAAGCTGCAACACGCCGATAAAGCCGATCACCCCGCCCAGAAACAGGCTGGTCAGGGCCACGATCGGGATGGCGTCGATACCCGACCTCTGCATGATATTGAACACCGATGCCCAGCGCAGGCGGCCCGGCCGCACCACGGTCAGCATCCCCACCGTCGTCACATGGCCGAGAAACACCGACTGCTTGAGAAAGCCGTTGCGAAAACGCATGACCAGTCGGCCCAGCCAGCCCAGCGCATTAAACAGAGGGTGCAGCCAGAAGCGTGCCTCAGGCGGATGATCCTTCTCCCAGGCCAGCAGTTCGGGACTGTGCTGCCCCACCAGATCAAACAGGCGGGCGAATTTGCTGCCTTCGGCGAAAACCTCGCCGTCCAAGCGGTCATCGATCGCCTCGCGCAGGGCCAGGGCACCTGCGCTGTCGAGCGCCTCCAGCCCGTCCGCCTCAACGCGCACATGGGCAAAACCCGCCAGGCGGCTTTTCAGCCGCGCCGCCACGCCTTCCAGCCGGGTGATGATCCAGTGGCCGCTCAGGCGCAGCACCGCCAGGGAGTCTGCATCCGCCACGCTCTCCACCGCGAAATCGGCCTTGGCCACTTTAGTCCTGGTCTTTGGCATGGGTGCCGGTGCGCTCTTTATCTATACGGGCTGGGTAGTATGAACCAGCATAGATCGGGCTTATTGATAAAATGGCAATAGCTAAGGTGAAAAAAGTGTACAGACCCGTTCACTTTTTGCGTAGCTTCGTGTCTTACTGATCGCGCACCGGCCATGCCACCGGCCCACGCCGGATGCGATAAATACCGCGAACGTCTTCGGGCGCGACAGGTTTTCCCTTGCGCAGCATGTCGATCTGGCCTTTGCGCGCCAGCCCCAGAATCACGGCGCGCACCTTCGGCAGTTCGCGTTGCCAATATTTGGGCCCGCCCTCGGGATGCACCGCCTTGGCGACATCGTTCGGGCTTATGGACTCACCTTCTCGCGCCTGCGATAAGAGCGCCTGAATCGTCTCTTCGATCAATTGAGACATCTATGTTGTACCTGTTCCCGGAGTGTTGGCTATGACGGATCGCCAGATTGAAACCGTAACCGAAGGCGAGTTCGCCGGCTGGTCACGCGAGCTGAAGCGCGAGGGCTTCAACGGGCTTGTGGGGGCCTATTACTATCAGGCGGAAGATCCTGCCAATCTTAAAGTGGCTTTCAAGGCACAAAAGCAGCATCTGAATGGCGGCGGCACTGTGCATGGCGGCTGCCTGCTCACCCTGGCCGACACCTCTTTGTTCATCTTCTCCCTGCCCTGTCTCGATGGCGGCAGCGCAGTCACCGTGCAGCTCGACTCGCAGTTTCTGTCCCCCGGCCACGAAGGCGACATCATCGTGGCCAGCGGCGAAATCACCCGCGCCGGCAAATCGCTGATCTACGGACGCGGCCAGCTTACCTGCGGCGAGCGCATCCTCATGACCTTTTCCGGCGTCCTGGCGCGCAAGGCCACACGTCCCGGCGGCGATGGCTGACGCCGCCCGTCATCCGCCGCAAACAGCGAAATGACGGCTGAAGCGCCCGTCCCCGCTTTACATTTCCGGGCGAATAGTGATCAATCCTTGCCCATCGGCCGCCACATGCCGAAATGTCAAAGACAGATGTAAAAGAGATAAAGCTTTGAGCCAGGCCCCCGGTCAGAACGACGCCGCCGTCCGCCACCTCCTCGTCGTGGATGATGATGACCGTATCCGTACCCTGCTGAAGGAATTCCTTTCCCGGCAGGGCTTTCGCGTCACCACCGCCGCCCATGCCGACGCCGCCAAACGCATGTTGCAGCTTCTCGATTTCGACCTGCTGATCCTCGATGTGATGATGCCCGGCGAAGATGGTTTTTCCCTGTCGAAATGGGTGCGCGCCAATTCCAATGTGCCGATCCTCATCCTGACGGCGCGTGGCCTGCCCGATGACCGGATCATGGGATTATCGATTGGCGCTGATGATTATTTGTCGAAACCCTTTGAACCGCAAGAACTTTTACTGCGCATCGAAGCCATATTACGCCGCGCTGGCACGAAGCCCGCCCTGCCCAAATCAGTCGCTATGGGCGCTTTCAGCTTCGATCTCGAACGCGCCGAACTGACCAAGGGCGGCGCTTCCGTGCGCCTGACCGAAGCCGAATCGCAATTGCTGAAATATCTGGCCGAACGCGCCAATGTGGCGGTTGACCGCATGGATCTGGCCAAGGACAGCGTTGATACCACGGGCCGCGCCGTCGATGTTCAGGTCACCCGCCTGCGCCGCAAGATCGAGCAGGATCCGAAGAACCCGCGTTACCTGCAAACCGTGCGCGGTAAGGGTTACATGCTGGCGCCGGACTGATCCAGGTGCGCCTGCCACACCCGAAACTCTGGATGAAAATGCTGCGTCGGCGCTTCCCGCGCTCCTTGCGCTGGCGCGTCCTGCTGATGATCGTCATCCCGATCTTTCTGATGCAGATCGTTGTTTTGTGGGTCTTTTTTAGCTGGCACTACGAAACCGTCACCCAGCGCCTGTCGGAAGGGCTGGCCGGTGATGTTGCCTGGGCGGTCAATGCCTATGAGCAGGATCCGACCGCCGCCAATCTGGCCAAAATTACCGAACAGGCCCGTCCCATGCAATTATCGATCCAGTTGCAGCGTGACAAAACCTTGCCGCAAACCCATCGCGGTTCTTTGTTTGTGGCGCTCGACCGCACGATCGACAGCGCGCTCAATGATGCGCTGAATGATAATTACTGGTTCGATACAACGCGGTATCCGGGCTATGTCGATATCCGGGTCAAGACCACGGGTGGCGTCTTGCGTTTCATCGTGGTCAAGGACCGCGCCTTCGCCTCCACCGGCTACATCTTCATGTTCTGGATCGTCGGCGCCACGGCCCTGCTGACGATGGTGGCCCTGGCCTTCGTGCGCAATCAGGTGCGCGCCATCGAACGCCTGAGCTATGCGGCTGAGCGCTTCGGGCGCGGCGAGGACGATCCCGGCTTTAAGCCTTATGGCGCCAAGGAGGTGCGCGCCGCCGCCGAAGCCTTCCTGAAGATGAAGGCGCGCATCCAGCGTCAGATCGAGCAGCGCACCACGCTCCTGGCCTCGGTCAGCCATGATTTGCGCACCCCGCTCACCCGCCTTAAGCTCGAACTGGCGATGGGCGAACCGGGCGCCGCCACCGAACGGATGAAGTCCGATGTGTCGGAAATGGCCTATATGATCGACGAATATCTGGCCTTCGCGCGCGGCGAAATGGCCGAAAACACCGACAGCGTCTCGGTTCGCGCCCTGATGGACACGGTCACCGATTCGGTCTTGCGCGCCGGGCACCGCCTGCAAACCGAACCGCTGGAAAAAGACCTGCGCATCACCATCCGCGAACTGGCCGTGCAGCGCGCCATCGTCAATCTGGTGATGAACGGCTTCCATTACGGCAAGCATGTCAGCTTAAGCGGCGAAATCACCCACAATGACAACCGCCAGCAATTGCGCCTCTATATCGATGATGACGGCCCCGGCATCGCCCCCGAACGGCGCGAGGAAGCGTTCAAGCCCTTTTCGCGCCTCGATGAATCGCGCAATCAGAATATCAAGGGTGTGGGTCTGGGGCTGGCCATCGCCCGCGACATTATTCGCGGTCACGGTGGCGAACTGACGCTCGATCAGAGCCCGCAGGGCGGCTTGCGCGCCACCATCACCCTGCCGGCGGAACCCGTTCAGCCCAGTTCTTTTGAACGCGCGTGAGCGGCTTCCACCGCCGCCAGAATCAGTTCGTCAAGCCCGGCACCTTCGCGGCGCAGCACCTTCAGCGCCGCTTCGGTGGTGCCGCCCGGCGACGCTACCCTGGCCAGCAGAATCTCCGGCTCCTCGCCGGTCTGATCGAGCAGACGCGCCGCTGAAATCAGCGTGCCGCGCGCCAGATCGCGGGCATGGCTTGAGGAAAGTCCCATCGCCTTACCCGCCTTTTCGAGCGCGCTGACAAAGGCATAGACATAGGCCGGGCCAGAGCCGGAGACGGCTGTGGCCGAATTCATCTGGCTTTCGTCATTCAGTTCGACCGTCTGGGCCATCGGCGCAAACAGGCCGCGCGCCGCAGCCATGCCTTGTTCCGTATCGGAAAACAGGCTGGCCACGCCCTTGCCGGTGGCCACGCCGGTCGTGGGCATGACGCGCGCCACGGCATGACCGGCAAAGGCGGTTTTAAGCTGCGCCGTGGTGACGCCCGCCATGACCGACACATAGACCGCGCCCGGATCGATATTGCCGTTGAGGATTTGCGCCACGGCGTGCCAGCCCTGCGGCTTAACCGCCAGAATGACAGTGCGCGCCGCGCTCCATTCCTCAGGCAGCGGATTGAGCCGCGCCCCATCGGCGGCCCATGCCTTCGCCTCATCGCCCGGCATCAGGTCGAGGATCATCACCTCGTCCGGCGTGGCATGGCCACTGACGCGGAAGCCTTTGAGGATGGACGAACCGAGCGCGCCCGCGCCGATCAGCAGGATGGGTTTGGGTAAAGACATAGGCCCTCGCTTGCAAAAACATGACGCGCATCTTTGTGCCGCCGACTATGCGCCAAACGCGCAGGCGCACGCAATCAAAATTGGCCGGAGCAGATTGCTGTTTTACGCCTCGCCCTGCGTCTCGAACAGGCAGGCCGCGAAGGCCGCCTCGGCTGATCCCGATCCCTTGAACCAGAAGTCGAAAGCCGGATAGAAACGATCCACCGCCTCGGCCGCACTGTTGATCATATGGGCGCTGGCCGCCACCGAGCCGCGTTCAAGCGGATCGACGGCCAGTGTGTGGCGAAACACCACATCATACAGCCTGCCCTTGTCATCGCTGTCGCGGAAGGCTTCGAAATGGCCGAACCAGACGTGCTGATTGACCAGACACAGCAATTCATAAAGCCCCGCCAGACGGTCTTCGCCCAGACGCTGACCGGTGCCGCCCTCAACATCGAGCGAGCAGCACAGTTGCAGGCATTCGCCTTCGGGACGCCATGAAAACCACATTTCATAAGTGCGCCAGTCGCCGCCCAGCGCGAAGCCGAGATCACCCTCCGGCGTGCGCTCGAAGGTCAGCCCTTCCTCGGTCAGGATCGATTCCACCATATCGAGCGGGTCGAAGGCGGCTTCGCTGTCATAGGCCTGAGGCGTGTTCATGCGGTCATCAAAGCTCATAAAAAATAAAATCAGTCCTGCGGCAGATCGGTGGCCGGTTTGGCGCCCCGGCCACGCGGCTTGGCAGCTTCCGGCTTTACCACACCGGTCGCCACCGCTTTCAGGGCCGCCACCTCAGCGCGCAACTCAGCCAGTTCGGTGCGCATGGCCTCGAAATCCTCGCGGCGCACCAGATCCATCTCGGCCACGAACTTGTCGGCCTGAGCGCGCATCGCCGATTTGGCCTCCTCGCCCGCCGCCTGAGCCAGACTCATGGCATTGGCGGTCATCTTGGCGAATTCGTCGAAAAACGGATTTTGGCTTTGCATGGCTTACAGGCTCCGGGAACGGCAGGTGAAGAAACGGCACATAAAAATGTCTTATAGCTCCATCATATAGGTGCGGACGCCGCGCTTCAATCATTCAGGCCGCAAACTTGCGCTTCCCGACGACATGCCCGACTTTTTCATGATTCTGAACGCTTCGCCTCTGTTTTGTGGCGACTTGCCCGAACGAACTTGTTAAACACCGCTCAGCCTAACCTATACAGGAACGACCATGCTGTTATCGCTGATGACCTTGCGGCTGCCGGACATCAATCCGGTGCTCGTCCATCTCGGCCCTGTTCAGATTCACTGGTACGCCATCGCCTATATAGCCGGCATTGTCTGCGGCTGGCTCTATGTCAGCCGCCTGTTGCGCCGCGACGAGCTGTGGACGCCGCGCACGCCGCCCATCAGCACCGAACAGCTTGACGACCTGATCATCTGGATCATGCTCGGTATTATTCTGGGCGGGCGTATTGGCTACATCATCGCCTATGACACCTCGATCATCTGGCAGCATCCGTTACAGATATTCCAGATCTGGCAGGGCGGCATGTCGTTCCACGGCGGCTTCATCGGCGTCGGCACGGCCGCCATATTATATGCGCGCGCCAAGAAACTCGACCTGGCGCGCATCCTCAATCTTGGCGACGCCCTGGCCTGCGCTGCGCCCATAGGCCTGTTTTTCGGGCGGCTGGCCAATTTCGTCAATGGCGAGCTGTGGGGACGCCCCACCACCCTGCCGTGGGGCATGGACTTCTGTAATCGCTATATCAAACTGCAATATGGCGGTGTCTGTCCGGCTGATTTCGATCCGCTGACCGGCGGCTACCATGTCATTCTGCGTCACCCCAGCCAGCTTTACGAAGCGCTCGGCGAAGGCGTCATCCTGTTTACCCTCATGTGGCTGCTGATCCACCGCTTCGGCAAGCTGAAGGCCCCCGGCTTCGTGATGGGCACCTTCATCGCCGGTTACGGCCTGATCCGCATTCTGCTCGAAAATGTACGCAATCCAGATGCCCAGATGCCGGACTTTCTGCGCCACTGGATCACGATGGGCATGATCCTGTCGATCCCGATGGTGCTGGCGGGGGGCTTCCTGATCTGGAATGCACGCAGGATCGCAGCGAAAGCGGCCTGATGTCACTGCGACAAAAACTGATCGAGCAGATCACGCTGGAAGGCCCGCTATCCGTGGCCGACTATATGACGCAGTGCCTGCTCGATCCGCACCACGGCTATTATACCCGGCACGTCAGTCTGGGTGCCGATGGCGATTTCCTGACCGCGCCACTGGTATCGCAGATGTTCGGCGAGATGATCGGCGTCTGGCTGGCCGAAACCTGGCGCGAAATGGGTGCGCCGCCTGCCTTCCGGCTGGTGGAGATCGGCGGCGGCGACGGCACCTTGATGCGCGATATTCTGCGCGTGGCAGCGCGCGTGCCGGGCCTGCGTCAGGCCGCGCAGGCCGTGATGATCGAGCCTTCGCAGGCTTTGCGCGCGCTTCAGGCCGCCGTCGATCCCGGCATAAGCTTTGCCGACGCCCTGCACGCCATCGCCACCGACCTGCCGGTGATCCTGATCGCCAATGAGGTGCTTGATTGCCTGCCCGCCCGCCAGTTCGTGCAGACCGAAAAAGGCTGGTTCGAGCGCCGCATCGGCCTGATCGATGGCCAACTCGGTTTCGGTCTGGTCGAGATCGGGCCCGATTTCACACCGCCCGAAGATAGCCAGCAGGGCGACATCATTGAAATATCTCTGGCCCAGATGCGGTTTGGCGAACAGATCGGCGGGTTGCTGCGTAAAGCCACGGGCGCGGCCCTGCTGATCGATTATGGCCGTGATACGCCGGGCGCGGGCGATACACTGCAAGCCCTGCACCGCCACCAAAAGACCGATCCTCTGGCCGAACCGGGCCGCCACGACCTGACCATGTGGGCCGATTTCCCCGCCGTAGCCGCCGCCGCACAGGCTGCCGGAGCCAGAGTGGCCCTCACCACCCAGGGCGAATACCTGCACCGTCTCGGCATTGCCACGCGCCTCGACGCTCTGGGCCGCCTCCATCCCGTGCACGCGCCGGCTCTGCAACGCCAGTATGAGCGCCTGACCGCTGATGACCAGATGGGCAGGCTGTTCAAGGTGCTGGGCGTCGCTTTTCCCACGACAATTCGCCTCATTGGGGTTGAAGCCGGGGAGTCGCCTCTGTAGGCTTAGGGCCGACTCTGCTCATTTTTCTGCCAGCCTCCCCCGCCCTCCGAATTCCGGAGCGGCATGATTTTCAGGTTTAACCTATGTCGTATTTGCCACCGCGTATCGTGCACCCGCAACTTGACCTGCCCAATGTCCTGCATGGCTTCTTCACCCGCATCGGCGGTGTTTCCGAAGGGCTTTACGGCAGCCTCAACACAGGCGCAGGCTCGCAGGATGATGCCGGTGCCGTGCTTGAAAACCGCCGCCGCGTCGCCGCCGCCTTCGACCGGCCCGAAGACTATCTGATCACGCTCAATCAGGTGCATTCAACCACCGCCTTCAAGGTGGACGGCCCGTGGCCCGAAGAGCGCCCGCAAGGCGACGCCCTGGTCACCAGCCGCGCCGGTGTGGTGCTGTCGGCCCTGTCAGCCGATTGCGCGCCGATCCTGTTCGCCGATCCGCAGGCGCGCGTTATCGGTTCGTGCCATGCCGGCTGGAAGGGCGCTTTGGGCGGTGTCATCGAATCGACGCTCAAGGCGATGGCACAGCAGGGTGCCAAGATCGAACGCATCCGCGCCGTGGTCGGGCCGTGCATCCAGCAGCCCTCCTATGAGGTCGGGGCCGAATACGAGGCCGAGTTTCTGAAGGAAGACAAGGACTCAAAGCCCTTTTTCATGGCCGCCGACGATATGGACAAGCGCCTGTTCGACCTGCCCGGCTATTGCCTGATGCGGCTGAAACGCGCCGGGGCGGCGGTGGCGGTATCGACCGGCCACGACACCTGCGCGCAATCTGATCTGTTCTTTTCCAACCGCCGCGCCGTCAAGACCGGCGAGGCCGATTATGGCCGCCTGATCTCCTGCATCATGATCCGCGTATAGTTTTTAACACTTTATGACACTTTAACCTTGAACGGCGCGCCTACCCTGCTAAAAGCCGCCTCATAGCAGCCAGGACGCCGTAAAAGTCACGCACTCATGCGCGACGGGCGTCGGGCCTGAGACAAAACCATGCCCCAAAGCCATCAGGGACACGTCACGATGAAGTTGCTTTCCGCCAATTCCAACCGGACTCTGTCCCAGGCCATTGGCGACTATCTCGACATCCCCCTGACCAAGGCGCGCGTGCAGCGTTTTGCCGACAACGAAATCTTCGTCACCATCGACGAAAACGTGCGCGGCGAGGATGTGTTTGTCATCCAGTCCACCAGCTTCCCGGCCAATGACAATCTGATGGAACTGCTGATCTGCATCGACGCCCTGACGCGGGCCTCGGCCAAGCGCATCACGGCGGTCATCCCCTATTTCGGCTATGCTCGACAGGATCGCAAGACCGGCGGACGCACGCCGATCTCGGCCAAGCTGGTGGCCAATCTGATCACCCGCGCCGGTGCCCACCGCGTTTTGACAATGGATCTGCACGCTGGCCAGATTCAGGGTTTTTTCGACATACCGACCGATAATCTGATCGCTATCCCCTTCATGGCCAAGGATATTCTGGCCAATTACAAGGATGCCGGTCAGTTGATGATCGTGTCGCCCGATGTCGGCGGTGTGGTGCGCGCCCGTTCGCTGGCCGACCGCTTAGGCGCCGATCTCGCCATCGTTGACAAGCGCCGTCCGCGCGCCGGTGAATCCGAGGTGATGAACATCATCGGCGATGTGTCGGGCCGCAACTGCATCCTGTTCGACGATATTGTCGATTCCGGCGGCACCCTGTGCAATGCCGCCAAGGCGCTGATCGATCGCGGCGCGTCGTCGGTTTCGGCCTATATCAGCCACGGCGTCCTGTCGGGCGAGGCGCTCAACCGCGTCGATACATCGGTGCTCAAGGAACTGGTCATCACCGATTCGATCGAAGCGCCGCCCGCCATCCGTGACCATCCCAAGGTGCGCATCGTCGGCGTGGCCCCGCTGATCGGCGAAGCGATCCGCCGCATCGCCAATGAAGAATCGGTGTCGAAACTGTTCGACTGACAGAAGCGCCGCCTGCGCGGTTCCCGCCCCCCGCCTGATCAAAATTTTTTGATACAGACACGCCGTGAACATGCGTCAGCCGTGACACGGGCCAGATCGGTGGAAAAGTCTTGCGCTCCCGCCGTTCCACATCGCTTCCTTATGGCCTTTGACCTCTCAGTCGCTTGAAATGCCATAATTATGGCACTTTTCCTGTTGAACTGTCATCTTATCCATATAAGCCTGTCGGCTATATGTGTCTCCGTTCAATATATATAAATCCGGTACCGCGCGGGCTGAGGACGGGCGCGGGCCTCCACACACAGAGGGTTGTTTCGTATGATTTTGGCAGTTAGCAGGCGCTTCGCCGCAAGGGGCCTGGGCATCAGCCTGCCCACCCTTTTCCTGGCGGCAAGCCTGACCATGACCCTGGCCGGCTGCGCCACGGATGCGCCGCCACCGCCACCACCGCCACCGCCGCCGCCCGCTCCGGCCGGGCCGCCCGTAGCCCTGACCCCGGAAGTGTCCGACCTGGCCTCGGTCTATGTCGATTATATCCAGCAGGCGCGCAATCTTTCGGCCAATTTCGTCGATGCCGCCAGTGTCCAGAGCGAATTGCAGACCGGTGCCTCCATCACACCCGAACAACTGGCGCAAGGGGCCGTGGCCTATGGTGCCATCGTCGCCATGCAGGAGCCGAGTTTCCGTTCGTCTTTGCGCGGCTATGCCTCGAATGACGCGGCGCGCGCCGACCTGCTGGCCCGCATCATGGCCGATCCGTCCTACGCCACCACCCTGCCCGGTGCCGATGCCGCCGCACGCCGCGTCATTCTGGCGCTCAGTTCGGACGGTCAGTCCGTTTACAAGGCCGGCACCGCCGTCAAGCAAGCCGCCTACGACATCCAGCACCAGAACTGGTCGAAGGATTTCGTGGCGGATCGTCCTGGCCGTCTGGCCCTCGCCAAGCAGAATTCAGTCACGCTGAAAAGCGTGCAGTCGAATGAAAGTGCCCAGCTTCTGGTGGCAGCCCTGACCGGGCAGGGACTGGTTTCGCGCGCCACCACAGGTCAGTCAACCGGCGACCAGCAGGTGCAGGCCGCCGCCACCAGCAGCGATGCGGTTCCCGCCGCAGCCGAAACCGCTGGCACAGCGGCCCCGCTGCAAGCCGGGCAAACAACCAGCGTGTTTGATCGCCCCGACCTGTTCAACCAGCCCTATACCCATACCGTGGCCCATGCCCTGGCCATCGCCGCCATCGCCATACTCGGTGAAGGCGGGACCGAACACGCGCCGCAAATGACGGCTCTGCTCGATGATGGCGACAGCTCGAAATGCTTCGATATGTCAAAGCTCAACCTCTATCAGTGTCTGGCCGTGGCCAAGCCCAATTACGAGGACGTTTTCTGCCTCGGCCAGCATGTACTGATGGATGAGGGCCAGTGTCTGGGCAAGATGTCGAGCAATGCCCTGAGTTTCGAGCCCAAGGTCAATATCGGCTACAATGCCGACGGCAGCAATGCCTATGCCCATGCCGAGCCCTATCTGAAGACGCTTCCGGCTAAGAAAAAGACGGCACCTCACAAGAAGAGCGCGGTGAAAAAGCGCAAGTAAGACGAAGACGGGCAAAAACGGCTATTTTTTCCATGAAAAGGGACGCAATTTCTCATCTCAGGGCGGTTGCGTCCCGCCGCATAGTCGTGTATCACCCGCCCTCTTAAAGGTTTCACGCCGCGCTGTCAGTGCGGCGAATTTTTGTTATTCGAGGAAGAGGCTCATGGCCGATATCGTTTTGGACGTCGAAGTCCGTGATCGCACCGGTACGGGCGGCGCCCGCGAAGCACGCAAGCAAGGCAAGCTGCCGGGCATTCTTTACGGTGGCGATCTCGCTCCCGTAGCGATCTCCGTCAGCCTCAATGAGTTCCGCAAGGCGCTCTATACCGGCAAGCTGGCGGGTCACCTGGTCACGCTGAAGCACGGCAAGGATACGCAAAAGGTCATCGCCAAGGCGATCGACTTTCATCCGGTCACCGATGTGCCCGTGCATTTCGATCTGTACCGCGTCGATGAACACGCCACCATCAAGATTTCCGTACCGATCCACTTCAAGAACAGCGAAGCTTCGCCGGGCCTGAAAAAGGGTGGCGCGCTCAATATTTCGCTGCACGAGCTGGAAATCATGGTTCCCGCCGATCACATCCCGGAAGACATTATTGTCGATCTGACGGGCTATGAAATCGGCCAGTCGATCCACATTTCCGACCTGAAGCTGCCGCGCGACGTGAAATCCGTTCATGCGGCCGATGTGGTCGTGGCTTCGGTCACCGCTTCGGGCGCCAGCGCCAGTGACGAAGCCGCCGAGGCTGGCGAAGGCGCTTAAAGCTCACTTCGATATATGTTAAAAAGCCCCGGTTCTGTGTGAACCGGGGCTTTTTCTATAAGGAGACGCCCCGTGTACCTTCTCGTCGGCCTCGGTAATCCCGGCAGCCAGTATGCTGGTCATCGTCATAATATCGGCTTCATGCTGATCGACGAACTGGCGCGCGATCCGGCTTTCGGCCCCGAAAAGAAAGCGTTCGACGGCCTTGTCAGCGAGGGCGCGATGGAGATGAAGGGTGGGCGCGACAAGGTACTGCTGCTCAAGCCGCAAACCTTCATGAACCTGTCGGGCAACAGCGTGGCGAAAGCCATGCAGTTTTACAAGATCCGGCCTGACCGCGTCATCGTGTTTCACGATGAACTTGATCTCGCACCCGGCCGTATGCGCATGAAGCTGGGCGGTGGCCATGCCGGTCATAATGGCCTGCGCTCGATCATGCAGCATATCGGCCCCAATTTCATGCGCGCCCGGATGGGAATCGGTCATCCCGGTGCGAAGGAACTGGTGCATGACTGGGTGCTGTCCGATTTCTCAAAAGCCGATCAGGTCTGGCTCAAGGCCGAGTTGGAGGCCTGCACGCGCGCCCTGCCCCTGTTGTTTACCGGCCTGCCCGACGCCGCCGACCGTTATCAGGCCGAGGTGATGCGGCTGGCACCCGCGCCGAAAATGGACACGCGCCAGATGAATGCGGACAAGGCGTAGGATTCGATCCACAGATGGACACAGATGTTCAGAAACATCTCACGCTACCGCTATCGACTGCACTGGCTTAACGAAGGCGCTTCGCGCCTTAAATTTCAGGCCCCTAGAGCAACGAGCATTTAATTTGACTTACAAATTGAATGCGAGATGCGGAAAAACGTAAAATAAAGAGCGGATTGCATGCCTTTGACCGATTCAATCAGAATGCAAACCGCTCTAGCGATAGCGGTAGCGTGAAGACGGAATGAACATCTGTGTCCATCTGTGGATTGAAAATTCAGGACGGCGATAAAGGCTTAGACGCAGCCGTTCAAAACATTTCCCTTAGTGCGCCCCGGATGATAGGGAGGGCGCATATTTTTCATCCCAGCCCAGATCGAGTTCATGGCCCTTAAAGTCGCAATCGTCGGCCTGCCCAATGTCGGCAAGTCCACCCTGTTCAACGCCCTGACCCAGACCGCCGCCGCTCAGGCCGCCAATTATCCGTTCTGCACGATCGAGCCGAATACGGGCGATGTGGCCGTGCCGGAGCCGCGCCTGGACGTGCTGGCCAAAATCGTCGGCTCGAAAGAAATCATCCCGGCGCGCATCAATTTCGTCGATATTGCCGGTCTGGTGCGCGGCGCGTCGAAGGGCGAGGGTCTGGGCAATCAGTTTCTGGCCAATATCCGCGATTGCGACGCCATCACCTATGTGGCGCGCTGCTTCGTCGATACCGACATCACCCATGTCGAAGGCCGCATCGATCCGCTCAGCGACCTCGAAATCATCGAAACCGAACTGATGCTGGCCGATCTGGAAAGCCTGGAAAAGCGTCTGCCCAACCTGGAAAAGCGCGCCAAGACCGGCGGCGACAAGGAGGCGGCCATCACCGTATCGCTGATCAACGCTGCCCTTGCCGAACTGCGCGCGGGCAAGCCGGCGCGGCTGGCCTTTGAAAAGGGCAAGGTGGCCAAGGAAGACATCAAGGCGTGGGAGATGCTGCAATTGCTGACCTCCAAGCCCGCGCTTTATGTCTGCAATGTCGAGGAAGGCGCTGCCGACAAGGGCAATGCACTGTCCGATGCCGTGGCTGAGCGCGCCCGCGCCGACCACGCCAACAGCGTGGTCATTTCGGCGCAGATCGAATCGGAAATCGCCCTGCTCGATCCCGCAGAGCGCCGGGAATTTCTGGAAACGCTGGGCCTTGAAGAACCGGGCCTCAATCGCCTGATCCGCGAAGCCTACAAGCTTTTGGGCCTGGCCTCCTATTTCACAGTCGGCCCCAAGGAGGCGCGCGCCTGGACGATCCACGTCGGCGACACGGCCCCGCAGGCCGCAGGCGTCATCCATACCGATTTCGAGAAGGGCTTCATCCGCGCCGAAACCATGGCCTATGAGGATTTCGTCAAATACAACGGCGAAGCGGGCTGCAAGGAAGCGGGCAAGTTCCGTCAGGAAGGCAAGGACTATGTCGTCAAGGACGGCGACATCCTGAACTTCAGGTTTAATGTTTAGGGGCAAGCCTCTGGAACCATAGGTTGGAGACTGAAAAACCCGCCGGATCGCTCCGGCGGTTTTTTTTGTTGTGGCAAGTTCGCGTTAAATTCTTAGTCCAGCCCGCTGTGAGGCGGCGAAAAGGTTTAGCTTTCGAGCATCTGAGCTAAGCGTACTAAAGTACGTGTGCGAAGACGCGCAGAAAGATGAGCCTTTGCAGCCCCTCACAGATAGGGCTGGGCAAGGATTTAATGTTTGCCGCGCCAGACGGCACGATAGGCGCCATAGGTCAGCCCTGCCAGCAGCAGCAGGTAAAGGATGACAGCAAAGCCCATTTCCTTACGCTCGACCATGTGCGGATCGGCAGCCCAGGCCAGGAAGGCGGCCACGTCTTCGGCATTCTGGTCGATGGTGGACGGCGTGCCGTCATCATAGGTGACCTGGCCATCCTGACGTAAGGGCGGCGGCATGGCCAGCACGCCACCGTGCGGCACATGGGCGGGATCACCCTTCCACTGGGCGCGCAGATTGCCATTGACGTGCGGATAGTAGTACTGGCCCGGATTGAGCACCAGATTGGCGGGCGGCGTGTGCGAACCGGTCACCACATTATAGATGTAGAGCGGGCCACCTTCGCGCGCCTTGGCCAGAACCGACATATCGGGCGGCACCGTGCCGTTGTTGGACGCCTTGGCGGCGTCGTCGTTCCTGAAGGGCGACGGGAAGCGATCCGATGGCGTGCCCTTGCGGGTGCTGTCGTCGCCGGTATCGGGATCGATGTCGGCAATATCATATTCCGAGGCGATTTCCTTGACGACCGGATTATCGTTCGGGTTGGGATATTTCGGATCGTAGAAGGGGCCGCCCTTCTGGCCAAGATTGCGGAACGACATCAGGTGCATGGCGTGGCAGGTCGAGCAGACCTCCCGATACACCTTGTAGCCGCGCTGCAATTGCGCCTGATCGAAGGAGCCGAACGGCCCCTCGAAGGTAAAGGGGTGCGGCGGCTGCACCAGCGGCGCGGCGTTCGATTCGGCCAGAGCCGAACCGCCCGCCATCAGGGTAGCGGCGGCTATCAGGCCCACGGCCAGTTTCAGGGTTTTGGTCATCGGTACAGACATTGTGACTTAGCCCTTCTTTTTCGCGTGGGCCGCCAGCACAGCTTCGGAAATCGAGGCCGGCACAGGCAGGGGTTCTTCCTTCAGGCCGATCCACGGCATGATGAAGATGAAGAACAAGAAGTAGTAGGCCGCCAGCAGGCGCGACACGACGGTGACGCTGATGCCGGTGGCCTGACCCAGATTATCGGTGCCCATGCGGAAGACGACATCAGCCGGTTCCTGAGCACCGCACCAGCCGAGGCCGATGCAGGTCACCACGAACAGGAAGAAGAACCAGCGCATCACCGGACGGTAGCGCATCGACTTCACCTTCGACGTATCGAGCCACGGCAGGGCAAAGATCAGGCCGATCGAGCTGAACATGGCGATCACGCCCGCCAGCTTATCCGGCACGGCGCGCAGGATGGCGTAGAAGGGCAGCATATACCATTCGGGCACGATATGGGCCGGGGTTTGCAGCGGATTGGCCTGGATATAGTTATCGGTGTGGCCCAGCGCTTCCGGTGCGAAGAAGACGAAAACGGCGAAAAGGATCAGGAAGATCACGATGCCGAAGCCGTCCTTGACCGTGGCGTAGGGCGTGAAGGGCAGCGTGTCTTCCTTCGACTTGATCTCGACTCCGGTCGGGTTGTTCTGGCCCACCACATGCAAGGCCCAGATGTGCAGCACCACAACGCCGGCAATCACGAACGGCAGCAGATAGTGCAGCGAGAAGAAGCGGGTCAGGGTGGGGTTATCGACGGCGAAACCGCCTTGCAGCCAGGTCAGGATCGACGGGCCGACCACGGGGATGGCGCCGATCAGATTGGTAATCACCACCGCGCCGTAATAGGACATCTGACCCCACGGCAGCACATAGCCCATGAAGGCCGTGGCGATCATCAGGAAATAGATGATACAGCCGAGCAGCCACAGCACTTCGCGCGGTGCCTTGTACGAACCGTAATAGAGGCCGCGGAACATGTGGATATAGACGGCGAAGAAGAACATTGACGCGCCGTTGGCGTGGACATAGCGCAAAATATCGCCATAGGGAACGTCGCGCATGATCCGTTCGACCGAATCGAAGGCCAGGGCGGAATTGGCGGTATAGTGCATCGCCATGATCACGCCGGTGACGATCTGGATGACGAGGCAGACGGACAGGATGCCACCGAAAGTCCACCAGTAGTTCAGGTTTTTCGGCGTCGGGTAATCGACGAAGCTGTCATAGGCCAGGCGCACAATGGGCAGCCGTGAATCGAGCCATTTTTCAATGCCGGATTTCGGCACATAGTTTGAGGTATGTTCGCTCATGATCAGCCCACCTTGATCTTGGTATCGGTCAGGAAGGTATAGTCGGGCACCAGCAGGTTCAGCGGTGCCGGGCCCTGACGGATACGGCCCGACGTGTCGTACACCGAACCGTGGCACGGACAGAGCCAGCCGCCATATTCACCGAGGCCGAAATTGGGCACGCAGCCGAGATGGGTGCAGACGCCGACGACGATTAGATACTGCTCATGCCCCGCCTTGACGCGCTGGGCGTCGGTTTGCGGATCGCGCAGAGTCTTGATGTCAACATCCTGAGCTTCCTTGATTTCCTTGGGCGTACGGTAACGGACGAACAGGGGCTTCGAGCGCCACTTGATCACCACCTGCTGGCCTTCGGTGACCTTGGAGAGATCATATTCGATTGAGGCGAGCGCCAGCGTATCGGCCGCCGGATTCATCTGGCCGATCAGGGGGAACAGGGTCATCACCACCGCCCCCGCCGCGCCAGCGCCCGCGGCTATGTAAATAAAATCACGGCGGTTCGGATCCGTACTCACGGACTCTGGGCCGCCGTCATGTTCAGGTTCACTCACCTTAGCACCTCTCCATATTCGTCGCGTCGGGCACCCGGACTTATTGTTGTCCGCCTCCACTGCACCCACCGGAGCACACCTTGGGGCGCGACCGGCTCTTTTTTTATGCGTTCGGTACTGAAGCCTGATTCCATAACAAGGTTAAGCCCTTGCTGTGGCTTTGTGTCGCGGCCCTCGCACCCAATTCGTCTATAACCACAATTCCACGGCGGACACAAACCGGCAAACACTTTCTCGCCGTATTTTTCACCTTCGCTTCCTTTAACCGGCTGTCGGTGCATTTTGCGCTGGACTTGCGCCCTGCCCCGGCTTCACAAGGCAGGTTCGTGCTGCGAAAGAGCCTTACCCGATGCGCCTTGCGCTCTATCAACCCGATATTCCACAAAACCTCGGCGCGGCCCTGCGCCTGAGCGCCGCCTTTGCCATCGAACTCGACGTGATCGAGCCGTGTGGCTTCCCGCTGGGTGATAAAGCCATCCGCCGCGCCGCTATGGACTATGCTGCCTGCGCCAAAGTGTCGCACCATGCCTCATGGACGGCCTATCTCGATTTTCTGAGCGATTTGCCACGGTCGCGGCTGGTACTGATGACCACCAAGGCCGCCGAACCTCTGTATGATTTCACCTTCCGGCCCGATGACATCCTGCTGATGGGCCGCGAAAGCGCGGGCGTACCGGATGAGGTTCATGCGCGCGCCGATGCACGCCTGCTGATCCCGATGAGCCCTCAGGCGCGTTCGATCAATGTCATCAATGCCGCCTCTATGGCGCTGGGCGAAGGGCTGCGACAAACGGGCGGCTTTCCCGGACAGACATAATGGGGCATAGGGAAGATGATTTCGTAACACAGACAGCCTGATGACCCAGCCTTCTCCTGCCCTTTCAGCCGAAACGCTTACCGATCGCCAGAGCGCGGCGTCTGCGTGGTTCCGGCATTTGCGCGATTCGATCTGTGCGGCCTTTGAGCAACTGGAAGACGAGGCTCCGCCTGCCCTTTATGGCGATGTGGCGGGCAGGTTCGAGCGCACGCCGTGGCAGCGTCCCGAAGGTGGGGGCGGCGAAATGTCGATCATGAAGGGCCGCCTGTTCGAAAAGGTCGGCGTGCATATCTCAACCGTGCATGGCGAATTCAAGCCGGAATTTGCCGCCTCTATCCCCGGTGCCGCCGAAGATCCGCGCTTTCACGCCACCGGCATTTCGCTGATCGCCCACATGACCAATCCGCATGTGCCCGCCGTACATATGAATACGCGCTTCATCACCACCACCCAAAGCTGGTTCGGCGGCGGAGCCGACCTGACACCGCTGATGGCCGCCGACCGCCATCAGGATGCGCCCGACAGCGCCGCCTTCCATGCCGCCTTCAAAGCCGCCTGCGACGCCCACGGCCCCGACTATTACCAGCGCTTCAAGGCGTGGTGCGACGAATACTTCTTTCTGCCGCACCGCAACGAGCCGCGTGGTACGGGCGGCATCTTTTACGATCATCTCAATTCGGGCGACCACGACGCCGATTTCGCCTTCACGAAAGATGTTGGCAAAGCCTTTCTCGACATCTATCCGCAACTGGTGCGCCGGCGCATGACGCAACCGTGGATGCAAGCTGAGCGTGAGGCGCAACTGGTGCAGCGCGGCCGTTATGTCGAGTTCAATCTGCTCTATGATCGCGGCACGATCTTCGGCTTGAAGACCGGCGGTTATGTGCCGTCGATCATGTCGTCCATGCCGCCTGTCGTAAAATGGCCGTAGGGCGTTTTACGACATAAAACAAAGATGTGGTGAAATGGCCTTGAGGATTTCAAACCACGGAAAACACGGAAAGCACGGAGCAAACTAACGCCATGAAGCTTCAATCCGTGCTTTCCGTGGTTTCCGTGGTTAAACCCTACGCCGCCAGGAATTTCGAGATCGCGCCCAGCACCTCATGGCGCTGGCTGGGCCGCTTCAAGGTGGACAGCGCCTGATCGACCAGATCGGCGTCGATGCGCCCGCCGCGGCGGCTGAGCAGCAGGTCGGCGGCGAAATCCTCGCCGAACTCCGGGTGGCACTGAAACGATAACGCCTTGCGGTCGGTGTAATAGAGCGCGGCGTGCGGCGTGAAATCCGAACCGGCCAGCACCACCGCGCCATCGGGCTTTTTCACCACCTGATCCTGATGAGTGACGGCGCAGGCCAGGGTCAGCGCAGGCTTGCCCGCCATGTCGAGCCACAGATCATGCGCCCGCACTTCATATTCGTGCAGGCCCACGCCCCAGCCCTTGTCGGATTTCTCGACATGGCCGCCCCAGGCCTGGGCCATCACCTGATGGCCGAAACAGATGCCAACCACCGGTGTGGCGCTATCGAGCGTCCGCAGCCAGCCGATCAGCGCGCCGATCCAGGCATCGCTTTCATAAACCCCGGCAGGCGAGCCGGTAATCACCACGCCTTTCAGATGGGCGTCGGGATTGGGCAGGTCGCCTTCGAGCGTTTTGAAAACCTTGAACTGCCGTCCCTCGGCGGCCAGCAGGGTGGCGAACATATCGGCATAGCTGCCATAGGTCGCGTCCAGGCCAGCAGGCGGTATGCCCGTTTCCAGTATAGCGATATAGTCGCCGTGCGGCTCTTGGTTACGCATCACAATTTGCCCCGAATCCAGACGATTATTTCGGTGATTTCCGCAGCGCGTCAAGGGCGGCGTCCATCACGCTTTGTGAGAAATCATGATCAAGCCAGTCGGCTTCGATGCGTTTCAGATGTGCGCCTAAGTCAGGCCCGGCGGCCATACCCAGCGCCAGCAGATCCGCCCCTTTTAGCGGGAACACCGGCACGTCCGTGGCGCGCAAGGCCTCGATCAGGTTTTGCACATCAGCGAAGGGCCGCGCGATATGAGCCGCGCTTAAGATAACCGCGTCTTCGACCGCCTGACGACCATGCCGGTACATCAGGCGCGTAAAGTCCTCCGCCCCGTCGTGCAACCGGCCCATGACGGTCACGACCGCCTTCAGACGCTGATAAAGCCGCTGCGACAGTTTCAGCCGCGCCTGCACCTCTTTCAGCGCTGTGCCTTCCAGCAAACCGCCGCTGTCGAGCAGCGCCATCAGGCGTGGCTCAGGCTCAGCGCTGATCGGCAAGATGCTCGCCAGTACGGCTAAGTCATCGCCACGCCAGCCCGGCAGGATGTGCGGCAGCAAGCCGCCCGCCAGCATCGCCGTCAGGCCGGTCATCGGCGACGGCAGGGCCAGAATCTTCAGCATTTCCTGCTGGATGCGTTCGCCGGACAGGCTGTCGATACCGTCTATCAGCGCCACGCAGGCCGCCAGCGAGTCCGCATCGATCCCGCGCGCATAACCGGCGCTGAAACGAAAGAAACGCAGAATACGCAGATAGTCTTCGCGGATACGCTGTTCTGCTTCGCCGATAAAGCGCACCCGTCCGGCCAGGGCATCGCCGATCCCCTCGCCCGTCGGATCATAGACCGTGCCGTCCCGATCAGCGTAAAGCGCATTGAGATAGAAGTCACGGCGCAGCGCATCCCTGGCCCAGTCGGTCGTGTAACTGACCACGGCGCGGCGGCCATCCGTTTCGACATCCTCGCGTAAGGACGTGATTTCAAAAGGCTTTCCATTCACCACCGCCGTGATCGTGCCGAAAGCCTTGCCCGTCGGCACGCTTTTGATGGCCGCCGCCTTCAGCGCCGCCTCGGTGTCGTCGGGCGTCAGTTGCGTGGCGAGGTCAAGATCGCTGACCGGCCTCTGCATCAGGGCATTGCGCACGCAGCCGCCGACAAAGCGCACGCACCCCGCCCCGCCCAGCGCTTCGAGGGCGGCAAAGACAGAGCGCGTGGCGGGCGCCTGCATGTCGTCGGAAAGAACAATACGTGTCATGGTCATTCAGTATGCCAACAGGAAACGACTGATGCCATAACCCGCTCTGATAATCCATGTTGATAAATGGCTTCAGATAACCGTTACCACCTGCCCGCGCAGCTTTACATCGGCATGTGCACAGGCAATGAGCAGGCGGTTGGGATCAACGGGCCCCGGCAGGGTCAGACCATCAGCGCGTACAAAGCCAAGCGGTTCGAAATAGCTGCGCGCCCCCACCAGCAGAACAGCGGGCAGGCCACGCGCAAAAGCCGCCTCAACGGCATGACGGATCAGGGTCTTGCCCACTTCACGTCCGCGCCAGCTATCCGCCACCACGATCGGCCCCAGAAACGCCAGCGGCGTACCCGCTTCGCTATCGACATGACGCACGAAAACCGGCCACAGGCGCACCGAGCCGATCAGTTCATCACCGACCAGCGCCACAAAGCTGAGATCGGCCAGAGGCGTCGAATTTTCGCGCAGCCGTTCGGCGGTCTTGACGAAACGCCCCGGCCCGAAGGCATGGTCGGTCAGGGCTGTGATCGCCTCAGCCTGTGACGGCGCTTCGCATGTAATCGTATAATCCAAAGCCAGAATATCCAGAGCCATGCTCGTATCCCTGTCGAGGGCGCCACTTAAAGCATTGAACAATTATATTGAATCGATTCAATAGTTTAAATCTTTGTGCCGCCTCATGTTTTGCTAAAAAAGTGGCAGCCGCTTTTTGGCAGGAGGCTCTAGAGCGGTTTGCATTCTGATTGAATCGGTCAAAGGCATGCAACCCACTCTACATTTTACGTTTTTCCGCATCTCGCATTCAATTTGTAAGTCAAATGAAACGCGCGTTGCTCTAGAGCGGTCTGCATTCTGATTGAATCGGTCAAAGGCATGCAACCCACTCTACATTTTACGTTTTTCCGCATCTCGCATTCAATTTGTAAGTCAAATGAAACGCGCGTTGCTCTAGGCCCAAACCCGCCGCAGGTCAATGCGGATCAGGCGGCCCGCCCCGCAATTTATACGACGGAATATGTCACCGGTTAAGAAAGGCCATGAAGGCGGCCTGCGCCTGCGGGCTCGATAAAAGCGCGCGGAAGATGTCGCCCTCGGCGCAGACCACCGGCCATACTTCGTCGGGATTGCGCATCAGGGCCTTGGTGTGACGCAGGGCCTCCGGCGATAATCGCGTCAGTTGCAAGGCCATCTGCTGCGCCGTTGCGCGCAAAGCCTCCGGCGTCGTGATGCGGTTGATCAGGCCCATATCGAGCGCCTTTTGTGCATCTATCGCCTCACCGAGCGCCATCCAGGCAAAGGCGCGGGCGTGGCCAATACGGCGCGGCAGGAGAAGAGTCGAACCCGCTTCGGGCACCAGACCCAGCTTCAGAAACGGCAGGGTGAGGCGCGCATCATCTGCCACCACCACCAGATCGCAATGCAAAAGCACGGTCACCCCCACCCCGACCGCCTGCCCCTGTACGGCGCAAACCAAGGGTTTGGCGAAAAAGGTCAGGGCCTTGAGGAAGGCAAAGACCGGCAGGTCTTCGAGATTTTCCGCCGCCTTCAGTTCGGGCAGACCGTGCGCGAAATCGAGAATATCATTGCCCGCGCAGAAATCCGGCCCTTCTGCGCACAGGATGACGACACGCACATTGTCATCAGAACTGGCCGCCTGAAGGCCGTCTGTCAGGGCGCGGTACATGGCCGCCGTCAGGGCGTTTTTCTTGCCTGGCCGGTCAAGGCAGAGCGTTAAAACGCCGTCATTCAGGGTCTGGGTGATCATGGCGCGCCTCACATTGTTGACGCGAACGTAAACCGAAATCTCTCCACCGGCAAGGACTGCCGTAGATGGAGCGCCCCGCGCAGCCCTTATTCGTTACGCCCCGATCATAAAAGGTAAATAAACCTATTGAAAATTTCGCTCTGACGGGGCAAACCGCTTGAAGCTATAAAATGATATTCTGTACCGACGGGCGAAACCGGCGGACAGGCAATCGACATTGTCCCGATCATCTGAGCAGGGAGACTAGGCTCGCAATGAAACTTTCCAAACTTCTCACCCCCGCAGGCAGGCTGCAATCGCTTGCCGCGGTCATGATTCTGGCGCTCACAGCCAGTCTCGGTGCCCCCGCCGCCCAGGCCGCCGAAGCCGCCCCGGCTTTCAAGATCGATCCCAAGGTTCAGGCGCAGTCGATGACCGAAGCGCCCGGCCTGATCGCCGCCGCCAAGATCAGTTGCGATCCGAGCGATGCCTATAAGATGGGCGAAACCGACCTTGAAAAGGACGGTAAAAAGGTCAAGGGCTCGCTGTACGAAATCGCCTGCAAGACCGGCCCGGGCTTCATGATCACCGCCTTTACCCCCACTGAACCGGGCCAGTCCTTCACCTGCACCCTGGCCGAAGCCATCAAGGCCAAACAGCCGGGTGCCGCCACCTGCGTGCTGCCGGAAAACGTGCCGTCCTACAAATGGCTGAACACGGTGGTTCAACCCTATATTCCGGGCTGCGTCGTCAATAATGCCCGCATCATGGGCTCCACCCCGCCCGATTCGACTCAGCCGAAGATCGACCGCTACGAAGTCGGCTGCGAAAGCGGCCTCGGCGGTATCATCGATTATCCGCAACTGGCCTCCAGCGCCCCTGTCAACTATCAGAGCTGCCTGATCGGTAAGGACAAGGGCTTCCCCTGCCAATACACGACCGACGCCGCACTTACCGCTTCGCTGAAGCCGCTGGCTGCCCAGGCCGATCCCAAATGCCAGGTCAGCAATGTCCGCTTCGTCGGCATCACCAAGGAATCGGACGGCTACTTCTATGAATTCGGCTGCTCGAACCAGCCCGGCTTCATGGTGCTGAGCGGCAACGACAACAGCTTCAAGCGCATGATCCCCTGCACCGAGGCCGCCGGTCTTGGCGGCTGCACCCTGACCGACATGGGCACCGTGGCCGCCGACGCCAAGGTCACCTATGGCAAGGAACTGAAGGCCGCGGGCTATCCCTGCACCGTGCAGGATTTCACCATCATCGGTTCGCAACCTCAGACTAAGCGCGACTTCGCTGAGTTCAAATGCCCCGAACAACCCTGGGGCCTGATCGGCTTCGTGCCGCAACCGGGCGCTCAGGCTGCCGTGCATGTCAACGATTGCTTCATTGATCAGTCGAACCGCAAGAACTGCACCTATGTCACCGAGCCGCAACTCAAGGCCCAGCTCGACAAGCTGATCAAGATCAAGGAACCGGGCAAGGACTGCGATGTCGCTCAGGTGCGCTATATCGGTGAATCTGCCGATGTCGAAGGCGCGCTGATTGCCGAACTGGCCTGCAAGAACAAGCGCGGCTATATCGTGATCGTGGCGCCTGACCGCAACAGCCTGCTCGACTCGACGCCGTGCAAGCTGGCCAAGGCGCACGGCAGCGACCAGACCTGCACCATCCCCGGTAACGGCACCTATACCTCAGGCGACTGAGTCGAAGCCGACCGCCTATGAAATGACCCGTGGGGCCATGCCGCACGGGTCATTTTTTTACCCGGAGTTCCCGATGCGCTCTTTGCACCTGCTTTTCATCGTGACAACCCTTTTCGGCCTGACCGCCTGTGATCGCATCGCAGCCTGGCAGCACCCGAAACCGAAGGACACGGCATTACAGGTGGTGCCCGCGCCGCAGCCAAAGGGCGCTGTGGCCCTCTATCCGGCAGCCGATGGGGTCAGCGTGCAGAGCCGAACCAAGGACTGCGCGTCCGCCAGTTGCCTTGTTTACCGTGAAGGCAAGTGGCGGCCCCTGCCCGACGACCAGATAAGATTCCTGCCTTTGCTGAGCTTACGTGGCGCGACGGGCAGCGCCTATGGCGAGGATATGTGGCGCAATGCCGGCGCGGCGGGCCGTTCGGTGATGCTCAATGCGGCGGCGGGACGTGACGCCGTGAAACGCGGCCAGTTCGACGGCCTGCGTATCGGCCTGCGCAAAGATGGCCAGACCAGCTATGTCACGGTTTTTGCCCTCGGCGGCACAGATCCTATGCCCGATGCCGAGGTGGCGCTGTCGGGCGGCGGTGCCTGGCTTTTGGTGAGGCAGCCCGATGGCGAAAGCGTGCTGGCCAACCTGTTTGCCCTGATGGGCCGCACCACCGTCACCTGCGCAGGCAGGGTGGCGATCGATACTGCGGCGTGGGCTGGCCCGGTCGAAACCGCCCTATCGCCAGATATATTCGTGTCGCGCAACATATCCGCCGCCGCCCGCGCCACCGAACAGGCGCGGATCACGCAGGCCTGCGCGGTCCAAAATCAAAAGAGTTAGAGCGGTTTGCATTCTGATTGAATCGGTCAAAGGCATGCAACCCGCTCTACATTTTACGTTTTTCCGCATCTCGCATTCAATTTGTAAGTCAAATTAAACGCTCGTTGCTCTAAAGCGACAGCCTTGAGATCAGTGGCAGGAGGTGAGCGCAGCAGGTACTAGACCATCATGCCAAAAAGTGGATGCCACTTTTTGGAAAAACATGATGCGTAAGCAAAGACTTAGAGCGAGATCACGAGTCTATCTAAAGTCATCTTGCTCTAAAGTACCTGCCAGCGACGCCGCCTCGTCACCTTTCAAAGGATTTGAAGCCAGAGCCTTGAGTCGCATGATAGCCGGCAAGCGCAGCGGGTACTAAAGTACCCGCAAGCGACGACTGCGTATCAGGCGGCCAAGGATCGCCGCTTCAAAGGGTTTCCATGAAACGACACGCCTCACCCTGCGACGGCCCGACGATCTCGTCGTCGCGCATCACCACCTTGCCGCGGATGATGGTGGCCTTGGGCCAGCCGGTCACTTCCATGCCATCAAACGGCGTCCAGCGGCTCTTGGTGCGCATATCGGCATGGCGCAAAACGCGCTTGTGGTTGAGATCGACGAGCGTAACGTCACCGTCATAGCCCTCGGCCATGCGGCCCTTATTGGCCACGCCGAAGACCCGCTGCGCCCCGCCCGAGGTCAGATCGACCAGCCGTTCCAGCGACAGACGACCATTGGCGACATGGTTGAGCATGACCGGCAGCAACGTCTGCACCCCCGGCATACCCGAAGGCGATTGCGGATAGGGCTTGGCCTTTTCTTCCAGCGTATGCGGCGCGTGGTCGGAGCCCAGCACGTCGGCAATGCCGCCGGTGATGCCACGCCACAGACCCTCGACATGATAACGGTCGCGGATCGGCGGGTTCATCTGGGCCATGCCCTTCAGCCTTTCATAGGCTTCCGGCGCTTCCAGAGTCAGGTGCTGCGGCGTCAGCTCAACGGTCGCTACGTCCTTGTGATCCTTGAGGAATTCGATCTCCTCGCGCGTGGTGACATGCAGAACATGGATGCGTTTGCCCGCCTCGCGCGCCAGCCGCACCAGACGATGGGTGGACTGGATGGCCGTTTGCGGATCACGCACGAAATCATGGCTCGTCCAGTCGCCTTCGCGGGCCAGAGAACGGCGCTCGGCCAGCCGGTATTCGTCCTCGGAATGGAAGGTGGCGCGGCGGCGCACCGCCCCCAGCACAGCCGCCACGCCCGCATCATCGGCGATCAGCAGGGTTCCGGTCGAAGCGCCCATGAACACCTTGACGCCGCAGCAGCCTTGCAGCCGCTCCAGATCGCCGAGATGATGGATATTGGCGTGGGTGCCGCCGACATAAAAGGCGTGGTCGCAGTGCATCCGGTGATGGGCGCGCTTCAGCTTGTCGGCAAAGGCTTCGGGATCGGTCGTCGTCGGATTGGTGTTGGGCATTTCGAACACGGCCACCACCCCGCCCATCACGGCGCATTGCGATCCGGTCTCCAGGTCTTCCTTCCATTCCAGCCCCGGCTCGCGGAAATGCACCTGGGTGTCGATCACGCCCGGCATGGCCAGCAGGCCGCTGGCGTCGAAGATCTCACCCGCCGAAGCCTGAGACAGGTCGCCGAACGCCGCGAACTTGCCGTTCGTGATGCCGATGTCGCCCCTGCCCCGCCCGGCATGGTTGATGATGTCGGCATTGCGGATAATCAGGTCAAATGTCTGGGCCATAGCCACGCCTCCATCAATTTTGTTGTGCGCTAACGCTGCGCTGCTTGAGCGCGATGTCGGCATTGCGGATAATCAGGTCAAATGTCTGGGCCATCGGATGTTTCCTCGTTTTTCGGTATCGCCGTCAGGATCGAGTCATAGACCTTATCGACCGGTAAATCCAACATATGACAGGCGTTTTGCTTCAATTTCGGGTCAACAAGACGAATCTCGTCAAGACTGCGCGGGCCGCGCACCTTACGCACATTCGGCCCTGCCGGGCCTTCCGCCTCATCCGAGGGGCCGTAAAGCCCGATGGCCGGAATATGGGCCGCCGCCGCCAGATGCAGCCAGATTTCATCATTGCCGACAAACAGCTTTGCGTGACGCAGGGCGGCATAGAGGTTGAGCGCATCGATACTGTCGGATGTTTCCAGCACCTGGGCGCGCGTCGTGGCCAGGCTCAGCGCCATCAGTGTGTCATGTTCGGCACCGTGGCCGATCACCAGCAGGCGATGACCGGCAAACAGTCCGCCCTTGCGGGTCAGGCGCGCCGCCAGCACGGCGAAACGCTCGGTGGGCCAGCGTCGCCCCAGCCAGCCAGCGCCCGGCGCCATAATGATGAAGGGCGCAGCCTCTCGGCCATTGTCGATCAGACCACGCACACGGGCTTCGCGCCGCGGCGACACGCGCAGACCGGGATAGACCTCGGCCTCATCGAGATGCAGGGCCCGGCATATCTGCGTCAGAGCCGAGGCGCTGTCATTGGGATTGAACGAAAAGCGCGTTTTCGCCTTCATCATGCGCGCAATCATCGAAGGGCCGAGATCAATGCAAAGCCCCCATTTGCGCCGCGACAGCTCGCTTAACGATCCCAGCGATCTGAGATTGAAGATCGCGCCGTCAAGGGCTTGTATCTCGGCGATGGAATCGTCATCTTGGAACAGTTCGGCCGCGAAGGGCGTGGTGGCCAGGGTGATACGGGCGTGCGGTATTTCCTGCTTGAGGCGCGTGATCACGCCGCCCAGGCTGAGCGCGCGGGCCGGTTCGCAAAAGGCCAGAAGCAGAATCGGGAAAGCCTTTGTCATGCCCCATTGTCAGTTCGAAAGCGTTTCATAGCAAGACCATGTCCATCGCCACCCTTACCTATCGCGGATTACTGTCCGTTTCCGGCCCCGACCGGGCCAGTTTTCTCAAAGGCCTGTGCACGGCCCGAATCGATGATCTGAGCGCAGAGGCGGCGCGTCGGGAATTTCATAAACTGCATTACGGGGCCTTTTTGCGGCCACAGGGCAAGATGATCGCCGATTGCCTGCTGCACGCCGTTGATGCTGATACGATCAGGCTCGATGTTCCGCTTGACGTGCGCGATGAATTGTTCAGCAAACTCAATATGTATAAGCTGCGCGCTAAGGTAACGATTGAGAAGATCGATGCAGCGGTTTGTGCGGCGCTGGATGAACTGCCCGAAGGCTATATGGCCGATCCGCGCAGCCTGATCACCGGCGGCCTCTATGGCCGCGCCTATGGCCATGCCCATACACAGGCAGCCAGTGACGGCGACTGGCAGACCTTCCGCCATGCACTGGGGCTGGCCGAAGGTGGGGCGGATTTCGGCCCGGACGAACTGTACGCCATCGACGCCAATCTCGATGTGCTGAACGCGATTGATTTCCACAAGGGCTGCTATGTCGGGCAGGAACTGACCTCGCGCATGAAAAGGCGCGGCCAGATCAAGACCCGCATCCTGCCCCTGCGGCATCCGGGCAGGCTGGAAAAAGGCGCGGAGATCCTGACCGGTGAACGCAAAATCGGCGAAGTTTTAAGCGGCGGACGCGGCCTGTCCCTGGGCCTGATGCGACTCGACCGGCTGGGCGGGGACGCCACCTGTCAGGGTCAGTCCGTGGCGATCATGACGCCCGACTGGCTGCGGGAAGTCCTGCCCGACCAGGACACCCCAAAGGAAAATCAATGATGGATAAAACGCGCTGTCACTGGCCGGGGCAAGACCCGCTCTATATCGCCTACCACGATGAGGAATGGGGCGTGCCCGAATATGATCCGCGCGCCCTGTGGGAAAAACTGGTGCTCGATGGTTTTCAGGCGGGGCTGTCGTGGATCACCATCCTGCGCAAGCGTGACTCTTTACGCGAAGCCTTTGCCGGTTTCGATCCCGAAAAGGTGGCGCGTTTCAATGAGGCCGACATCGAACGGCTGATGAACAATGCAAGTATTATCCGCTCACGCGCCAAGATCGTATCAGCCATTGATTCGGCGCGCATCACGCTTGATTTACGTGAAAAAGGCGTCAGCTTCACCGACCTGATCTGGCAGGTTCAGGATCACCGTCCGCTGATCAACTCTTTCGACGACCGCACACAGGTGCCCGCCGAGACGGCCACCTCACGCGAACTGGCCAAGCTGCTGAAATCGCATGGCTATAAGTTTTGCGGCCCGGTGATCACCTATGCCTTCATGCAGGCGGTCGGCATGGTCAATGATCATCTCGTCACCTGTTTTCGCCATGATGAGATCGCAACCGAGATTGCGAAAGCCTATGAACTGCCGTAAGGCTCTGCCGGGCTATATGGGGAAGTTTTATGGACCTGATGTTCCAGCCGCTGAAACGCTATTTCGATTTTCAGGGGCGTTCGCGGCGCAGCGAATACTGGCTATGGGTGCTGTTCAAGATCATTCTCGGTGCCCTGCTTCTGGCCCTGTCGAGCCTGTTCGTCGGCGGCAGCGGCATCAGCCATATTGCCGGTATCGGCATTGTGGTGCTGTTGCGCGTGCTGGTTTTCTTCATTCTGCTGATCCCTGACATCGCCGTTTCCGTGCGCCGGATGCACGACATCGACCGCACCGGCTGGTGGATCCTGTTTCCGGCCCTGATCACCCTGATCGTGTCGGTCATCTATTTTGCTGTACGCGGAAGTGAATTTCTCGCCGAAATGCAGGCCCTGCGCGACCTGTCGCAGATGAGTGATCCGCAAATTCTCGTCTCGGCCCTGCTGGCCCTGATGGTGCCTTTAATGTGGGTCGTCATACCCACCTTGCTGGCGAAAATCGTCACGCTCGTCTTTCGCTGCACCGACGGCACACCGGGCCCCAACCGCTTCGGCCGCGATCCCAAGGGTCGCGGTGAGGCCGGGGTTTTCTGATGACGGCGGCGGGTGAATCGTCGTAAAAACCGGCATGGCGGATTTCAGCTACGAACTGGCCTTAAGCGGCCTTGTCTGCGGTGTCGATGAGGCCGGGCGCGGCCCGTGCGCCGGGCCTGTCTGCGTGGCCGCCGTCATTCTCGATCCCGCCCGCGTGCCCGAAGGCATCACCGATTCCAAGATGCTCACCGAAAAGCGGCGCTTCGAACTGGAACCGCAGATCAAGGCCAGCGCCATCGCCTGGTCGGTGGTGCATATGAGCATTGACGACATCGAGACGCTCAATATTTTCGGCGCCACGATGGAAGGGATGCGGCGCTGCGTGGCCGCGCTCAACCCGTGCGCCGATCACGCCCTGATCGACGGCAACAAGTGCCCCCCGCTGACCATCCCCTCCACCGCCATCGTCAAGGGTGACCTGAAATCTCTCTCTATCGCCGCCGCCTCGATTTTGGCCAAGACGGCGCGTGACCGCCACATGATCGAAATGGACGCCCTCTATCCTGTTTACGGCTTCAAAAAGCACAAGGGCTATCAGTCGGAACTTCACCTCGAAGCCCTGCGTTTGCATGGCCCCTGCCCGATCCACCGGCCAAGCTGGGCCACGCTGCGCAATCTCGGCGATAACGAGGTGATGGTGGCGGAATGAGCGGGCTGATCGCTCAAAGACGGCATGAAAAGAACAAAGCGGAATCAAAAGTGAGTCTTTTCGGACTCACATCGAAAAAATAGAATCCGCCGATTCCCCGGCATGGTTAATTTAACCCGTCATTAACTCTGGAAAGATTCTAGTCCTTGCGATTCAAGGTCTTAGAGCTTCGATCCGTTTGCATCGGGCCGAAGCTCTAAGACCTTGAATCTCGTTCTTCCTGATCCGAAAAGTGGCCCACTTTTCGGGGAAACGCTCTAGAAAGCTGTCCTTATGACGAAGTCGAAACCTGCGCCCGCCATCCCTGCCCCGCTCAAGCTCGACACCATCCATCTGGGTGAATGTATCGAAGTGCTGAAAAGCCTGCCGGATGCGAGCGTCGATCTGGTTTTCGCCGATCCGCCCTATAATCTCCAGCTCGGCGGCGACCTGCTGCGCCCCGATAATTCCAAGGTCGATGCGGTCGATGATGACTGGGATCAGTTCGCCAGCTTTGAGATCTATGACAGGTTCACGCGCCAATGGATGCGCGAATGCCGCCGCGTGCTGAAGGACGATGGCGCGATCTGGGTCATCGGTTCGTATCACAATATTTTCCGCCTCGGCGTGGCCATGCAGGATCTCGGCTTCTGGGTGATGAATGATGTCATCTGGCGCAAGGCCAATCCCATGCCCAATTTCAAGGGCACGCGCTTTACCAATGCCCACGAAACCCTGATCTGGGCCACCAAGGCCAAGGGCCAGAAGCGCTACACCTTCAATTATGATGCGCTGAAAGCCTTCAATGAAGACACCCAGATGCGCTCCGACTGGTCGATCCCTCTGTGTACCGGCGAAGAGCGCATCAAGGACGAAAACGGCAACAAGGCGCACCCGACGCAAAAGCCGGAATCGCTGCTGTACCGCGTGTTGCTGGCCTGCACCAAACCCGGCCATGTCGTGCTCGATCCCTTCTTCGGCACCGGCACCACAGGGGCCGCCGCCAAGCGCCTGGGCCGCCATTTCATCGGCATCGAACGCGAAGAAACCTACGCCAAGGTGGCGCGCGAACGCATTGAAAAGGTCATCCCGGCCACCGAAAGCGATCTGGCGGTCATGGGCTCGAAAAAGGCCGAGCCGCGCGTGCCTTTCGGTGCTCTGGTCGAGGCCGGTCTGCTGCGTCCCGGCGACATTCTTTATACGCCCAAGGGTGACCGCACGGCGCGCGTCCGTGCCGATGGCTCGCTGGTGCACGGTGAACTGTCCGGTTCGATCCACAAGATGGGCGCGATGATGGAACAGGCCCCGGCCTGCAATGGCTGGACCTACTGGCGCTTCAAATCCGATGCGGGCCTAAAGCCGATCGACGACCTGCGTATGCGCATCCGGGCCAATATCAACTAGAGCGGTTTGCATTCTGATTGAATCGGTCAAAGGCATGCAACCCGCTCTACATTTTACGTTTTTCCGCATCTCGCATTCAATTTGTAAGTCAAATGAAACGCGCGTTGCTCTCGTCACTCGCCTCACCTAATCTAGACGCCCAAAGACCGCGATTTACAATGCGCGGTGGGCGATGTCGGTACGGTAGAATCCCCCTGGCCAGTCGATGCGGGCAATGGCAGCATAGGCGCGGTCGCGCGCTTCGCGGATGGTTTTGCCGCGCGCGCAGATATTGAGCACACGGCCACCGGCGGCGCGCAAAGTGCCATCGGCATGAAGGCTGGTGCCGGCGTGAAACACGGTGACATCCGAACCGAAATCGGCGTCCGCGCCACGGATGACCGAGCCGGATAAGGGGCTGTCGGGATAGCCCTTGGCGGCAAAGACCACGCAGACCGCTGCATCATCATACCACTCAGGGGCGGGCAGGTTTTTTAAGCCCCCGGTGGCCGAGGCCTTGAGATAGGGCACAATGTCGCTTTTCAGACGCAGCATCAGCACCTGGCATTCGGGATCGCCGAAGCGGGCATTATATTCGACCAGACGCGGCGCGCCGTCTTCGATCATCAGGCCCGCATAGAGCACGCCCTTATACGGATGGCCCTCGGCCTTCATGCCCGCCATCGTCGGGTTGAGAATGTCCTCGGTTGTACGTTTGAGCAGGTCGGGCGTCACCACAGGGGCCGGCGAATAGGTGCCCATGCCGCCGGTATTGGGGCCGGTATCGCCATCAAAAGCGCGCTTGTGATCCTGCGCCCAGCCAAACAGAAGGGCGGTTTCGCCGTCGCACAGGGCAAAGACCGAAGCCTCCTCGCCGGTCATGAATTCCTCAATGACGATCTGCGAGCTGGCGGGGCCATAGCGTCCGCCGAGCATGGCCTCCACCTCGGCCACGGCGTCCTGATAATCGGGCGAAATGGCCACGCCCTTGCCGGCGGCCAGACCATCGGCCTTGATGACATAGGGCGGGTTGTAGGTTTTGAGGAAGTCGCGCGCCTCAGCCACATTGTCAAACGTTTCCGATTGCGCGGTCGGGATGGCGTGGCGCTGGCAGAAATCCTTGGTGAAGGCTTTCGACGATTCGAGCCGTGCAGCAGCACGCATCGGGCCAAAGCATGGGATGCGCGCATCGGCCAGGGCGTCGGCCAGACCTTCAGCCAGGGCGCTTTCCGGCCCGACCACGACGAGATCGGCGGCCATGTCACGCGCCAGCCCGACAAGGCCCGCCACATCGGTGGCCTTGATGTCGCGGCATTCGGCCAGAGACGCCATGCCCGGATTGCCGGGCGCAACGACGAGGCGTCTGACCAGCGGTGACTGGGCGATTTTCCATGCCAGGGCGTGTTCGCGGCCGCCCGAACCGATCAGCAGAATGTTCATGGCTTTCCGCCTAAAGCCTTCGCGTCGAAAAATCCATAAGCAATTTCTTGGAAGCTATCAAACCGCCAGCCGCGCCGGGGCATCGCCTTCGAGGCAGCGATAAAGGGTGGCGTAGAATTGCGGCAGGTCGATCGGTTTGGACAGGACACCGGTAAAGCCGCAGGCGTGTGCGTCTTCCGGCAGCTTCTGCGCCGCCGCCGTCAGGGCCACAATGGCCGATGGCCTGCGGTCGCCGTCCCAGCCGGTCATGGCGCGCGTGGCCGAAATACCATCAAGCACCGGCATCTGGATGTCCATGAAGACCAGATCGAAATGGGTTTTTTCGCACATGGCCACGGCCTCGGCGCCATCGCAGGCCTCGTAAATATCGAGGCCGTAGTCCTTGAGCAGCAGCCGGATCAGTTCGCGGTTGATCGGGTGGTCATCGACGATCAGCACCTTGCGGTCTTCGAGGAAGACCGGGCGCAGGTCGCGCTTCACAACCGGCGCGGGCGCCACGGCCACGGCAGCCGGAATTTCCAGCCAGAAGCAGCTTCCCTCACCCGGGGCCGATTCGACGCCGATCTCGCCGCCCATCAGCCGGACGATCTCATAGCAGATCGACAGGCCGAGCCCAGATCCGCCATATTTGCGGTTGATGCTGTTATCGACCTGATTGAAGCGCTTGAACAGGCGCGCCTGCTGCAAAGGCGAAAGTCCCGGCCCGGAATCACGCACCTCGACGCGCAGCCGCGTCTGCGCGCCTTCGCCGTGCAAGACCAGTTTGAGATCGACATAGCCGTTTTGCGTGAACTTGCAGGCATTGCCGACCAGATTATACAGAACCTGCCGCATCCGCGTGTCGTCGAGCATCAGCCACAGGGGCGCATCGGGGCGGCTGACGAAGCTGAGATCGACATGGCGGCTGGTGGTCAGGGCCGCGAACTGCTCGATAATATCGTCGGCCAGGGCGCGGCAATCAATAGCCTGCGGATTGAGCGTCACCTGACCGGCTTCGAGCTTGGAAAAATCGAGCACATCGGTGACCAGACTGAGCAAGGCCTCGCCCGCCTTGTTGATGCGGCCAATATAGTGGCGTGCATCCTTGGGCAGGTCGGTCACGCCGGTCAGCAGATTGGCATAGCCGAGAATCGTGGTCAGCGGCGTGCGGATTTCATGGCTCATATTGGCCAGAAAATCGGATTTAGCTTGCTGATGCGCCTCGGCCTGCGCCTTGGCGGCGCGCAGGGTTTCCTCGACATGGCTCTGTTCGGTAATGTCTTCGAGAATGCCGAACAGCCATTCCGGGCGACCCGCCTCGTCCGTTTCGACCATGCCTTTCGAATAGACGATGCGCTCCTCGCCATCGGCGCGCATCAGACGCGCCTCGAAGTGGAAATCCTCGCCCAGGTCCATCGCCTGCTGAACGCAATTGGTGACAAGGACGCGGTCAAACGGATGAAAGTGGTCGGGGGCGCTGATCAGGTCGGGCGTGTAATCCTCACGGTTGAGGCCGTGAATGGCATAGACGCCGCGCGACCAGAAACATTCGCGTGTGCGCACATGGATCTGCCAGTAGCCGACCCCGGCCACCTCTTCCATCAGTTCGAGCTTGCGCTGACCTTCCTGCAATTTGCGGATGGCGGCCTTGCGCACCAGTCCGTCCTTGCGCTGGGCGATCAGCAGCGACACGCTTTCGGCCATCATGCGCAGATGGCGCACCTGCGCCGCGCTGAAATCGCGCGGGCGGCTATCCAGGATGCAGAATGTGCCGACCAGAGCGCCTTCATAGCGCAAGGGCGCACCGGCATAGAAGCGGACATGCGGCGCACAGATCACGAACGGATTATCGGCGAAGCGCGCGTCTTCACATGTGTCGGGCACCACCAGCACATCGCCTTTTTCCAGCGTATGCACACAAAAGGACAGGCAGGCGGGCACTTCGTTGAAATCGATGCCGATATGCGATTTGAACCAGTGGCGTTCACCATCGGCCAGCGCAATCAGCACGATCGGCGCCTCAAAAATATCGGCGGCCAGCCTGGCCATCTGATCGAAGCTGGCTTCGGGTTCAGACTCGACGATCTCCAGTGCCTGCAAGGTGTTGAAGCGTTTCAGTTCCAGATCCAGTGACATATCATACATGGTGATTAAAAAGGAAAACTCTACACGCCTTACTGGTAATCACACTAGCTTCTTGCCTCTGAAGACTTCCTGAAGAGGTAAGGCTAACAGCGTTTTAAATCTGTCATCAGCGATGAAATCGGCTAGATTGACCCCATGTCCAACGACCTGCCCATGCCCCCCGATTCGTCCGCCGCCGCTTCACCCGGCGGCAATGCCCCCGCCTATTCGGTGTCGGAACTGGCCGGCGCGCTGAAACGCACGCTCGAACAGGCCTATGACCATGTGCGGCTGCGCGGCGAAATCTCCAAGGTGACGCGCCATGCCTCAGGCCATGTGTATCTGACCCTGAAGGACGACAAGGCCGCCATTGACGGCGTGGTTTGGAAGGGGCAGGTGTCGCGCCTGCAAACCCAGCCGGAAAGCGGGCTGGAAGTGATCATCACCGGCCGCATCACCACCTTTCCGGCCTCGTCGAAATACCAGATCGTCATCGAAGCGATGGAGGTGGCGGGCATAGGCGCGCTGCTGGCCCAGCTTGAGCGCGTCAAGAAAAAGCTCCACGCCGAGGGCTTGTTCGCCTCGGAACGCAAGCGCGCCCTGCCCTTTGCGCCGCGCACCATCGGCGTCATCACCTCGCCCACCGGGGCGGTGATCCGCGACATCTTACACCGCATCCGCGACCGCTGGCCCTGCCGCGTGGTGGTGTGGCCCGTCGTGGTGCAGGGCGAACAGGCGGCGGGTCAGGTGATCCGCGCCCTGCAAGGCTTTGAGAACGGACAGGTGGCGCGTCCTGACGTGATCATCGTGGCGCGCGGCGGCGGTTCGGTTGAGGATCTGTGGCCGTTCAATGATGAAAACCTGGCCCGCGCCGTCGCGGCCTGCACCATCCCGGTCATCTCGGCCGTCGGCCACGAAACCGACACCACCCTGATCGACTATGTCAGCGACCGGCGCGCCCCCACCCCCACCGGCGCGGCGGAAATCGCCACGCCGGTGATTGGCGAACTGCGCGCCTTCACCGCCGATCTCGAACGCCGCCGTCAGGCCAGTTTCAGCCACCAGATGCAGATGCGCCTTGAGCGCCTGAGCCTGTTGGCGCGCGCCCTGCCCCGCCCTCAGGATATGATCGACACCGCCCAGCAAAGGCTCGATTTCGTGGCCCATCGGCTGGCGGGCGGGCTGACGGCCAATCTCAGCGCCCACGATACCGCCCTGACGCGCGTGACCGCCCGTTTCCGCCCCGGCCTGCTCGAAAACCCGCGCCGCCTCAAGGGGCAGCAACTGACGCAACTGGCCGAACGTGCGACCCGCGCCATGCGGCGCAAGCTGGCCTTAAGCCAAAGCCATGCCCGCCTGCCCGAACTGCACGCCCGCATGACCGATGCCGTGCAGCGGTCTTTGAACCAGCGCGCCGACCGGCTGAAAAGCCTTGAGCAATTGCGCTTAAGCCTCAATCCCGACCGTCCGCTTGATCTCGGCTTTGCCCGCGTCAACCGGCCCGGCGGCGAACTGATCACCGCGCCGCATGGGCTCGCGGCGGGCGAAGGCCTCGTTCTGACCTTCAAGGGCCAGCAAAAGCTCGATGTCACGGTAGGCGCGGACGGGACACCATCAGCCCCACAAACGCCCCCGGCGAAAAAGAAACCCGCGCCGCCACTTCCCGCACAAGGCAGCCTGTTCTGATCTTGATCCGTCCGCACAACGCGCCTATGTTGGGGGTATGAACATGCACACTCCCTTGCCCGGTCAAGCTGTCCTGCACTATGGCGATGGCGACTTCACGATCATGCGCCCCGGCCAGTTCGTGATCTGCGCCATTTCCGGCCGTCAGGTGCCGCTCGACGCCCTGCGTTACTGGAACCCGCGCACCCAGGAAGCCTATGCCGGGCCGGAAGAGGCCACGATCGCCTGGAAGCGCCAAAACAACACGAATCAGGATCATCCGACTGCGGATCAAACCGCCGGATGATCGTCAATCGCCGCACCGTGCTGGCCATGACAGCCGGACTGGCGGCAACAGGCGTTGCGCGGGCGCAGACAGCCCTCAATCTGCCTTTCCAGCTCAGGGGCCGCTTCACACAGGGCGGCTGGTGCGTCGGGCGCGCTCTGCCCGACACTGAACTGACGGTCGATGGCCGTTTGCGCGGCCGCACCGCCCCCGACGGCCTCTTCTATGTCGGTTTTGACCGCGATGCCCCCGCTGCCTGCACGATCCGTTGCGCGGGCCAGGACGCCACGCTCGCCATCGCGCCGGTCACCTATGACGTGCAGCGCGTCGATGGCCTGCCGCAGGATACGGTGACCCCCAGGGGACAGGCCCTGCTCGACCGCATCGGCCGCGAATGGCTGCTGAAGAACGTCGCCTTCGCCAGCCATGATGACAGCGAACACTTCAAAAACGGCTTTATCTGGCCGCTGAAAACCTTCATTGTTTCAGGACATTTCGGCAATCAGCGCATCCTGAACGGTAAGCCTTCCAGCCCGCATATGGGCTTTGACATGGCCGCCCCCATCGGCACGCCGATCCATGCGCCACAGGACGGTCTGGTGGTGCTGGCGCAGGCCGATATGTTTTATGAGGGCGGGCTGATTTTCATCGATCACGGCCAGGGCGCCATCTCGATGTATCTGCATCAGTCGGCAGTTCTGGTGAAGCTGGGTCAGCGTGTGCGTCAGGGCCAGTTGATCGGCCGCGTCGGTGACCGGGGCCGCGCCACCGGCCCGCACCTGTGCTGGCGGCTGAAATGGAGCGACCGCCACCTCGATCCCAGCCTGATGGTGGCCTGACAGGCGAAATATTCGCTTGAAATGCACACCGCACTCAGCATAACAGCATTACGTTTTTCGCACCGATCCGTGCAACCCCTGATACCTGCCTGAAATAACCATGGCCGATTACAGCAGTCTGAAAATTCTTCTGATCGAAGACAACCAGCATATGCGTTCCATTGTATCGGCCATTCTCAATGGGTCGGGGATTCGCCATGTCCGCGAGGCGCGTGACGGTGCCGAAGGGCTCGATCTGTTGCGCCAGTATCCGGCCGACATCGCCCTGGTCGATTTCAACATGGATCCGATTGATGGCGTCGAATTCACGCGGATGCTGCGCAATGCGCCCGATTCGTCCAATCCCTATCTGCCGGTGGTGATGATCACCGGCCATTCCGAGCGGTCGCGCGTGATGCAGGCGCGCGACAGCGGCGTCAATGAATTCGTGGTCAAACCTTTGACGGCGCGCGCGCTTTTGGGCCGCCTCGATTCGGTGATCATGCGCCCCCGGCCCTTCATTCGTTGCAAGAGCTATTTCGGCCCCGACCGCCGCCGCAAAAGCGATCAGAGTTATCCCGGCCCCTATCGCCGTAACACCGACGCGATGGCCTGAATTTTAACAACTTGTTTATAAGTGTTAATGCGGACTATCGCCGCCGCCGGATTCACCCCATAGTTGCCTACGAATCGGTCTTGATTCGTGCTGACCGCCTGGGACAATCTCATGGGTAAACTGACCCCGCTTATTCTCACGGCCACCTATATCGTGCTCAGCCTGAGCATAGCGGCCATGATCTTCAATGGCGGCTCCGATTTCGGCACGGCCATCGCCGCCCTGCTCGGCACGCTGGGCGTCTGTTTCGCCTTCCATACCTTCGCGGTTCAGCACCTGGCCGAGCGCCGCATCGTCAAGGACATCGACAGCGTGCGCGAGGCGCACCGCCTGATGGTCGATGCCATTGATTCCACGCAAAAAGATATGGTCGAGCTGGCCGAGCGCGTGCAGGAAAACCGCATGACGCGCTCCGATGAGCTGACCTCCGAAGTGCGGATGCTCGAAGATCTGGTCAAGAAACTCGGCGAAAGCATCGAAGACCGCCTCGATAGCTGGACGGGTGGCGCCACGGTGGTGCCCCTGCACCATGCGCCGGGTATCCATGCCCGTGAACAGCAGGCCATCGCGCTGATCGAAACCATCCGCGAGGCCCTGATCGCCAACCGCGTCGATCTGTATCTGCAACCGGTCGTCAGCCTGCCGCAGCGCAAGACCATTTTTTACGAAAGCTTCTCGCGCCTGCGTGACGCCACGGGCCGCGTTCTGATGCCCGCCGAATATTTAAGTGTGGCCGACGCCGAAGGGCTGGTGCCGTCGATTGACAATCTGCTTCTGTTCCGCTGCGTGCAGATTGTGCGCCGTCTGGCCAAGCAGGACCGCCGCATCGGTATCTTCTGCAATATTTCGCTGACCTCCTTGCGCGACGAAACCTTCTTCCCGCAATTCCTCGAATTCCTCAGCGAAAACCGTGACCTGTCCGGCTCGCTGATTTTTGAGCTGGGTCAGGACGCCTTTGCCGGACGCGCTTCGGTGGAGGCGCGCAACATGGCCAAGCTGGCCGATCTCGGCTTCCGCTTCTCGCTCGACAAGGTGGCGAGCATCGATTTCGACCTTCAGGATCTGCATCGCTCTGATGTGCGCTATGTCAAGATCGGCGCGGGCCTTCTGCTCGAACAACTGCTCGATGTGGCGGGCAAGCCGGCGCTGAAATTCCTCAAGGACATCCACGCCGGCGACTATGCCGGTCTGCTGGCCCGCTACGGCATTGAGGTGATCGCCGAAAAGGTCGAAAGCGAAAAGCAGGTGGTCGATATTCTTGAAATCGAGATCGGCTACGCCCAGGGCCATCTGTTTGGCGAACCGCGCGCCATCAAGGAACAGGTGCTGGCCGAAACCGACCCGCCCGCCGGTTTCATCAAATCCACCATGCCGCAGGTGCGGCGACGGGCCTAGAGCAACGAGCGTTTAATTTGACTTACAAATTGAATGCGAGATGCGGAAAAACGTAAAATATAGAGCGGACTGCATGCCTTTGACCGATTCAATCAGAATGCAGACCGCTCTAGGGTTTAGATTTTCGCCTTCCCCTCGCCGCCCCCACCCGCTAAACAGCCCGCAGTCTTTTTGCTGTACGCGAGTCGTTAATGTCCCACCCCGAACTGCTTACCGGCCTGTCGGCAGTCGCCGATCAGTATGACGCCCTGTTCTGCGACATCTGGGGGGTGATCCATAATGGCCGTCAGCATTTTCCGCCCGCCTATGAGGCGCTAAAGCGTTTCAAGGAGATGCGCGGGCCGGTGATCCTGATCTCCAATTCGCCGCGTCCGCGCGACAATCTGATCGCGCAACTGGCCTCACTTGGCATTTATGAGGATGGCTTTTCCGAGGTGGTGTCGTCCGGCGACGCCACGCGCGAATATTTGCGCCAGTTCGCCTCTCAGGGCGCGGGCTGGAAGGTGGGGCCGGAGCGCGACGATGTCATTTATGAAGGTATCGAGATCGATCTGTCGGGCAAGCCCGACACCGCCGCCTTCATTTCCTGCACCGGCCCCTATGACGACGAAAACGACGTGCTGGAGCAATATAGCCACGCCTTCACCATCGCCGCAAAGCGCAGGCTGGTGATGATCTGCGCCAATCCTGACAAGGTGGTGCAGCGCGGCGACAAGATCATCATGTGCGCCGGTTCGCTGGCCGATCTCTATGCCAGCCTCGGCGGGCCGGTGATCATGGCGGGCAAGCCCTATGCACCGATCTATGAGCTTTGCTATGCGGCCACTGAGCGCCTGACCGGCCAGCCTGCCGAGCGCAAACGCATTCTGGCAATCGGCGACGGCCTGCCCACCGATGTGCTGGGGGCCAATGGTCAGGGCCTCGATCTCGTCTTTATCGCCGCCGGCATCCACGCGGTCGAGGCCACGGGCGATGACGGCAAGCTCGATCCGCTACGCCTGAAGGCCCTGCTCGACATGCAGACCGCCGAGGCGAAATATGTGTCTGACGCCCTGCGTTGGTGACTAAACTTCCCGCCGGTACACGATAAAGGCCGATTTGCGCGCCACCTGATCATATAGTCTGCGCGCTGCCCGGTTATGTGCCTGGGTATGCCAATACAGGCGCGGACTGTCGGCGGCTTCGGCGGCGGCGCAGACGGCCAGCACCAGAGCGCGCCCCGCCCCCTGCCGTCGCCCGGCCCGGCCGACGAACAGATCCTGCAAATAGCAGCTATCCGCCACAGCCGAGGTCGAGCGGTGAAAGAGATAATGGGCAAACCCCGTAATCCGGCCCGCGCTTTCGCTGATCAGGGCAAACACCGGTTCGCCCGGATCAAGGCAGCGCGCCCAGGTGGTTTGAGTCACCGCCTCCGGCAGAACCAGATCGCCCGTTCGGCCATAGAAGGTGTTGTAGGCGTCCCACAAGACCCGCCATTGCGCATAATCATCGCTGCGGACGGCCCGGATACGCATATCTGCCATGTCGGTCACGCCTTTCAACACTTTCATCGAAAAGGTAAAAAACGCGACGGCCTATAGCCATCGCGTTCTTCGCACCATCACAAACCTATTGTCCAGCCGATCATCCGGCGCCTCTGCGGGAGCCTGAAGGATGGTGTGGTTTTGCAGATCAGTCGAACAGGGCGTCGATGTCGTCCTGAGAATTGGTCTTCCGCATATCTTCGGACGGCGTATCGAACAAAGAGTCGATATCGTCCTGAGAATTGCCGGGCGCTTCCGCTTCGGGCGCCGGTTTCGGGGCCGGGGCCGGTGTGGCCTTGGCCACGGGCGGAGCCGCCGGTTGCGGCGCAGCCCTGGCTACAGCCGGTTGAAGGTTGGCGGGCTTTACGTCCGCCTTGACTTCAGGAGCCTTGGCCGCCAGGGCGTCAGGCTTGACGGGCTGAGCCGGTTCTTCCACGGCGTCGAACGAATCGAACATGGCATCGATAGCGTCCTGCCCGGTTTCAGGGCCACCGATGGCCGGGCCATTGAGCAGCAGGTCGTGGCGACGCTTTTCTTCGGCGCTCATTTCCAGCGGCCCCGAATCCTCGACACCGAGCGTATTGGCCAGCCGGCCGACGCGCTCTTCGATCTGTTTCAGGACACCGATCACCTTGGACACACGCTGGCCGGTAATATCCTGAAAGGAACAGGCCTCGAAAATCTTCATGACCTCATCATCGACCAGAGCCTTATAGGCCTTGGGGTCGCTGATGTCCGCGCCCATCAGGGCCTCGGCAGAGTTCATGATGGTGTGGGTGGCGGCTTCGGTATCGCGGGTAATGGCTTCCAGTTCCGCGCCGGCGGTCGGAATACGCTCCTGCGAAATGTCGTGGGGCCGCATTTCGCGGATTTCTTCCTTGGCCTTGGCGATATAGCCGGCGATGACGCGAAATTCTTCCGAACGGCGTCTGTCGAGCTGCTGGAAAAAGCCGCGCATCAAAGCGACGAGCGCTTCGGATTGCTGCATCAGATTGATCAGCTTGGGCTCAAGCTCGCCGACCAGAGCGGGGTCAAACCCGTCCAGACCGTCGATGGCGTCCCTGTTCGATGCTGGCAAAGCCATGGTAATCCTACCAAAAATTAAAGTCAGAAAAGGAACTCAGAACTCGCCGAGAACAGCGGTGATCTTTTGCTTCAGGGTCGCCGCATTGAAAGGCTTAACAATGTAATTGTTAACGCCGGCCTTCTTCGCCGCAATGACGTTTTCCGTCTTGCTTTCGGCCGTGACCATGATGAAGGGCGTGCGACGCAGAACATCGTCGGCGCGAACCTTCAGCAACAGCTCGTAACCGGTCATCGGCTCCATATTCCAGTCGGAAATGACCAGGCCATAGGAGCCCTTTTTCATTTTTTCGAGCGCTTCGGTGCCGTCCGACGCTTCCTCGACATTCTCAAAACCCAATTGTTTGAGCAGGTTGGAAATGATCCGAAGCATGGTTTTGTAATCATCTACGACCAGCACCGGCATGGACATATCGATGGCCATGTTGTAACGCCCCACTTTTTTTAAGTGAACCTGCAAGACGCAGGCCCTTCTTTCAAGACAGGTTCACTATGCCGCGAACACGATAAAATCAGGTTAAGAGCGTTATTGAATTTTATTGTTTTAATTCAACAATATATCCTATGTTAACCACGAAATATGGTGAAATTTTCCCGCACTGGCGCATTTTTTGTACCGCATCGGGACATTTTTTCAGCTCAGACCCGCGCACCTGGGGGATGCAGGCGCTCATAATCTCCTTGGCAGGCGCAGATGCGTGAATTACAGCACAAGGCATGAGCAACGCCTTTTATCTTGACGAACTTTCGCTGGAACAGACCGCTACGCGCGTCTTTATGATCAGCGATGAAGCCATCCGCGCCTTTGCCGAGGTTTCAACCGACCATAATCCCGTGCATGTCGATGAGGACTTTGCCAAGGCCTCACCGTTCAAGGGCCGCATCGCCCACGGCATGTTGCTGGGGGCCTATATTTCGGCCACGCTGGCCTCCGACCTGCCGGGTCGCGGCGCCATCTATGTGTCGCAGACGCTTAATTTCAAGCGCGCCGTCCGCCCCGGAGACGAGGCCACTATTGTGGTGACAATCACCGGTCTTGATGAAAAATCAGGGCACGTCACGCTTTCCACCCTTGTCAAGGTGCGCAATAAGACCATGTTGGACGGGACCGCCGTGGTCATCGCCCCGAAAAGACCCGCCTGAAGCCCTGTGCCCGTTTCCTTCGCCCACCTTCCGCCCGCCCTCAGGCCGCATCGTCTGCGCATCGTCTATGTCGATGTGGGTGCCGACCTGCGCAGCGTCCATACCAGCGACCACGCCCTGCTGACCGGGGCCAGCGCCGCCATCGGCAGTTTTGACGGCGTGCATATCGGTCATCAGCACGTTATCGAATCGGCGATTCGCCAGGCAAGGCTCAATGGCGCGCCCTCGGCGGTGATCGGTTTCGATCCGCACCCGCAGAGCTTTTTCCGCCCCGATGGCCCGCCCTTTCGCCTGATGGCTCTGTCGCAGCAGATGCGCGCCTTTGAAGCCCTGGGCGTTGAGATCGCCTATATACTGCACTTTGACGCCCAGATGGCGGCGCTGGAGGCCGAGCCGTTCGCGCGCCGGATCCTGCGCGATCATCTGCGCCTGTCGCATGTCAGCGCCGGTTTCGATTTTCAGTTCGGGCGCAAGGGCGGCGGCCACGCCCATGATCTGGAAGCCTTCGGCGCGCGCCTGGGCTTCACCACCGACATCCTGCCCTGCCAGACCGATGCCGATGGCCGCAAACTGTCCTCCTCCGCCGTGCGCGAAGCCTTGCAGGCCGGCGATGTGACGACGGCGACGGCGATTCTCGGCCGCCCGCAGGCTTTTCTCGGTGAGGTGAAGCATGGCGCGAAACTGGGGCGCACGCTCGGCTTCCCCACGCTTAATGTCGCACTGGGCGACTATTTGCGTCCGCGCTACGGCATCTATGTCACGCGCACCCGCCTGAGCGATGGCCGCGTGTTTAATGGCGTCAGCAATATCGGTCTGCGCCCGACTGTGGGTGGCGACCGGGAACTTCTCGAAGCCTATCTGTTCGGTTTCGACGAGGAGATTTACGGTCAGATGGTCGAGACTGAACTGCTGGCCTTTATCCGCCCGGAAGCGAAGTTCGACGGGCTGGAAGCGCTGAAAACGGCCATCCGTGGTGATGAAGCTGCCGCGCGCGCATGGTTCGCCAAAGCGGGATGACTTCGCTGTCTTCCCCTCTCCCCACATGTGGGGAGAAGACGGGAGCCAAGCGCAGCGCAGGCGACCGGGTGAGGGGCGTCTTTGCGATCCCCGCCAACCCTCATCCGGCCTTCGCTGCTTTCAGGCCACCTTTTCCCTCAGAGTGAGGAACAACCAGCATGATCAGCGCACCGCCTCTATGCCTTCGACGATCACGCCCGGATCGAGCGGCGTGATCGCCACCGTCACTGGCCCGCTGACCGTGCCCGCGTCCTGAACCAGCCGGTTGGCCATGACGCCCGCTTCCCAGCCCTTGTCCAGATCGTCGCGCGGATAGGTCAGCACCTGCGCCGCGCGACCATTCACCGACACGCTCAGGCGCCACGCCTTCGCGCCGTTCGCCGGGAAGGTGGGCAGGATAGCGATGCGCAATCGCCCCTGCACCACGCCCTTGATCGTCAGCGGTGACCTGCCATCGGCGCGCAGCACATAGCCTGAGCGGCCCATGCCAGCAATGCGTGTCCAGCCCTTTGCCACAGGCAGGGGCAGGCGCGTCACCGTCTCGGCCGGCGCAGGGCTGAGGGCCTGTTTTGAGCCCGGCCAGGGCGGCGGGGCCGTGCGGAACGACCATTGCCCGTCCGCTGGCTCCTCATTGATCAGGCCCGCCCATTTGCCGTCCTGCAAGCGGTTATAGCGCGCATCCAGGGCCGTGATCGCGTCATCGGCCACACGGGCGGGGGCTTCGCCGGACACCTTGCACGGCTTAGCCGCCTCCAGACATTCAAGCGCGAAATAGCGCCGGTTGGCCAAGGCGCTGGCCGCCACCGGATAGCCGACCAGCTCAAAATAGGCATCGCTCTGCGTGGAAGCCGCATCGGCATCGCGGCGCAAAGCATCGAATGCCGCCACGCGCGCGTCGATGGCCGGGGCGCTGAGGGGGCTGGCCACGGGTTTCACCCCCTTGCCCCAGTACCATTGCAACTGTTCGGGACGGCGTTCGAAATTCAACTGGTAATACCGATCCAGCACATCGCCGATGCGCGCGGCCTGCGGCGCGCCAAATGTCTCAGCCGAAAAGCGCGTCAGCCATTGCTTCTGGGTCAGACGGCGCGTATCGGCGATATTCCACGCCAGATCAAACGCATAGGAGATGTCGATCTCGGCCGGTTTGATGTCACCGACATTGAAAATCCACATACGGCGCGCGCCATGATCATAGGCCCGTCCCATCTCCTCGCCGATCAGGGCGGGCGGGGTGGTGGACAGCCAGATATAGCTGACCGGCCCGCCCAGATATTCGAGGTGATAATAGACGCCCGAACCGCCCGAACGCTTCCGCTCGGCGGCATCGGGGAACTGGCGGATATAGCCGAAATTGTCGTCGGGCCACATGATCGTCACGTCATCGGGCAGGTCGAGGCCGGTGCGGTAAACATCCAGCACCTCCTTATAGGGCACAAAGACCTGCGGCAGGGTATCCGGTGCGCCCACCTCGTCGGCCAGCAATTGCCGCTGATCGTGCAGAACGCGATTGAGCAGGGCGCGCTTTTCTTCGCTGGTTTTCGCCCCCACCATCGCCGAATCGTGAATGCCGCGCATCCCCAGCGTATAGATGTTCTCGTATTTGCCATTGGTTTTCAGCCGGGCGCGCCAATAGGCTTTCACCTCGTCCGGGTGGGTGGCGTAGTTGAAATTTGCCGGGTCATCCGTCCATTCGCCGACATTATTCCTGAGCATCGGTTCGGCGTGGGATGATCCCATGACGATGGCGTAGCGGTCGGCCAGGGCGGCATTGGCCGGATCGAGATTGAAGGCTTTCGAAACCTTGTGCATGGCGGGCCACAGCGTATTGGCGCGCAGGCGCAAAAGCAGATCAAACACGCGCTCATAGGTTTTCGGGCCGAAATTGCCGGTGGCCGGATCGAAGGTCTTCGCGGCCCACGGCTCCAGCCCCCAGTCCTCGTCATTGATGAAGATGCCGCGATATTTGACCGAAGGCGGGCCGAAACGGTGCGTGCCTGCCGCTGCATAAAGCGCATCCTGATGTTTTGGCGTCACATCGGCCCACCAGACCCACGGCGACACGCCAATAGCGCGCGACACCTCATAGGCGCCGTAGGCCGCGCCGCGCCGGTCAGACCCCGCAATCACCAGAGCCTGCTCAACGCCCGGTTTCGGGTGATCGACGACGCTGATGACAAAACATTCCCAGCAGCCTTTCAGGCGCGACAGATCGAGCTTCGCGCCGAGAGAATCGATCAGGGCGCTGTGGCCCACTGTGCCGATCCAGATTTGCCGGGCCGCTTGCGAACCTATAGCGGGCGTCTGGCCGGTAACGCGGCCCATATCCCTGGCCAGATCGTGCGCCGCCACGCTGATCACGGCGGCATCCGCATCATCATAGACAATCGACGCCCCCTTAAGCGCCATGTCGCCCGCTGAGGGATGACCGGTGATCCACGGCGTTTGCGCGTGCGCCGTCACCGGCAGGAGCAACAGCAGACAAACGAACACGATATGGCGCATGACAAGTCCTGATCAATATAGATCGAAAATGATTACTCCCTGCCGCCGCGCTCTGCAAGTCTTCGCGTCATAAGACTCCACGACGAATGCCATTCATCATTTTAGCCAAAGCAAGATACCCCTTGTCTTATGGAAGTCTGCGTTTTGGTTTAATCTGAGAGCATAAGGGCTGGGCGGCCACCCAGCCCTTATGGAAGGGTGTGGATCGCTGCCCCTTAGGTCTTTAAGGACCGTGACGGAGTGAGATCGCACCTTTCTTTTCCTGCACAAACCCGAACGGATACTTGGGCTTTAAAAGCCCGACTCAAAAGTTCATGAGACATAGCAGTGCCTTGCCAGCCTGCGGGTCAAGAGCCTGACGCTGGCAATGACTGTCCATGTGGTTGCGCTTTGGAGGGTCGTCTCCCAATCCTTGGCCAGGCGTCTGCATCGGCCCAGCCATGCGAAGGTACGCTCGACGACCCAGCGACGCGGCAGGATCTCAAAGCCCTTTGCGGCGTCGCTACGCTTTATGATCTCGATGGTCCAGTCTCCGTGGCCCTTCATAGCCCCCTTAAGTTTGTCACCCGCGTAGCCCCCGTCGGCGAAGACGTGGCGCAGCCAGGGGAAGTGGTAACGAATGGCGCGAAGCACAGCGGGGGCACCATCACGATCCTGAACATCCGCCGCATGGATGACGACAAATAGCAGCAGCCCCAGGGTGTCGGTGATGATATGCCGCTTGCGACCCTTGATCTTCTTACCAGCATCATAGCCACGAACACCGCCACTTTCGGTCGTTTTGACGCTTTGACTGTCGATGACGCCGGCTGAGGGGCTGGCTTCACGACCCTCCAATTCGCGTGCCGCCATGACGAGCAGGTGATTGATCTTCTGCCATAGACCGCTGCTACGCCAATCATAGAAATAGCCCTGAACGGTCGTCATCGGAGGAAAGTCCTTCGGCAACATCCGCCACTGGCAACCCGAGGACGCAATATACAGGATCGCATTCACCACGGCTCGCATCGACGTTGTGCGCGGGCGACCGCCACGTTTGGCAGGCGGCAGTAACGGGGCCAATAAAGACCACTCTTGTTCCGTCAAATCGCTTGGATAGCGCGACGATTTGCGTCTATGCTCGACGCGGGCAATATCATCCCAAGGCATCCGAATCTCCGTTTCTCGCAAATCCAGAGAATCAGAACTTATTGATATTGCCTACCTTCTTTTCGGTCGGGCTCTAAGGCCCGCATGACAAGGATGGGATCGGAAAAGATGCGCCAGTTTACTACAAACCCTTTGATGTACAAGAGCGTGGGTATTGATGTGTCCAAGGCCAGTTTGGATATGCACTGGCTTTTGGACGGCACAGATCACAGCTTCAGCAACGATGACGAAGGCCATGCGCGGCTACTGGCTTGGTTAGAGCAGCACCGGCCAGACCGCATTGTATTCGAAGCCACAGGTCCTTATCACCGAGGCTTGGAGTCAGCCCTCAAACGCGCTGGCCACAGCTATGCCAAACTCAATCCCTGGCAGGTAAGGCGTTTCGTTGATGCGATCGGTCAGCAGGCTAAGACAGACCGTTGCGATGCCATCCAGCTCGCCCGATATGCCGCCTTACTGCAACCGGAGGCCACCCAACCCAAAAGCCAGGCCCTTGATGATTTGGCTGAATGGCTCTGTGCCAGGCGCGCCCTCATTAAGAACCAAACTGCCGCCCTTAATCGCCAGAAGATACTGACAATCAAGGCATTAAAAAATCAGGTAGCCCAACGTTTGCAACAAATTGCCGAGGATATAGCGGCGGTTGATAGAGCCTGTCGCGCTCTCATTGTTGCCGATGCCAAGCTTAAAGCGAAGCTTGAAATCCTGACCTCAATGCCCGGCATTGGAGAGATAACGGCCATAGCGATGATCGTCGATATGCCGGAACTGGGAACCCTCGACGCTAAACAGGCCGCCAGTCTGTGTGGACTAGCCCCTGTGACGCGCCAGTCCGGACAGTGGAAAGGCAAGAGCTTTATCGCTAAAGGGCGAAGCATTCTCAGACGAAGCCTGTTCATGCCGGCCTTAGTTGCCGTCAGGTTTAATCCGGCACTCAAAAGGCACTACCAAAGGCTTATAGACGCCGGAAAGCCACCCAAGTTAGCCATTGTCGCCGCTATGAGAAAGATCATTATTACGGCTAACGCACTCATCAGAGATCAAAGAAAATGGTCAGCCGAAAAACCTTGACCATCACGGATACTCCGTCGGCGACTTCGCGCCGACACCTCCCCATGCCTTCGGCACAGGGAGGAGGGATGTGCCGCCTGTCACCCTCCACCCTGTTGCGCAGCAATGGGGAGGTGTCGGCGCAGCCGACGGAGGGGTACATGCAACGCCCATACCCAATGTATCAAAGACGCTTGCGGCACTTTTTGGTATGAGGCCCTAGCCAGCCCGGAACCGCTCTGATAAAGCCAAGCCCATGTTGATGTCCGGGCGCACCCTACGAATTTGACGCCCGGCACGCGATGCGTTTTCGCCTCCGTGCCGGGATGATTCCTCATGCTCTCCCCTGCGCCCCATTGCCGACACCTTTTTATAAGACGCATTTCCTCATGTCCGATTCCAAAACCGAAACCACCACCGGCCGCGATTACCGCGATACCGTCTTCCTGCCCGAAACCGATTTTCCGATGCGCGCCGGTCTGCCCAAGGCCGAGCCGGAGATGCTGAAAAAGTGGGACGAAGCCGACCTCTATCATAACGTCCGCAAGGCGCGTCAGGCGGCGGGTGCGCCCCTGTTCGTGCTGCACGATGGCCCGCCCTATGCCAATGGCAATATCCATATCGGCCATGCGCTCAACAAGATCCTCAAGGATTTTGTGGTGCGCTCGAAATTTCTGACCGGCCATGATGTCGATTATGTGCCGGGCTGGGATTGCCACGGCCTGCCGATCGAATGGAAGATCGAGGAAGAGTTCCGCGCCAGGGGCCGCAAGAAGGACGAGGTGCCCGCCGCCGAATTCCGCAAAGCGTGCCGCGACTATGCCGCCCGCTGGATCGACGTGCAGCGCGACGAGTTCAAGCGCCTCGGCGTGCTGGGCGACTGGGACAAGCGCTACGCCACGATGGATTTCGCCACCGAAGCGAAGGTGACCAGCGAGTTTCATAAGTTCCTGATGTCGGGTCAGCTTTATCGCGGCTCCAAGCCGGTCATGTGGTCGCCGGTGGAACGCACGGCGCTGGCCGATGCCGAGATCGAATATCACGACCATGTCAGCCCGACGGTTTGGGTGAAATTTCCAGTCAAATATCCCTCCCCGTTTACGGGGAGGGGGGATCACGAAGTGGTGGTAGGGGGAGCAACGGCACCTCTATCCCCCCCTCCGTCAGCGACAAGCGCTGACACCTCCCCCGTAAACGGGGGAGGATGGTCGGTTGTCATCTGGACGACGACGCCGTGGACCATCCCTGCCAACCGCGCCGTCAGTTTCAACCCGAACATCGTTTATGCACTCTATGAAGTAACCGGTGTAAAATCCGAAGAAGATTTGGGTTTCGCGCCCTGGGTTAAGGCAGGCGACAAACTGATCCTCGCCGACAAGCTGGCCGAAGGCGTGTTGCAGGCCGCCAATGCGACGGCATGGAACAAGGTCAGCGATCTGACGGGCGAAAGTTTAAGCGGCCTCACACTCTCCCATCCCCTCGCCGCGCTTGATGAAGGCTATGGCTTCGATGTGCCGATGCTGGCGGGCGATCATGTCACCGATGATGCCGGTACGGGCTTTGTCCATACCGCGCCCGGTCATGGCGCCGACGATTATCTGGTCTGGCTGAAATCGGGCCGCTCGCTCGATTCGATTCCCGATACGGTCGATGCCGATGGTGCCTATTACCCGCATGTGCCGTTGTTTGCTGGCCTGAAAGTGCTGGAAACCGAAGGCAAGAAGGCCGGTAAGTTCGGCCCGGCGAATAAAGAGGTCATGGATAAGCTGATCGAGGCCGGTAATCTGCTGGCGCGCGGCCGGGTGGAGCATTCCTATCCGCATTCGTGGCGCTCGAAGGCCCCGGTCATCTTCCGCAACACGCCCCAGTGGTTTATCCGCATGGATGGTGAAACCGCCCTCAAGCAGCGAAGCGGTAGCGCAACTGAAAATACCCTGAGGGAAACCGCGCTTTCCGCCATCGACGCCACCACCTTCTATCCGGCGGCGGGCAAGAACCGTATCCGTTCGATGGTCGAATCGCGCCCGGACTGGCTGATCTCGCGCCAGCGCAACTGGGGCACGCCTCTGGCCATGTATGTCGATAAAAAGACCGGCGAGCCGCTCAAGGACGAAGACGTCAATAAGCGCATCATCGACTATATCCGCGAAGGCGGGGCCGATGCCTGGTTCACCCGCCCGGACGCCGATTTCCTCGGCAATGGCTATAACCCCGACGATTTTGAGAAGATCACCGATATTCTCGATGTCTGGTTCGATTCGGGCTGCACCCACGCTTTCACCATCGAAGACCGCGCCGACTCACATTGGCCCGCCGATCTCTATCTCGAAGGCTCCGATCAGCACCGTGGCTGGTTCCAGTCGTCGCTTCTGGAATCTTGCGGCACGCGCGGTCGCGCGCCTTACAAGGCCGTCCTGACCCACGGTTTCGTGCTCGATGAGAACGGCGAGAAGATGTCAAAATCGAAGGGCAATACCACCGCCCCTCAGGACATTGCCAAGGAATCGGGCGTCGAAATCCTGCGCCTGTGGGTGGCCCTGTCCGACTATTCGGAAGACCTGCGCATCGGCAAGCAGATCCTGCAAACCACGGTCGATGCCTATCGCAAGCTGCGCAATACGGTGCGCTATCTGCTGGGGGCGCTGAAGGGTTACACGGATGCCGAGGCGGTCGATTACGCCGACATGCCGTCGCTGGAACGCTATATCCTGCACGAAGTCCATCGCCTCGATGGCCATGTGCGCGCCGCCTATGAGCGCTATGATTTCGCCGATGTCATCCGCCCGGTCGCCGATTTCTGTTCGCAGACGCTGTCGGCGCTTTATTTCGACATTCGCAAGGACAGCCTCTATTGCGACAAGCCGTCCGAGCTGCGCCGCCGCGCCTGCCGCACTGTGCTCAATATCCTGTTTGAGCGCCTGACCCTGTGGCTGGCCCCGGTCATGACCTTCACCAGCGAAGAAGCCTATGCCTCGCGTTATCCCGATGGCGTTTCCGGTTTTGGCGCCAACCTGTTTCGCACGCTGGAAGATGCGCCTGATCAGTGGCACAATCCGTCCGAGGTTGAGCGCTGGAACCGGATCGATACCGTGCTGTCGGTGGTCACCGCCGCACTCGAACAGAAACGCCGCGACAAGGTGATCGGCTCGGCGCTCGAAGCCGCGCCGAAAGTCTATATCGCCGATGACAAGCTGCTGGCGGCTTTCAGGGATATTGACGCCGCCGAAGTGTTCCGCACGTCACAGGCGAGTCTGATCGCCGGACAAGGCCCTGATGACGCCTTCCATCTGGAAGGCACGCCCGATGTGGCCGTTGTCTTCGCGCGCGCCGAGGGTAAAAAATGCCAGCGTTCGTGGCGCATCCTCCCCGAAGTCGGCACCGATCCGCGCTATCCCGATCTGAGTGTGCGCGATGCCGGGGCCGTGGCGGAATGGGATCTGCGCCATGTCCTCTAGGCTCAACAATGCGCTGCGGTCGTTTTTCGCGCCGCCCCTGTTCACCAAGATGGGCGCGCTTGGCCTTGGTCTGGCCGCCGTGGTGCTGCTGCTCGACCAGATTTCCAAAGCCTGGGTGCTGAATGGCCTCGGACTTCACGAGATCGGTGATCAGGTCAAGATTTTGCCCTTCTTTTCCTTCACTCTGGTGCATAATATCGGTATCAGCTTCGGCATGTTGAGTTCTGACGGGCTCGGCCGCTGGCTTCTGGTGCTGTTCCAGTTCATCGTGGCGCTCGTCCTGATCGATTATGTCCGCAAGCAGACCCGGCCCTGGCTGGTGGTGTGCCTCGGCCTGATCATCGGTGGCGCGCTCGGCAACGGACTGGATCGGTTGCGGTTTGGCTTCGTCGTCGATTTTCTCGACTTTTCAGGAACGCATGTGTTTCCGTGGGTCTTCAATATCGCCGACAGCGGCATTTCCATCGGTGTGGCCCTGCTGGTCTGGTACTTTATCCGGACTGACAAGCCCAAGGCGTCCGAACAGGAAGCCGGTTAGGCACCACATCACGCATGGCGGCTTGGCAGGCGGCTATAAAACAAGTATCACTTCCCCCAACCGGCGGCCCCAGCACAAAAGATGGGCGCATCCGGCGGGTTTTTTGGAGCAGATAATGAAATTGGTGAACGTCGCGACGGGCATGGTGATGCTGGCGGGGGCAGGCCTGATCGGCCTGACGGGCTGCTCATCCACCAAGAATGCGCTCGGCCTGAACAAGGTGGTGCCGGATGAATTCCTGGTCGTCACCAAGGCGCCGCTGGTCGTGCCGCCCGATTACGCCCTGCGTCCGCCCAATCCCGGTGAGCCGCGCCCGCAGGAATTGCAGCCGGAAAGCCAGGCGCGTCAGGCGCTGCTGGGTGAGCGCGATGCGGTCAACCGCTCCGAAGGCGAAAAGCTGCTGGTGGCCAAGGCGGGCGGCGACAAGGCCGATCCGCTGGCCCGCTATGTGGTCGATGACGAATTCGGCGACCTGGCCTATAAGGAGCCGTCCTTCGCTGACAAGGTGATGTTCTGGCACAAGCCCAAGGACACATCGGTCGCCGACAACAATACCACGATGGGCGATGCCTCCACCCCGGTCGATGCCGCCGCCGAACAGGCGCGTCTCAAGGCGCTGGTCGGCACACAGCCGATCATTATCGAACAGAGGCGCGACCCCAAGTTCAAACTGCCGGGTCTTTAAAGGCAGGTTGGCATTTACATAGTTTGCAAAAAGGCGTTCCTTGTGAGCGCCTTTTTCTTTGGGAGACGACCATGATGAAAGCCTTTTCCGCACTGGCCCTGTCGCTGTTCCTGTCCGGCAGCCTTATGGCCGCTCCCGCCCTGGCCCAGACTAACCCTTGCGCCGCCGGGGCCTCGCTCGATACGCGACTGGCGGCGGCGCTGGCCCGCCCTGACCGGCCCGCCGGTCAGAAAGCAGCCGACGCCACGCGCGCCAGTGAAAACCGCTTCCTGTTCAGCTATATCCATCCCGGCGATCATGTGCTCGATCTCGGCGCGGGCGGCGGCTATGCCTCGATGCTGCTGTCGGCAGCGGTATGCGGTGGCTCGGTCGATTCGCAAAATCCCGCCCAGTGGGACAAGACGCCGGAGGCCCGTGCGACGATGGCGCAGGCCCGGCCCAATATTCACCTGCTTGAGGTCGATTTCGACAAGGTGCCGGTTCCGGCCACCCCCTATGACGCCATCTTCATCGGCACCATCTATCACGACACCTATAATATGCCCGGCGCCAATGGTGGGGCGATGGACAAGGCGCTCTATGCCACGCTCAAGCCCAGCGGGCTGGTGATTCTGGTCGATCACGCGGCAGCACGCGGCGCGGGCACCACCCAGACCAATACCCTGCACCGTATCGACAAGCAGGTGGTGCTCGATGATTTCAAGGCGGCGGGGTTTGATCTGATCGTCGATTCCGATGCCCTGGCCAATCCCGCCGATGACCATACGCTGAAGGTTTTCGATCCCTTGATTCGCGGCCATACCGACCGGATGGCGCTGGTGTTCAAAAAGCCTGAATAGGTTTTTGGCCGAAGGCCGCCATCCTCGCTCCAGTGCCGTCCACTCCCGATAGCGGTAGCGTGAGGCCATCCGGAAAATCTGTGTCAATCTGTGGATCAAAAACCGAACCTTCGTAACGCCCTCAGGCGGTAGGAAGGGAATCCACAGATGGCACAGATGAACACAGATGTTCATGTCGAACAGCACGCTACCGCTATCAAATGTGGCTTTGCAGGCTGCATTGAGAAACCTGAACTTCGTTTCCGTGTTTTCCGTGGTCAATCCTTCTCTCCTGCACCGACTCCGGCTATTCTGGCCCGATGAATCTGATCCAACGCCTGCCGCAGGACACCATCAACCGCATCGCCGCCGGCGAGGTGGTCGAGCGTCCGGCTTCGGCCATCAAGGAACTGGTTGAAAACGCCATCGACGCCGGAGCCACGCGCATCGAGATTTCGGCCTCGCAAGGCGGGTTGTCGCGCATCCTGATCGAGGATAATGGCTGCGGCATGGGGCCCGACGATCTGCAACTGGCCATCGAGCGCCACGCCACCTCAAAGCTGAAACCACAAGCCGACGGCTCATGGGATCTGCTGCATATCCAGACCCTCGGTTTTCGCGGTGAGGCCCTGCCCTCGATGGGATCGGTGGCGCGTCTCGGCATTACGTCGCGCACCTTGGGCGGCGAGGCCCTGCACATTGCAGTCGATGCCGGGCGCGTTTCGCCCCTGCGCCCCGCCGCCTTCGGTCAGGAGCACGGCACACGCATCGATTTGTCCGACCTGTTCTACGCCACCCCGGCGCGGCTGAAATTCATGAAGTCCGACCGCTCGGAAAATATGGCGATCAGCGAAGAGGTGCGCCGTCAGGCGATGGCGCATGAGCATGTTGGCTTCACGCTCGAACTGGACGGCAGGAAGGTGCTGAAACTGTTTGCCGAACCCGCCGGTGTCGAGGGGCGTTTGCGCCGCCTGTCCGCCCTGCTCGGCGATGAATTTTCCGGCAATGCCCTGCTGATCGACCAGCAGCGCGAAGGCGTGCGCCTCACCGGCTATGCGGGCCTGCCGACCTTTTCGCGCGGCAATGCCATGCACCAGTATCTGTTCGTCAATAACCGCCCGGTGCGCGACAAGCTGCTGGCAGGATCCTTGCGCGCGGCCTATGCCGATTTTCTGGCGCGTGACCGCCATCCGCTGGCCGCCCTGTTTGTGGAAATCGACCCGCAGGATCTCGATGTCAATGTTCATCCGGCCAAGTCGGAGGTGCGTTTCCGCGATCCCAATCTGGTGCGCGGCCTGATCATCGGCGCGCTGAAACACGCTTTGGCCTCGGCGGGTCATCGCGCCTCGACCACCGTGGCGCAATCCACCCTGTCGAGCTTCCGCCCGCAAGGCGCGGTGCAGCCCCTGCTCCACCTCCATCGCCCCAATCCCGCTCAGATCGCAGCGGTACGGCCGTATGTGGCACCTGAACCGTCGCCCTTTATGCCGGTGGCGCGCGTCGAGCCCGCTCCTGCCGATGCCGAACCGCTTTACGGCGTGGCCGAGGCCGAACCGGAGGTCGCGGAAATAGCCAGTACGGCGACCTACCCCCTCGGCGCAGCGCGGGCGCAGTTGCACGAAACCTATATTTTGGCGCAGACGGCGGACGGGCTGGTCATTGTCGATCAGCACGCCGCCCATGAGCGGCTTGTGTACGAGGAGATGAAGGCGGGCATGGCGGCGGGGCACGTCCAGAGTCAGGCCCTGCTCATCCCCGAAATCGTCGATCTCGAACGCGACGAGGTCAGCCGCCTGATGGCGCGCGCCGAGGATCTGGCCATGATGGGCTTAAGCCTCGAAGCCTTCGGCCCCACCAGCCTTTTGGTGCGCGAAGTGCCTGCCCTGCTTGGCGATTGCGATATTGCCGGACTGGTGCGCGATCTGGCCGACGACCTGAGCGAACACGGCGAATTGCTGGCCCTGAAAGAGCGCATGGCCGAAATCTGCGGCGACCATGCCTGCCGCCACAGCGTCCGTTCGGGCCGCCGCCTCAATGGCGAAGAAATGAACGCCCTGCTGCGCCAGATGGAGGCCACGCCCCATTCCGGCCAGTGCAATCACGGCCGCCCCACCTATGTCGAACTGAAGCTCAAGGACATAGAAAGGCTATTCGGACGGCGTTGAATGCCGCCCTGTGGGAGCGTCTATTCAGACGGCGTTGAACGCCGCCCGCGGTTTTGCGCGCAAAAAAACCCGCAACCGCAAGGTTACAGGCCAATAATTTTCAGTGCTGCGTAAAGTTCAGAACCATGAGGCTGAGCCCCATCAGAATGCCCCAGGCCTGAACACTGAGCCCTGCCATCAGCAGCAGCTTCAGCGCTTCGGAACGGCGCTTGGGCGCGCGGGTCTTCATGGCTTCGGTTGTCTGGAAATCCATTATCTCACCCCTGATTTTAAGTCTGCCCCTGAAGGACAATCCAGAGCCCCCAAGCTTTCCCAAGCAAAAAGGCTCTCTGAATGACAAAGCTTTCAGCAAGTTTTATGCCCTGTACGCGGCCTTGTCTGAAATTTACGCCTTGTTAAGGACATAGTGTGGATAAGAGCGGGAAAGCGTCAATAGATTATTTTTGGATATGCGCCAAATTTGCCACTTTGACGATAAAGAAACGATAAAAATGCTTTGAAATCAGAGATTTAAAAATTAATAATTTTTTGTTTAAGGAATAAAACCTGCGCCGCGCCGTAGGTTTTAGTGTTGAGAATATCCCACACATCAGTGACAAAATTATCCTCGTCAGCGGCGCGTTCAAAGACGATCACGGCCTCATCCGACAACCATTTACCATCGATCAAACCGGCCAAAGCCTTTTCGCCAAGGCCTTTGCGATAGGGCGGATCGAGAAACACCAGATCGAAAACTTCCGCAATCGCACCGGGACGCGCCCCCAACTGGGTGGCGTCGCGGCGATGGATGCGGCTTGTGCCAAAAAGACCGAAGGTTTCGATATTGTCACGGATCGCACCGCGCGCCGCCTCGTCGGTTTCAACGAACAGGCAGAAGGCCGCGCCGCGCGACATGGCCTCCAGCCCCAGCGCGCCCGAACCGGCAAAGGCGTCCATCACGCGCGCCCCGGCGATCGGCGGCGCCCAGTCGGCATGGGCCAGCACATTGAACACGGCCTCACGCGCCCGATCCGAGGTGGGCCGCGTCTGGCGGCCCTCCGGCGTCACGAGGCTGCGCCCCTTATAGTCACCGCCAACGATGCGCATCCGGCCTTACCCGCGCGGTTTACGCGGGCCAGAGGGCCTGGCACCCGCAGGCTTGCCGCCAAACGACGGCTTGCCACCGGCGGGACGGCCTTCGGATGAGCGCTGGAACCCGCCGCCCGTCGGGCGATCCGAACGCGGCTTATCGCCATAGCTTTTGCGTTCGCCGCCTTCACGCGCGGCATAGGGTTTCTTATCGCCAAAATCGCGCTTCGGGCGGTCGCCATAGGCTTTGCGTTCGCCGCCAGCGCCCTCTTCACGCGGGACCCACGGCTTTTTGAAAGCGGGGCGCTCGCCTTGAGGTCTGTCGCCTTGGGGCCTGTCGCTGCGCGGCTTATCGCCATAGCTCTTGCGCTCGCCGCCTTCACGCGCGCCATAGGGCTTCTTGTCGCCGAAATCGCGCTTGGGCCGGTCGCCATAGGTTTTACGCTCGCCGCCAGCCCCCTCTTCGCGCGGGGCCCACGGCTTTTTGAAAGCGGGACGCTCCCCTTGCGGCCTGTCGCCTTGAGGCCTGTCGCCACGCGGCTTATCACCATAAGGCTTCTTATCGCCAAAATCGCGGCGCGGGCCACGTTCGCCACCTTCGGCGCGCGGTGTCCATGTCTTTTTCGGACGCTCGCCTTCCGGCGCACCGGCGTTGCGCGGCGCACGGCCCTGCGGACCAAATTCCGCCTTGGCGCGCGCATAGGCCCCGGCCTCGCCGAGATCCTGACGCGGCTTGAAATCACGGCCCCCATCACGGCTACCGCTGCGCGCCGGACGCTCAGGCCGGGCACCGCGTTCCGGTTTCGGCATCCAGGCTTTCGCCGGGCGATCACCTTGCGGCCTGTCACTTTGCGGCCTGTCACCATATTCACGCTTCTTGATCACCGGACGGTCACCATAGTCGCGGGAAGGCTTGCGGTCGCGCGCCTCGCCATCGCCTTCAAAGCGCGGGCGCTGATCGAAATCTCTTTCCTTGAATTCGCGCTTGTCCATCATTTCCGAGCGCGGCTTCCACACCTTGGCAGCCGGTTTGCCCTCGCCGAAAGCGGGGCCGAAAGCGGGTTTGTCACCGCGACCGGCACCAAAACGATCCCCGCCGCCACGACGGCCAGCCGGAGCATCACCACCAGCCCGCGCGGGCCTGCCTTCCGAACGGGTCTGCGAAGCGCCTTCCGGCGGCAGGTGACGCAATTCGACCACATCGCCCAGCAGTTCGCGGATGACGCGCGGCCCCACCTCCTCGGCCTCACCGGGTTCGAGATTGCCCAGCAGGAACGGCCCATAGGCCAGACGGATCAGGCGGTTAACCTTCAGCCCGATCGATTCCAGCACCTTGCGGACTTCGCGGTTCTTGCCTTCGGTGATCGCCACGGTCAGCCAGACATTGGCGCGGCCATCGGCCTTTTCCGACATCTTGTCGAGCGTGGCCTCCATCGGGCCATAGATGACGCCCTCCACCGTAGTGCCGTCGCGCAGGCGATCCAGCTTCGACTGGGTGGTGTGGCCCAGCGCCCGGGCGCGATAGCGGCGCACCCAGCCTGATGACGGTTTTTCCAGCGAACGCGCCAGTTCGCCATCATTGGTCAGCAGCAAAAGCCCTTCGGAATTGAGATCAAGGCGGCCCACCGAAATGACGCGCGGCAAGCCTTCGGGCAGCTTGTCGAACACAGTGGAGCGGCCTTCGGGATCGCGGTGGGTGGTGACCAGACCGACCGGCTTATGATAGCGCCACAGGCGCGTCGGCTCGGCCTTGCCGATCACCTGGCCCTCGACCGTGATGACATCAGTCGGCTTGACCAGCACAGCGGGGGTTTCGAGGATGCGGCCATTGACGGCGATCTTGCCGAGGCCGATCAGGCGTTCCACTTCGCGGCGCGAAGCCAGACCGGCGCGCGCCAGCACCTTGGCGATGCGTTCGCCCGTGGCCTTGACCTCGGCTTTTTTAGGGGGTTTCTTGCGCTCCGGCTTGCCCGCCGCTTCGCGCGCATCGCGCAGTTCCTGCGGGATATAGAGATGGCCGTCGGCCATATCCTGCGCGTCTTTTTGCGCTTTCAGCTCTGCCTGCGTCGGCATCGGCGGGGTTTCGGCTTCGTCACGCTCTCCAGCGTTACTGTCTTCGGTCACGTCCATGACTTTCTATGGTAGGGCCCCTCATAAGGGGCATGGCTATAATAGAGCCCTCATTCAGGGCATGGGTCTTTTTACTTGACGCCGCCGCCGGGAAACCGTCTTTCACATCGCTATGGACAAAGACGACGAAACCCTGATGCAGGCAGCGCTGGCCAAGGCGCATGAAGCGGCCCTGGCCGATGAGGTGCCGATTGGCGCTCTAATCTTCGATCCGTCAAGTAAAACCATCATGACCGCGCAGAGAAATTCGCCGATCAGTCTCCATGATCCGTGCGCCCATGCCGAAATTCTGGCCCTGCGCGAAGCGGGCCGCCTCACCGGCAATTACCGCCTGAACGATCTGTGGCTGTATGTGACGCTGGAACCCTGCGCCATGTGTGCAGGCGCGATCAGCCATGCCCGCATCCAGCGCCTGATCTATGGGGCTGATGATCCGAAAGGCGGCGCGGTGGCGCATGGGGCGAAGTTTTTCGCGCAAGCCACCTGCCACTGGAAGCCTGAGGTCACGGCGGGCGTGCTGGCCGAAACCAGCGCCGGCCTGCTCAAAAGCTTCTTCAGGGCCCGCCGCAAACCGCGCGACGCCTGAAAAGGGGTTCAAATCGGCCGCCGGATAGGGTTTAAAGGGGCCGGCTTTCAGGAGACAGCATGAACGGTTTCGATTTCAGCTCATTGAAGACCTTCTTCACTAGGCTCGGCGGCCTCATCCAGCACTATGGCCAGCATCTGGCGGCCAAGCCCGATTTCTTCGCCAATCTCGGCTGGGCGGCGGTGATCCTGCTGGTCACGTTCATTATTTCGGGCATGTTGTCCGACGCCGTCAAGCGTACGGCGCGGCGGTTGGTGCAAAAGGATGGCGACCGCACCCTGCTGGAGTTTTTCTCGCAGGTCGTGCGCTGGCTGGTGCTGATCGTCGGCCTCGTGGCCTGCCTGAAAAAGCTCGGCGTCGAAACGGCTTCGCTGATCACCATACTGGGCGCCGCCTCGCTGGCCATCGGTCTGGCCCTGCAAAGCACATTGAGCAATGTGGCTTCGGGCCTGATGATCCTGTTCAACAAGCCCTATCGCATCGGCGATATGGTGCGCATCGGCGATGTGCAGGGCGTGGTGCATCGCCTGGGCATCTTCTCGACCGAGATCGACGATCTCGACAGCGTGCGGGTTTTCATTCCCAATACCAAGGTCTTTTCCGGCGACATTATCAACATCACCAATAATGGCTCGCTGAAGGTCAGTGTCGAAGTCGATGTAGGCTATGATACCGACCTGCCGCTGGCGCTTTCGCTGCTGAAAGAGGTGGCGGCGCGCCAGCCCGACCGGATCAGCCACCGCGAACCTGTGGTCGGCTTTACCACCTTTGCCGACAGCGGCATCACCGCCCTGGTGCTGATCTGGGTCATGCCGTCCAACCTGATGGCGGCGCGCACGGCCCTGATCATCGACATCAAGGCCGAACTCGACAGGCACGGCATCGAAATTCCGTTCCCGCATCAGGTCGCGGTGCATAAAAAGGCTTAGGTTACGCCTCGATGCTCATGGTTTTGCAAAAGCTATAGTTTTACTTTGCCAAACTCCACGACCGCGCAACAGGGAGAAGGCAGGCGGCACATCCCTCCTCCCTGCGCGAAGCGTGGGGAGGTGTCGAGCAAGCGAAGCGCGTCGAGACGGAGGGGCGCTGTCTTCAGCAATGTCGATCCGTCTTAGGTTAGAGCACTTTTCGATCTGATAGACTCAGATCGGCGCTCTAAGTTTTTGTTGTATCGCTCTTCCTTATCCAAAAAGTGGATCCACTTTTTGGGGAAACGCTCATTGCTCTAGAGCAACGAGCGTTTAATTTGACTTACAAATTGAATGCGAGATGCGGAAAAATGTAAAATGGAGAGCGGGTTGCATTTCTTTGACCGATTCAATCAGAATGCAAACCGCTCTAGCCGCCAGCTCCGCCTAACCCCCTTGGCGGCCAATCTGGTAAAAACGCTCGGCGCGCTGGGCCACAAGCTGGTCGGGTGTCAGGAAGCTCAAGGCGCGCAGTTCTTCTTCCAGCACATTGCCGAGCGTGCGGATCATCGTTTCAGGATCGGCATGGGCCCCGCCCGCCGGTTCCTCAACGATACGGTCAACGATACCGAGCTTGAGCAGGTCGGGCGCGGTGATCTTCATGCGGTCGGCGGCTTCGCGTGAGCGCGCCCCGTCCTTCCACAGGATCGAGGCCGCGCCTTCGGGCGAGATCACGCTGTAGATCGAATGTTCGAGGATCAGGACGCGATTGGCGGCGGCCAGAGCGATGGCTCCGCCCGAACCACCCTCGCCCGTCACCGTGGCGATCATCGGCGTGCGCAGGGTCAGGCCTTTTTCGGTGGAGCGGGCAATCGCTTCAGCCTGGCCGCGTTCCTCGGCCCCGACGCCCGGATAGGCGCCCATCGTATCGACCAGGGTGAGCACAGGCAGGCCGAACTGTTCGGCCATTTCCATCAGGCGCACCGCCTTGCGATAGCCTTCGGGGCGGGCCATAGCGAAATTGTGCTTGAGGCGGGTCGGCGTGTCATGGCCCTTTTCATGGCCCATCACCACCACCGGCTGACCGCGGAAACGACCCAGTCCGCCGACAATGGCCTGATCGTCGCCGAATTTGCGATCCCCGCGCAGCTCAACGAAATCCTCGATCAGACCGCCAATATAATCCACCAGATGCGGGCGCTCAGGGTGGCGCGCCACCAGGGTCTTTTGCCAGGGTTCAAGCTGGGAATAGGTGTCGCGGCGCAGCGATTCGGCGCGCTTGCGTAAGCCCACCAGTTCCTTGTCGAGATTGCCGCCACCCGACTCAGACAGGGCCGACAGCTCTTCGATCTTGGCTTCCAGGTCCGCGATGGGACGCTCAAATTCCAGATAGTGTCGCATGGATCGGTTCCGAACAGCCTTTGCAAAGGGGGGAGATGTAAGGGAGTTGGGCTTTAACAGCAAGCCCCCGCGCATGAAAGCGTATTTTTCAGATGCCTGCGGCAACGCCAACATGCACAGCGGCGGTGTGAAGGCGGCGGTCAAAAGTCCATAATCGGGCGTCAGGCGTAAGAGCGGCGGCGGCCAGAAGATGCGCGTCCACCCAGCCGATGCCCCGCCCCGACAGATCATGACGCGCTATAAAGCCCAGCACTTCATCATCAGCGGCACAGATAGCCTGAGGCAGGTTTTTCAGGAGATGCAGAACCGGACTGTCCGGCTTCAGGCCGCCCAGCGCCAGTTCGCCGACGACAAACGGGTGGCATAAAACCTGCGACCGCTCCAGCCAATGCGCCAGCCGGGGCTCACCCTGACGTAAATATTCGACCCAGACGGATGTATCAGCCAGGATCACAGGCTGGCGTCCGCCGGTCGGCGGCGTGGCGCAGCAAAGACATCAGGCTCGCTGCCGCCCAGCCGCGCCAGCCGACGGGCGCTTTCACGCTCAATCAGGGCCGTCAGGGCTTCCCGGACAAGCACCGTCTTTTCCGATACACCCGTCAGGATTGTCGCTTCGTTCAGAAGAGCATCATCCAAAGCCAGTGTCGTGCGCATTGCCAGTTCCACGCCTTAAAAAATCTTCACGCATCAAATATAGCATCATTTGATGTCTTATTCAATGCGTCCTTTCGCCAGCGGATGATGGCTTTCCACCACGTCGCGCAGGCGCTCAGAGGCGACATGGGTATATATCTGGGTGGTGGAAATATCGGCATGGCCCAGCAGGGTCTGGACGGTGCGCAGATCGGCCCCGCCTTCGAGCAGATGGGTGGCGAAGGCATGTCGCAGCACATGCGGGCTGACGCGGGCCGGATCCATACCGGCGTTCAACGCCGCCTCATCGAGCAACTGCCCCACCCGGCGGCGGGTCAGATGGCCCTCCTTGCCGCGTGAGGCGAACAGATACGGATTGGCCTTGTCGCCTTTGGGCAAAAAATGTGGGCGTATATCTATATAGGCGCGAATAGCCAGACGCGCCGAAGGATTAAGCGGCACCAGCCGTTCCACCCCGCCCTTGCCCTTGATGATCAGATAGGCCGGATCACGCGCCACCGCATCAAGCCGCAGGCCGACCAGTTCCGAAATCCGCATCCCCGACGCATAGGCCATTTCGATCAGGCATTCCAAGCGCAGCCCCTGCTGCGGGTCTTTGGCTTCGGTGGCCCGGATCAGGGCATCGACCTCAGCGCGTGACAAGACCTTGGGCAGGCTGCGGCCTTTGCGGGCGGCGGCGATCTTGCGGCTGGGATCGGCGGTGATCAGGTTTTCGCTCATGCAAAACCGATAAAACTGACGGATGGCCGAGCGTTTGCGCAACAGGGAAGAGGCCGCCAGACCGCGTTCTTCGAGCGTGGCGAAATAGCGCGCCAGATCGGCTTCGCTTAAGCCCAGCAGACCCGCCTCAGTCACCTTCAGCGTGTCGGCCAGATCACTCAGGTCGCGGCCATAGGCCTCCAGCGTCAGGCGCGCGGCATTGCGCTCGACGGCCAGCATGTTCAGAAAAGGCTGTATGGGATCGAATTTCATGATGTCCTCAAAGCATATACTGGCAAAGTGCCCCTAACATCGTGTAAAGTTACGCCATGAAACCCATTTCTTCGCTCCGCGCCCTTTGCGGCCAGTACAGGCCCGCATGACCACCGCATCCGAACCCGCCCTTCATCGTCCTGGCTTCACCCTGCCGAAAACCGTCGCTCTGGTGGGGCTGATGGGCGTGGGCAAGACCACGATCGGACGCCGCCTGTCCGAGCAGTTCGGCCTGCCCTTCGTCGATGCCGACGAAGAAATCGAAAAGGCCGCCGGTCAGACGATTCCTGAAATCTTCGCCCAACATGGCGAAGCCTATTTCCGCGAAGGCGAACAGCGCGTCATCGCCCGCCTGCTCGACGATCCGGTGCAGATCCTCGCCACCGGCGGCGGTGCCATGACCCACGCCAAGACGCGCGACAAGCTGAAGGACAAGGCCATTACCCTGTGGCTGAAAACCGATCTGAAGGTGCTGGCGCGCCGCATCGCCAATCGCCCGCACCGCCCGCTTCTGCGTGACCGCGACCCGATGGATGTGCTGAAAGAGCACGTCAGGGCGCGCTATCCGCTGTATGAACAGGCCGACATCATCGTCGAAACCGGCGATCAGTCCCATACCCGCGCCCTCGAACTCGTGATCGAAGCCTTGCGTGCCCATATCCAGACCCAAGACCACCGGAAACCTGCCCCATGACCACCGATTACCGCCGCATCCCCGTTTCCGGCGAAGGCTTCAAACCCTATGACGTGATCGTCGGTCAGGGCCTGCTGAGCGAGGCCGAAACCTGGGTCGGGCCCTTCCTCACCAATAAGCGCGTGGTCATGGTCACCGACAGCAACGTCGGGCCGCTGCACGCGCAAGGTATCCTCAAGCAGTTCGAGGCGGCGGGCCACAAGACGCACCTGATCACCGTACCCGCCGGTGAAACCTCGAAATCGTTCGACGGGCTGAAATACGTCATCGACGCCATGATCGATTGCGGCCTTGACCGCAAGGATGTGGTGATCGCGCTGGGCGGCGGCGTAATCGGCGACCTGACCGGCTTTGCCTGCGCCATCTATATGCGCGGCATAGATTTCATCCAGATGCCGACCTCGGTACTGGCCCAGGTCGATTCGTCGGTGGGCGGCAAAACGGCCATCGACCACGAGCGCGGCAAGAATCTGATCGGCAGCTTCTGGCAGCCACGGCTTGTCCTGTGCGATCTCGACGTGCTGAAAACCCTGCCGGTGCGCGAAATCCGCTGCGGTTATGCCGAGATCATCAAATATGGCCTGCTCGGCGACCGCGACTTCTTTACGTGGCTGGAGGCCAATGACGACAAGGTGCTGGCGCTCGAACCCGACGCCCTGCTCCACGCCATCGGACGCAGCGTTGAGATGAAGGCCGAGATCGTGGCTCAGGATGAGCGCGAAGGCGGTGTGCGCGCCCTGCTCAATCTCGGCCACACCTTCGGCCATGCCCTCGAAGCCGAGGTGGGTTTTGGTGACCAGCTCCTGCACGGCGAGGCCGTGGCCATCGGCATGTGTCAGGCCTTCCGCTACAGCGCGCTGACCGGTGAATGCACCGAGACGGAGGAAGAACGCGCCGTGCGTGCCATCGCCCACGCTGGCCTGCCAACCAAAATGAGCGACATCCTCTGGCAGGATGGCCGCAATACGCCTTTCAATGCCGCGCGCCTGCTTGACCATATGGGCCATGATAAAAAAGCCGAGGGCGGCGACCTGACCTTTGTGCTGGTGCGCGGGATCGGCCGCGCCTTCGTGGCGAAAAAGGTCGCGCGCGCCGCCATCTGCGACTTTCTGATCATGGACGGCGCGCAACTGAATGAAGATCAGTCATGCTGATCCTCATTCAGTTGCCCTTACTTTTGAAGTCGGGCGGGCAGTCGCCCTTGCCGAAACGAGTTTCGGAAAGCGAGAACCAGCCATGCTGATCGGCACCCTGCTCGCCCTCGTCCCGATGCTGTTCGTCATCCTGGCGATTTCAGCCCTGTTCAGCGCTGGCGAAACCTCGCTGACCGCCGCCTCACGCGGGCGGATGCACCAGTTGGAGCGCGAAGGCAACCGCGCCGCCAAGCGCGTCAATCGCCTGCTGTCCAATCAGGAGCGGATGATCGGCGCGATCCTGCTTTTGCAAAATGTGCTCAATATCGGCGCCTCGGCCATCGCTACCGTCTCGATCGAGCGCGCCATTCCCGGCGCGTGGGGCACCGCCATCTCCACCGCCATCATGACCGTGCTGGTGCTGGTCTTCGCCGAGGTTCTGCCGAAAACCCTGGCCATTATGCGGCCCGACGACGTGGCGCGCTTCATGTCGCGCCCCGTCCTGTGGGCCGTGGTGCTGCTGGGGCCGATCATCAACGCTGTGCAGTGGTTCGTGCGCGGCACCTTGCGCCTGTTCGGCGTGCAATTGTCGATGGAGGTCGATGTGCTGGCGGCGCATGAGGAGATTCGCGGCGCGGTCGAATATCACCATGAGGAAGGCGCGGTCAAAAGCGACGACCGCAATATGTTCCGCGGCGTGCTCGATCTGGCCGATCTCGATGTCAGCCAGATCATGGTGCACCGCAAGTCGATCGACATGATTGACGCCGGATTGCCGACCTCGGACATCATCGAGGCGGCCCTCAATTTCAGCCATACGCGCATCCCCCTTTATAAGGATAATACCGAAAACATCATCGGCATCCTGCACGCCCGCGACCTGATGGCGGCGGTGACCCGCGCCCACGGCCAGGTGGAAAAGGTCGATGTGATGGCGATTGCCCGCCAGCCGTGGTTCATCCCCGATACCAGCAATCTGAAGGATCAGCTCGCCGCCTTCCTCAAGAAAAAGACCCACTTCGCCCTGGTGGTCGATGAATATGGCGCGCTTCAGGGACTGGTGACGCTGGAGGATATTCTGGAAGAAATCGTCGGCGAAATCGATGATGAGCACGATGCGGTCATGACCGCCATCCGTCGTCAGTCCGATGGTTCGATCCATGTCGATGGCGACCTCGCCATCCGCGATCTCAACCGCTGTCTGGATTGGAACCTGCCCGACGAGGACGCCGTCACCGTGGCGGGCCTTGTCATCCACGAGGCGCGCACCATCCCTGAACCGGGCCAGACCTTCATCTTTTATGATCGCAAGTTCCAGATCATGCGCAAGCAGCGCAATCAGATCATGGCCATCAAGATCACGCCCGTGCCGCGGATTCGTGACGAGGATTAGGCTGAAGCAGAATGACGCACAGCGCACATAACAAAAGCCCTCCGGCCAACACCGGAGGGCTTTTGTTATGGTTTTGCAGCGGCTTTTACTCCGTCGGTTCTTCCTTGCCCTGGGCATGGAAGGCCGGGGAAATCCGCTTGCCGAAGAAGTTCGAAACCTGATCGACGATGGTGTACATGACGGGGATGAACAAAAGCGACAAAAGCGTCGAGGTGATCAGACCGCCGATCACAGCCACGGCCATCGGCTGACGGAAGCTGTCATTGCCGACCGCCACCGGGATCATGCCCGCCCCCATCGCCACTGTGGTCATGACGATCGGACGGGCCCGTTTGCGCGCCGCATCCATCAGGGCTTCGGTGCGCGTCACACCCAGCTTCATCGACACCATAGCGTATTCGACCAGCAGGATCGAATTCTTGGCGGCAATACCGGTCAGCATGATCAGGCCGATATAGGCCGGCATACTCAGGCTCAGGTGACAGGCGATCAGGCCGATAAAGGCACCGCCATAGCACAGAGGCAGGGCCATCATGATGGTGAAGGGGTGCGAGAAAGACCCGAACAGCAGCACCAGCACAATGTACATCAGGCCAATACCGGTGGCGATGGCGATGATGAAATTGGGCACCATCTCAACAAAGTCTTCGGTATTGGGGTTGATGATCGTGTGGACGCCCGGAATCTGGCCCGCCGCGATCTTTTGCATGATCGGCAGGTTCTTGACGGCATTATCGGCAGGCCCCTGCGGCACGCCATTGAGGTCGGCCGAAATGGTGGTGACGCGCGTCCGGTCGATACGGTTGATCTGGATCGGGCCCGCGCCATAGGAGATGTCGGCCACCGCCGTCAGCGGCACCGAGGTGCCGTATTTGGTCGGCACCATCAGATTGGCGAGATTGTTGACATTATCGAGCGCATTGGCTTTCAGCAGGACGCGGATCGGAATCTGCCGGTCGCCATCATTATATTTGGCCAGTACCTGATCGATGTCGCCCATCGTGGCCACGCGCGCCGCCGAGGAAATGGTGGCGGTGGAAACGCCCATCAGGGCCGCCTGATCGGGTTTCGGCGTGATTTCGATTTCCGGCCGCGTCAGATTATCGGCCGAACGCACATTGGTCAGTTGCGACAGTCCCATCATTTCACGTTGCAGTTCGGCCCCGGTCGAGGCCAGAAGCGGCGCGTTATCCGAGGCCACGATATAGGCCACGCCCGTGCCACCGCCGCCCTGATCGGAACCGAAGGAGGCGCGCACGCCAGGATAATCGCGCAGCTTTTTCGAGAAGGCTTGCTCAAATTGCGCCTGAGAATCCTTGCGCTTGTCCTTTGGCACCAGATTGATGGTCATGGTCGCCGATTCCATGTTTTCCGAAGCATAGGTGGATACCACTTCGGGCATGGCGCGCAATTGTTTGCCGATCTTCATGACCACGGCGTCGGTTTCATCCAGCGTGGAGCCGGGCGGCAGGGAAATGCTCATCACCGACATGGAATTATCAGACGCCGGAATATTGTCCTGCGGCAGGGTGACGACCAGGGCAATCGAGCCGATAAAGAAGCAGGTGCCCATAATGACCACGGCCCAGCGCGCATTGAGATAGGAGGTTTTGAACCGCGTACACAGGAAGATGGCACCGGCGATCAGGATCACGGCGATCACGGCCATGACCAGACCGGGTACGGCCATCGGATTGGGCGCGTGGGACGCCGCCGCCACAGCCGCCTTGACCGCTGCCTTGCCGTGCGGGGCCGCCGCCTTGGCCGCCGTCATCACCGGCCCGTTCATCATGAAGAAACCGCCCATACCGAACAGCAGGCCTAACAACAGACCCAGTTCGAGCGTCGCCCAGCGCGTTTTCATATAGGTCTGGCGCGCCAGCAAGGCCAAAAGACCGAACACCACCACCGCGACAACCGCAATGATGCCCGGCACCAGCGCGCTGCGGGCGGCGGCGAGAATGCCGAAGACCAGCCCGATAACAATGCCATGAAACAGCAGGGCCGAGCGCCATTTGACATGGCCCGACAGGCACCAGTGCAGCAGCTTCTGATAGCCGTCCATCCAGAACGGCTTGTCGTGGTCGTGCTTGACATCGTTGCGCAGCAGATAGGCGCCCATCAGCGGCGTCAGCGTGCGCGCCACCACCAGCGAGAAGAAGACGCTGACGCAGGAGGCAATGGCGAAACTCTTGAAGAACTGACCGACAATGCCCGGCATAAAGCCGGTGGGGGCAAACACGGCGATCAGGGTGGCGGTGGTCGCCACCACGGCCAGGCCGATTTCGTCGGCGGCCTCAATCGCCGCCGGATAGGGTTTCTTGCCCTCGCGCATGTGACGCACGATGTTTTCGATTTCGACGATGGCGTCATCGACCAGAATACCGATGGTCAGGGACAGGGCCAGCAGGGTCACGATATTGAACGACTGGTTGAGCACGCTCATCACATAGAAGGTGGGCAGAAGCGACATCGGCATGGCCACGGCCGAAACCAGGGTGGCGCGCCAGTCACGCAGGAACAGGAACACCACGGCCACGGCCAGCAGCGCGCCTATCACCAGCGCCTCCATCGACGAATCGAAGCTGCGATTGACCTCATTGACCGACGACGCCACCTCCTCGATCTGGACGTGCGGATTTTCGGCGCGCAGTTTGGCGATGGCGGCGCGCACCCCTTCGGCCACGCCCTTTTCCGAGGTGCCGCGCGTGCGTTCGATCGAGAAACCGACCACCTCATTGCCATTATAACGGGCGCGAGTGCGCGGCTCCGACCAGGTGTCGGTCACCGTGCCGAGATCGCCGAGCCGCACGGTCTGACCGCTGGCCAGAGTAATGCGCATATCGGATAACTGAGCGATGCTGTCGGCACCGCCCAGCGTGCGGATGGTTTGCTCCGACGTGCCGGCATTGAAGCGACCGCCCGGCATATTGACGTTGAAATTGCGCAACTGACTGGAAATATCGCTGGCCGTCGCGCCCAGCGCCGCCAGCTTGGCCGGATCGAGTTCGACGCGGATTTCGCGGTCAACGCCGCCATTGCGCGTCAGGGATGACACGCCCTTGACCGCCAGAGCCTTCTTGGCGACATCATTATCGACGTACCAGCTCAGATCTTCCGGCGACATATTATCGGCGCGGATCACATAGGTCAGCAGCGGTTGGCCCTGCGCATTATCGACGCGCGACACAATCGGATCCTGCACATCGCCCGGCAGGTTGGAGCGCACGCTGGCCACCGCATTACGCACATCATTGGTAGCCTTTTCCAGATCAACATCAAGCTGGAAGGTCACCATAGTGGTGGAGACACCCTCATTGACGAAAGACTGGATATGGCGCACCCCGCCGAGCCCCGACACCGAATCCTCGATGATGCGTGTCACCTGGTTTTGCAGTTCTTCAGGCGCAGCGCCCGAACGCACCACCGTGACCACGACAATCGGAAAATCAATGTCGGGCCAGTTATTGACGCGCAGGGACTGGAAACCCATGATGCCGGCAATGGTCATCACCAGGAAGAAAACCACGGTCGGGATCGGATTGCGGATCGACCACGACGAAATCTGAAAGCCGCCCGAACCGGGACGCGGCGTCTGGGAACCGGAAGCGCTCGACATGGCTTAACCTCCGGTCGCTTCAGTGCCCGAAGACACCTGAGCCGCACCGGCCAGCCTGACCATGTCGCCGTCATTCAGGAAGCCCGCGCCCGTGGTAACCACGCGATCACCGGCGCTGACGCCCGTCTTGATCACCACATCCTTGCCGAGATGATCGCCGAGCGTCACCTTGCGCAGATGCGCCTTGTTGTCGCTGCCGACATAATAGACGGCGGGCTGGTTCTGCGCATAGACAATGGCCGATTGCGGCACGGTCAGCACATTCTGAATGCCCGCGTCGATCGAACCTTGCGCAAACATGCCAGGACGCAGGCCCGAAGACCACGGCACGCTGATGCGCGCATAGCCGAGCCGCGTATCGGGATCGACCTGCGGCGTGACGATGCGCACCGTGCCATTGACGGGGCCGGTCGATTCGCTGGTCACCACGGCGCTCATGCCCGGCTGGATGTCGTGCAGATCGCCCTCGACCACCTCCATATTGAGTTCGACACGCCCGTCACGCACGATGCGGAACAGTTCGGCCCCCGCCTGGACGATCTGGCCGAGCACGGCCTTGCGCGAGGTGACGATGCCCGCCACCGGCGCGCGCACCGTGGCCAGCGATAATTGCGTCTGGGCGGTTTCGAGCGCGGCCTGGGTGGTCAGCATGGAAGCCTGCGCCTGATCGAGGCCGGCGGCGGACAGATAGCCCTGTTTGAAAAGCGTATTGGCGCGCTGATAGGCTTTATTCGCCTGATCGTAATTGGCGCTGGCCTGCTTGAGCTGGGCCTGGAGCAGCACATCGTCCATCTTCAGCAGGGGCTGACCCTGTTTGACGCTCTGGCCTTCGTCGGCCAGCAGGGCCACGGCGGTCAGGCCGCCGGTTTCAGCGCCGACCGGCACTTCCTGCCAGGCGCTGACCGTGCCGGTGCCGGTAATATGTTCGGGCGCGGCCACCTGCTGCACCACGGCGTAATTGACAACCGCCGCACGGGAGGCGGCACTGGCATTGTCAGCCTTGGGCTTTGCGCAGCCCGACAGCCCCGTCGTCGTCATGACAACCAACAGACCCGCCGCCAGCCATTGCGGCCTGATCCCCATCTTCTTCCCCGAATACATGCGTCGTTTTATCCTGATCGCTTTTTCATGATGATGCTGAGCCCATTGCAGCGCAGCCCGGCACAAAACCCTAGACTCAATCCCTAAGCGAACATGCACATTTCACACATGCTTCGCATCAGGCTTCGCCTGACAGGACACACCTATAAACTTTCTTGCCTCAAGTCGCCTCCTAAATCTGTCAGCAGCCGCTACGATTTTCAGGGGACTCCGATTTCAGGCTGTATGAGCCGTGCCTTCGTCTTCATGCACCGGCTCTGCTGATGGGACGCGCGGCGACATCAGGGCCGCTGTCTTGATGCTGGCATGGGTCACACCCGCCAGCCGCGCCACGGCCATCTGGCGATAATTTTCAAACCCCTGAATCATGCAGGCCCCGGCGGATGCCTTGGCGGTCTGGCTGAGCATGGTCAGGTACTCACGTAAGGCCTCTTCGTCGCGCCTGGCACCGTCATATTCGATGCATACACCGGAAAGCCCGCACTTATTAAGCACACTGATCGCCTTGCGGTCGGCATTGACCGATCCCACCACCGTCATGCAAAACGGTTTGATCATCGAGACGATTTCCAAAATCCGGTGTGGCGGCACACCATCCAGCCCTCGGATTTCAAACAGAACCTTCAGCCTCATCTCCGTCGCCGCGCGCGCCACTTCCTGGGTGATCATCTGGCGGGCGCGCCCCGATGCAAAGGTTGAAAAGGCCGCAGGTACGACCATCAGCATCTTACGCTGTTCTGGCGTACGCATCCGCAGCAGTTTCAGGCCCTGATGAATATTGGTAATGTCAACCAGTTCGCGTAAACCCCAGTCGAGATTGGCCAATGCCTTGCGATCAAGCAGGCCATTATCGAGATTTTCCATCACCATAGATTCGAGGCGATGACCGATCATGGCCATCTTCTTCATCTCGAACAGGGGCTCGATCGAACTGGCCACCTTCAGATTGCGTCCGGCATGGGTGACCGTGGCCGCCACGATCACCGGGCGCGTTTGAGCGCCCGTCTGGCCTTCGTCAGGCTGAAAGCCGCCGGTGCGCGCCTTGATCGGCGCATTGTCGCTTTCCTCAGCGTCGAAAAAAGTCTTGAGATCGATCCTGTTGATCGTAAAACAATCGACATCCTCGACGAGCACACTGTAAAGCGGCACCTCCAGCGCGGACATGTCGCCGACGAAAAAACCGCACAGATCGCGCCACAGCTCGGTCACGAACAGGGCCCCCTTGCGCGAACCCGTTTCCGGCAGCATGGCCAGCCAGGCGTCCTGATGGATGGGAATGCACCAGTTCGGTTCGGCATACTGACGCTCAAAAGCCGTTTTCAGATGCTCGAAAACCAGCTCGCGCTTCATCTCCCAGCGGGCACCGAGACGAACGATCAGCGTATCAAGCTTGAGCAGAAACGCATGTCCATCGCTGGCGGCATGGGTTTCACGCAGACGCTCGACGATCTCGACGGCATCTTCGTGTTCAAGCATCAGACGTTCGCGGTCACCAGCAGGTAATCGCGGGGCTGGCCTGGACGCAATCTGGCTTTCAGGATCGAAATCGGACATGGTCGTCCTTGTGAAAGGCTACTCTGAACTGAGCCAACCTTAAAAACCGTCGATTGAGACAAGATTAACATGCGGCGCTTTTTTTCGCACTTATGTCGAAAATCGTGGTGAACGCTTATTAAACAAGTCTTCACCCTGTATGCTCAGACTCTGATCTCAAGCGATTCTACACAACAGGCCCTGTTTTTTATTGATCACCTCCGCCCTGCCCCGCACCGACGGTTCCGAACCGCTGACGGCCAAGCCGCTGGCGGCGGAAGCGGCTGTGCAACAGCCTGATCAGGCCGGAGCCGACGAGGCCACAACGCACGGCCTGCCCGTGGCGGTACAGGATCTGGTGGTGCGCCTGTGCCAGATGCCGCTGGATCTGGCTGCGCCGCTGTTGCGCGCCCATCTGCCCGCCCTGACGCCGCAGGCCCTGCTGGCCCTGATCATGGTCACCGGCGAAGCCCATCACCGCCTGATCGCCGCCCGGCCCGGTCTCGACTGGCGGGTAATCAAGGCGCTGCTGCGGACGCAGCGCGATACGGTTGTGCTGGCTCTGATCGCCAATAGCACACTGGATTTCGACGCTGAGGATCAGGTCTTCATCGCCACACGCGCCGCCGGAAACGAAGAGGTGCGCGCCGCCGTTTTCAGCCATCCGGGTTTGCACCACGCCAGGGCGCAACTGGCCACGGACGCCCATCTGTCTCAGGATAATCTGCGCCTGATGGCCCGGTTGCGCGGCGGCGATGCGGCAGGCTTCACGCGCGACAGCGCCCGGCGTCTCGGTTGCGATACATACCGTCTGTGGCGCGCCCTGCAAGGGCCTTCCGCCGTGCCCCTGGCCCTGACTGTGTGCGCCCTGTCGTTCGACCGCGCCGCCTTCGGCCGGATGCTGGCCGGATGGCAGGCCGCCCATTGCGGTGCGCCGTTGGTGAAAGAGGCGCAAAAACCACTGCTCCTGTCGGTATTTGACCTTTCGCCCGAAGAGGCGCTCAGGCGACTGCGCGCCGGCCTGCCGCCTGCCCCCAACGCATATTGACAGCCTGGCGGATCGTATTTTCTTGGACGAGAGCCGTTAAAACACGTTAGACAGGACATTCCCTTCAGCCTGCCCCGCACCCCGCATGTCTCTTCGCCTCGATTTCACCGCCTCCGACCGCCCCGAAGCTCAGGCCGCCTGCGACCGGCTGAAGGCGCTTTACGGCGCGTCGTCAAACCCGGATGTTGTGGTGGCTCTGGGTGGCGATGGCTTCCTGCTGCAAACCGTCCACCGCTATCTGAAGGATCAGATTCCGATCTTCGGCATGAACCGCGGCAGCGTCGGCTTCCTGCTCAACGACTATGCCGAGGAGCAGCTTCTCGAACGCATTCTCAAGAGCGAAAGCACGCTGATCAGCCCGCTCAGCATGACCGCCCAGACCCGTTCGGGCGAGGTGCGCACGGCGCTGGCCTTCAATGAGGTGTCGCTGTTACGCCAGTCGCATCAGGGGGCCAAGCTGCGCATCCTGATCGATGGCAAGGTGCGGCTCGATGAACTGATGTGCGACGGCGCGATGGTGGCCACACCCGCCGGTTCCACCGCCTATAATCTGTCGGCGCACGGCCCGATCATCCCGCTGACCGCCAAGGCTCTGGCGCTGACACCGATCAGCGCCTTCCGGCCCCGGCGCTGGCGCGGCGCCATCCTGCCCCACACGGCCCAGGTGCGTATCGAGGCGCTGGAGGCCGACAAGCGCCCGATCAGCGCCGCCGCCGATACCTTCGATGTACGCGATGTGATCAGCGTCGATATTGCCGAGGCCGAAGACCTGAAGGCCACCCTGCTGTTCGACGCCGGCAATGGTTATGACGAGCGTGTCATGGCCGAACAGTTCGTTTCGTGACGAAACCCGACCTTTTTTGTCACGCATTAGCGCTTCTTAAATGTCCCCGGTCTATGGTCAGGGCGAAGCGTGACCGGCCATTCAGGAGTCCCCATGTCGGAAAAAGCCCAGATCATTCAGGTTCCCAATACGCTGCGCGCCAAGGTGGGCGGCCGTCTGGGAGCGCTTGACCAGGAGGCGATCGCCAAGGCCGAGGCCGCTCTGGCCGACCTGTCCAGCCATTTTGAGGACTGGCTGCTCGATGAGATCAAGAAGCTGGAAGACGTTCAGGCCGTGATCAAGGAAGAGGGGCTTAATCCGCAAAACAGCGATCAGCTCTTCTACCGCGCCCATGATCTGAAAGGACTGGGCACCACCTATGGCTATCCGCTGATCAGCCGCATGGCAGGCTCGCTGTGCAAGATGCTCGATGAACCCGAAAAACGCGCCCAGGCACCGCGTATGCTGGTGGAGGCCCATCTCGACGCCATCCGCGCCATTGTGCGCGACAAGATCAAGGCCGAGGGGCATCCCGTCGGCAAGATCCTGTCCGAAACCCTTGAAGCCCGCGTCAAGGAACATCTCGACAAGATCGGCCTCAACACCTGATTTCTCAAGAAACCTGCATGAAAAAGGCCGCACGCTGCGGCCTTTTTTGTGGGCGGAAAGCTGTTGGGTTACGCGGCCCTGGCCATGTCGTTGGCGGGCGCGGTTTCGCCTGTGCGGCGGCGGCCCTGCGGATCACGGTCGAGCCGCTCATAGAGATAGGTCAGATCTTCGCGCGACGCATAGGGGGCCTGCGTCAGGAAACGTTCGATCAGGCGTGACTGAAAGCGCGCCGGATCGAGATGGCCCGCCTCGGCTTGCAGATCGCGCCAGGTATCGACGGCGATGCGGAAGGTCTGGAAGAGACGTGCAGGCATTCCCGCCCGGTCATAGACCGCGCGCAGGCCCAGCATTCCGGCGTCATGCACCATCAGCCAGGTGCGGGCGTGCGGCACGCCGGACAACTCAGCCAGGGCATGTTCGAAAAAGCTCATATGGCCACGCACCAGCGCCCGCAGCATCAGCGATGGTGTCAGGCGGCCATTGGCATGGAGGTGGCGGGCCAGAACCTGCGGATCACGGCTGTTGCCGGCCTGATCATTGAGGTCGAGCGTGGCGCGTTCCTGCGCCGCCGTGGTGATGTCCGTCGCCGTTTCGGGGCTGATGGCGTGGCGCGACACCAGGTGTTCACGCAAGGCCGCCGACACCACATGCACGAGCCGCTCCGAGATCGATACCGGCAGCATGGCGCGATTGATCAGTACGCTGTGCACCACTTCGGATGTGCCGAAACGGTCCATGACGCGGCTGATGCCGCTTTCCGAAAACCGGGCATTATCATTGGCGCAGGCAATGACCACCGCCTCCTCTACCGCGCCGTCGGCCAGGGCGGAGGTCACGGTTTCAGACAGGACTTCGCGCCGGGCCACCGCCACCTGGCGCATCGGGCCGCCGCTGCGGATGATTTCGGTCAGGTCGGCGTCGGAAAACAGCGGCGAATGACTGAGCACCGGCAGGGCCACGCTTAACGTGTCCTGAGCCAGTTTGATGGCCACATCATGCGGCAGAAGATCGGAGGTGCGCAGGGTCACGGCCAGGGCGCGCCGCACCAGTTCGGCGGCGTCGGCGGCCAGCATACGGATGATTTCCTGCGCTGCGGCGCGTTCGCCTGCCGAAAGGACGCTGCGTTCCATGACGCGGCAAACCTTGTGCGTGGCCACGGCGCGGTCATCGGCATTTTCGCTCTTCACCAGACGTTCGATGTCCGTATGGCTGAGAGGCGTGCGGGCGGAGGCGTAAAGGGGTGCGGTCATGACGGCGAATCTCTTGGAAAAATCCTTGAAAACCAAGTGTCGCGCCGTATCCCTAACGAATCCTTTATCCACCCTCATCCGCAGGTCTTTTTAACCACCCCGCGCTACCTGGGCGCGTAAAACCACATCGCTAATTTACCTTTTTGCCGGTGCAGGTAACCGTAAAGCAACGGTTATGCCCTAGGCTCGCCCGCATGAACGCCATTGTCCCCACCTCCGGCTACGCCCCTAAGGCCGTATCGGCCCCGTCACGCGATGAGGTTGTGCTTGATTACGGGCTGAAGGCGCAGACGCGGCTGGGCATCTATGCTGCCGGTTTTTTTGGCATTGGATTACCGCTTCTTCTGTGGGTGGGCCATTTCAGCCTGCCGGACTGGCTGCTGGGTGTTTACCTGGCCGTCTTCACCATCAACTGGTCGGTCTTTCTTGGCCTGCGCGCGGCCCTGCGCCGCCTTGAACATGATCCGCATGGGCTGAAGCCACGCCTGAGCCGTCATTTTGTGGCGGGCGGCATGTGGGCCCTGACCCTGATCGGCATTTCCCTGAGCACGGCGGTCTATGGCCTGCATCCTGAAATGCTGCTGATGATCTGCGCCGGTACGGCGGCTGGCATCATCTTCTTTTCGGCACCCGTGCTGATCTGCCTGCTGATTCTGGGCCCTCTCGCCATGGCCGGGCCGCTGCTGGCGCTCCAGACCTTTCCGCACGATCCGCAGATCACCCAGATCATGACCGGCGGCCTGGCCCTGGCCCTGGCTATGGGCTTCGTGCTCAACCGCCATATGCAGGAGCATTATCTGCTCGAACATGGTCAGCTCGAACTGGCGCGCGAACGCGAAATGGCGCGCACCGAAGCGCAAGCCCAGACCGAGGCGCGCATGGCCCTGATGGAAACTCTGTCGCGCGAGGTGCAGACGGGCCTCAAAGGCATAGAACAAAACCTGTTGCAGGGCCTGACCCACCTGACACGCGCACCGGCGCCGCGCCAGTATGTCGATTCGTCGCTGGTCGAAATCAGCCACCTCCAGACCATTCTCACCACCACCTTCGATAATGATACAGCCGCCTCCGGGCGGATCGAACTCGACACCCGCCCGCTCGACATCGATCTGATCTGCCGCAAGATGATGGCGCAGTTTAACGCGCTGGCGCAGAGCAAGGGGCTGATCTTCAGCTATAATGCCGAGGCCCTGCCCGCCTCCGGTGCAGCGCTCGGCGACGAACACCGTGTCGAGCAGGTGCTGGCCCATCTTTTGTCGAACGCCCTGCTCTACACGCGCCAGGGTCGCGTCGAGCTGAAACTGGCCAGCCTGCCCGAAGGTTTGCTGCGCATCGAGGTGGTTGATTCCGGCCCCGGCCTGAACACCGCCGAACTGGCGCAGGTTTTTCGCCCGCATGTGCGCATCGCGCGCACCTCGGCGGGATCATCAGGCGCCGGTCTGGGCCTCAGCCTGTCGCGCTCACTGGCCGAACTGATGGGCGGCCACGCCGGCGGCGAAAGCACGCTCGATGTCGGCTCGAAATTCTGGCTCGACCTGCCGTTTGATACCGCAGCCTCCGCTCCGCCACGCCCGGCTGAAGCCGAGACTGCCGCCGCATCCGACGCCTCGCTGCGCGTGCTGCTGATCGCCAATGACAGCCTGCACTCGCACGAACTGCGCGATGCCCTCGAACATCTCGGTCACAAGTGCCTGACCTCGACCTCGCGCGAACGCGGCCTGAGCCTGGCCAGGAAGGCCGAAATCGACGCCTGCGTGATCAGTCTTGGCCGTGTTGAAAACCTGGAAGACGAAACCGCCCGCGCCAGGCTGGCCGCCTTTGCCGCAGCCCTGCGCGCCAGTCAGAAGGACGCAGGCGACATCGGCGACCTCACTATCCTGATCCTGCTGCCCGATGGCGACCAGGCCGAGTCGCTTCAGGCATTGGGCTATAAGCCCCTTCTGCTGCCGCAATCGCCGGAAAGCCTGGCCCGCGCCCTGATCCGGGTCACGTCTTAGAGCAAGATGACTTTAGGTAGACTCGTCATCTCGCTCTAAGTCTTTGCTTACGCATCATTTTTCCAAAAAGTGGCATCCACTTTTGGCATGATGCTCTGAGTGCGCTTTTCGATCCGATTGAATCAGGGCGGCGCTTTCAGTTTTTGCTTTACCACTCTTCCTTATCCAAAACGTCACTCCACTTTTTGGGGAAACCCTCTAACCGAGCACCCCGCCGCCGCCGCCGAGGCCCGGCAGGCCGCTCATCAACGAACTGGCCGAATCGTCGGGCTGATCGCCGTCTTCACCCGATCCTCCCGGCCCGAAACCCGACATGAGCTGGGTGGCGAACAACAACCCCTTCTGATCGCCATCGCCGAAGATCAGCGACAAAACCGCCTGATCATTGCGCAACTGATTGACGCGCGCCAGGGTAACCGGCGAGCTGTCGATCTCCGGTGCCTGCGGCGTGGTCTGCACGGGCTGATTGCCGCCCACGCGCGTCAGATTGGCCATGACCTCGCTGACCGCCAGGGCGCGGCCATGACTGTAAAAGATATTGTGATTGGCGCGCGCGGCTTGCGGAAACAGACTGGCCGCCGTGGCCTGAGGGCGGGTGGCAGCGGCCTGAATCAGGTCGGCGGCGCCATCGGGGCCAAGAAAATGGGCGGCGTAAAGTTCGCCCTGTGTGGGATCACGACCGATTCGTCCGCGCAGGTAGGCGGCATGGCCAGCCGTCATTTCAGCGGCCATCACCGCATTGGCGTCAGGATTAAAGCGCAGGGCCAGCACCTGTTTGCGCGCCGCCGGATCGCTGACGTGGAAGCGGCCATCACGCCCCTTGACGATCTGGTCAGCATAGCTGCCATAGCCGTGGCGTGCGCCATTGGCCTTGACCATGCCAAGCCAGGTCTGCTCGATGAACTGAAACAGCCCCGCCGCCGACGAGGTGGGGGCGCGGGCATTGGGATTGAGCGAACTTTCGCGCTGGGCGGTCTTGACCAGATAACCAAAATCGACCCCCGTAGCGGCGGCGGCGCGCTGAATGGCGCCCATCACCCCGGTGCCGACCGTGCCGACGAGGTTTTGCGCGCCCTGCATCAGGGTGGCGGGATCGGGTGTGGGGCTGATGAACATACGCATGGAAATATGACCTGTAGGCAGATTTTGCCGCCCGCAGGGTTAATTTCAGGTTAATATTCAGAAAACCGCCCAGGACGACAGGCTTCGCAGCCGACGGTTTCCCGGCCTTCGATCATATCCAGCAGGGCCTGAGCCGCCATCGGCGCGAAGACATAGCCATTACGGCGCATCCCCGTGGCCAGCCAGACGCCCGAAGACGGATCACGCCCGATCAACGGCCAGCCATCGGGCGTGGCGGCGCGCACGCCGGTGCGCGCCACGGCATGATGCAGGTCGAGGCCCGGAAACAGCGCTTGCGCCCGCGCCTTCAGATCGGCGACGGCCAGCGGATCGATACCCGAATCGTCACGGCCCGCCTCCATCGTGGCACCGAATTTCGCGCCTTGCACCTGCATGGCCAGATAACCGGAGGCGGCGCGCAACACGCCACGCGCGATCCTTTCCGGCAGATCCAGCATATGGCCCTTGATCGGGCTGAGATGAGCCAGCGACGGCACCATCGCGCGCAGGCTGTGCCCTGCCTGACCGGCGGCGATGATCACATGGTCTGCCATAAGCCAGCCGCCATCGCGCAGATGAACCCGCCCGCTTTCGACAGCATCGGCCTCACCACGAATATATTGCCCGCCAAGCCGCGCGAAATGCGCCGCCAGTTCGGCCATCAGCCAGACCGAGGGCACACTCCAGTCACCGGCCACATGCACGGCTTCCAGACGGTCATCGATCCCGAAATGCGCGCGCGTGGCGGCATCGGCCTCGGTCAGGTGCGCACCGGTCAGGGCCAGACGCGCCCTGCCCTCGCTATCGTCGCTGCGCCACAGATAATAGCTCGGCGTGGCCGACCAGACCGGCAGGCGGGCGCGCACACGCTCAGGCCAGGCCTGTTGCAACCCGAACCAGTTTTGCTGCGCCCTGGTCAGTCGGGCAAAGCTCACGGCCGGATCAGCCTCGTTCATGGCCTCCAGCGCCGGGGCGATCATGCCCGCCGCCACGCCGGATGCCGTCGCCTCGGGCTTGTCGCGGGCCATCAGACGAACGCGGTGACCACGGCTTTGTAACACCACGGCGCTACACAGCCCCACTATGCCCGCGCCGACAATGAGGATGGATTGCGAGGAGGAAGACATAGAGCGCATCCCAAAAAGTGTGACGCACTTTTGGGATCGAGATGCGCGTCAAAACAAAAGCTTAGAACCTGTTAAACGGTTCCGCCGCCAAAGGCCATGCGGCAGGATGGCGGTTTTTGGCTTTGGGGCCGGACTTTTCAGTAAGGCCTGCGATGGTACCGCCTGCTGGTTTCGAACCAGCTACCTCCAGAGCCACAATCTGGCGCTCTACCAATTGAGCTAAGGCGGCACGCTATCGCAAGGGGCCATCCTCTAATATGGCGCGGCGCGGCAATCAAGCCCCTTTACGGCGTAAAACGCTGATTTGCCGATTTTATCCCAAAGCCGCCGACGCCCCGGATACATAAGGGACGTCGGCAGGTACAGGATGAAGCGCGGCTTCAGTTCAATGTCCACCTGACCGTGGTGTGCAGCTTGGCGCCGATGCGAATATCGCCCTGGCTGGTATCCACCCGGCCGCGATCCTGTACCATGCGCGCCGTGGCCGCGCCGAAGCCATAGCCTTCAGGCGTTTCGCTGATGGCCTGACAGGCCACGCGGCCCCTGGCATCTATCACCGTGCATTCCACCGTGCTCGTGCCCTCCGTCTCATTATCCACAGCCCGCGGCGGATAATAGCTGGCCAGGGCATTGCCGTCGGGAAAGCGCGTCCAGTGCGGCGTGACGAAGGCTGGCCCCGGCTTCGGGCCGCTGGTCACCTGCGGCGGCGCATCATCGATGACGGGCGGGGTGAGCGGCGTGGCGTCCGTCAGGGGCTTCACCGCCGGATCAAGCGGCGTGGTGGCCACGATGGGCGGTGGCAGGGGCGACTCATGCGGCACAAGACGATTAACCGGCGGCTGGCGATGCACGTCGGGCGGCGGCGGCGGCAAGGTCACCATGGTGACGCCCATAGCAGGGGCTTCGCGCGGCGGTTCGGCATCCATGCCGCCATAGGTCTGGTGGATCAGATACCAGGCCAGCAAAAGATGCAGAAGCAGGGCAAAACCGATCCCCCAATACAGGGATTTCGGAATAGAACGCGCGCGGCTCTGCTCATAAATGGGGGTGTGATAACTGCGAATAACATCGATCATCGGCGTCTCCTTCGGGATTGAGGATTACGCAGAAGGCAGGCCAGCGCCGCGTCGTTCAGCATCTGAGTTTTACCGGAGCGGCAAGCCTGTCATCAACCTGCATCAACAGTGGGGGCATTATCGTTTCTTGTTCTACAGGCGGAGCATACTGCCGCCACATATTTGACGCAAACGTCAATTTTTGACGTGGCGCAAAAAAACGCCCCGAAGCGAACTCCGGGGCGTTTCATTTTCTGTATCCGACCGTTTAGCCGAGCACCCACTTATAGGTGAACTTCTTGCGGTCGCCATCGCGGAGCTGACCGCCGACCGTTTTCGGATCGACGTGCGCGTAACGGATGAAGGCCTTGACCGTAGCGCTACCGAAGCCATACCCCTTGGGGTTTTCGCTGACGATATCACACGACGTAACCTTGCCCGACGAATTGATGGCGCAGTCAATCGTAACCGTACCCTCAACCTCATCATCGACCGCCCGCGAAGGATAGAGATCCGCGAGCTGATCGCCGTTCGGATAGCTCCACTTGCCTTCCACATAATGCGGACCGACAGGTGCCGGAGGCGGCGTGCTTTGGTTCATCTGAACCGGCGGCGCCTTATATTCCACGTGCTGATCCTTGGGAACAGGCGGCACGGGGATCGGCGGCGGCGGCGTCACGTTCGGCACCGGCGGAGACACACGCGGCTGAACCACGGGTGGCGGCGGTGCCTTCGGCGGCGGAGGCGGCGGAGGCGGAGGCGGAGGTGGTGGCGGCGGAGCCACCAGATCGACCTTTACCTTCTCATCCGTATATTTGACTTCTTTTTGCAGAAACCTGGCATTTATGAAGTAGTAGGCCACACCAAGGTGGATGACCGCGGCGACACCAATACCAACCCAGAGAGAAGCGGAATTCTTTCTCTCAGGTGGGTCAAGTATAGGGTCACGTTTTCTATGGGGTGTTTCTTCCATAAATTAAGACCCTTTACTGATTAGCATCTTCGCCTTCGAGCGCCACGCTATAGAAGCCGGCGTCCTGCAGCTTGTTCATAACCTTCATAAACTCGGCGTAACGTGTGCCCTTGTCGGCGCGTATAAAAATACGCTCTTCTTCGGGATCACGCTGGCCAATCGCTTTTTTAAGGTCATCACCAAGAGCATCAAGCGATGTTTCGTTGTTGCCGACATACAGGCTCGCATCTTGTTTGAGCGTGATATACACCGGCTTTGGCGGATTTTCTTGTGGCTTCGACGTGGCTTTCGGCAGTTTTACCTCGATCGACACGGTGGCGAGCGGTGCCGCCACCATGAAGATAATCAGCAAAACCAGCATGACGTCGACGAACGGAGTAACGTTGATCTCCGACTGGGCTTCGACGTGAAACTTCGAGCCGCCACCACCTGATAGCTTGGCTCCCATGCTGCTTATGCCCCTTTGTCGAGTTGACGCGACAGCGAGTTCATCAGTTCGGACACGAATTGCTCAGAGCGCGTGCCGTAATTGGTGATGCTGGTGTTGAAGATGTTGTACATGACAACGGCCGGGATAGCGGCGATCAGGCCCATACCGGTCGCCATCAGGGCTTCGGCGATACCCGGAGCCACAACGGCCAGGTTGGTGGTGTGCGAGTTCGAGATACCGATAAACGAACGCATGATGCCGTAAACCGTACCGAACAGACCCACGAACGGCGAGGTCGAACCCACCGAGGCCAGGAAGGCCAGGCCGCCCGAAAGACGCTTGGCCAGACCGGCCTGAACAGCACCCACCGAAGCTTCGGCGCGGTGCAGGGTGGCGCCACGGTGTTCGCCGGAGATCGACAGACCGGCTTGCTTGGACAGTTGCACTTCTTCGGTCGCCACGGCGGCCATATCGGCCAGCGGGTTACCAGCGAATTCATCCGAAGTGGCGATGCGGTTGATGTCCGCGATCGAGCGGGCGCCGCGATAGGCTTCGAGGAAGTTGGTGGTGACCTTGTTCAGCGAAGCAAAATCCATCAGCTTCATGATCAGCAGAATCCACGAGATCAGCGAGCTGAGCGCCAGGATGAGCATGACCATCTTCACGATCCAGGACGCACCTGAAATCATCGTGACGAAGGTGATCTCCTCCTTGGGAGCCGCCGAAGACGACGAATCATCAGAAGCCGCCACGCTGGCGTCAGCCGCCGGAGCCATGTCCGAAGTGTCGCTGGCGGCGGCCGAAGCGGCGGCCGGAGGAGTCGCCGTGGCCGCAACGGCCAGAACGGGAGTGCTCATCATGAGTGCAGCAGCACCAAGCAGAGCAGCAAATTTGTTGTATTTCTTGTGTTCGAGCATTGTTCGCCAATTCCTGATTATGGACTTAACCCTCTGGGGGCTGACCAAGGACTGAAGGGGGAAGCGTTTACCCCGTGTTAAAAACAAAGACCTGTTACCAAGGTTCAGGACTTGAACGCCTGAGTTCTCTTGCAGCGGGCCTCTCGTGTCTGACGTGGCACGTGCAGTTCTTGCGTCTGCATCACGCCTGCGCCAAAGCACAAACTCTGCCATTATGGATCAAGGCGATCCAAAAGGCGACCTCTTTATTCGCGCGTAGCATTCGCAAACAAATCGATTTGGGCCTAAATGATCCGGCAAGGCCTTATACGTCAAGGTGTCTGTTACAGACTTTTCACGCAATTAAAGGCTGCAAGTGCCGAAATTTAGCCTCGAAAATCGTAAAAAACCATAGATGTCCGATAGTTAATTCAAACGCAACTCAATGTTTTTTTTAATAGCTTCCTGAAAAAAAATTTCGATAACCCCCGTCTTTATCACGATGCAAGCGAAGTCCTGGCCTGACACACAACCAGAAGATTGATCCAGACCGTGTTAGCGCTCCCATATGTTGAGTGGTAAAGGTCGCAATATGGGGCCGCCTCCCGGCGGCGGCACGTCCGTCCGGGCTCGTGGCGAGGCCAATGACCAGACCAGGATCGGCGGGACGGGCCGCAGGATTTTTCAGGCGTACAGCAGCTTGTTATGCTTCAGAAAATCACCATGCAGCGGCATGGCTCCGGCGCATTGGCCAATCACGGTGCGCAGTTCATCGAGAACCTGACTCACATGGCCTGGGTCGAGACGGTCGGCCATCGGATCGGTCTGGGCGGGCATGATGCCCTGCCCCGCCATGACATATTGCCAGCTCTGCACCGGAAACAGCTCATTATCCTCAGGCTGGATACGGCCATAGGCGCGAAACAGTTCGATCCGCTCGCTCAGCGAATCCGGTTTCGGCAGGGCGCGGCAATAGCGCCAGAAGTCTGAGTCGTCGCGCTCGGTCTGCGTATAGTGCAACAGCAGGAAATCGCGGATACGCTCATATTCGCTGGCAAAAATGCGGTTGTAGCGCGCGGTGTTGGCGGCGGCGCAGTGCCGGTCGGGCAGCAGTTGCAGAAACACCGCCAGACCGCGATGCACCAGATGCAGGCTGGTCGATTCCAGCGGTTCGAGAAAGCCGGAGGCCAGACCTAGCGACAGACAATTGCGGTTCCAGCTCTGGCGGCGGCGGCCTGTGGTGAAACGCAGCGGTCGCGGCTCGGCGCTGGCCTTCCCGTCCAGCCCGGCCATCAGGCGTGCATGTGCGGCCTCATCGTCGCTGAAGCCGCTGCAATAGACATAGCCATTGCCGGTGCGGTGCTGGAGCGGGATGCGCCATTGCCAGCCAGCCTCGCGCGCCGTAGCGAGGGTGTGCGGCGCAGGCGGCCCTGCGCTTTCGCTCTGCACGGCGATGGCCCGGTCGCAGGGCAGCCAGTTCGTCCAGTCCTCATAGCCGGTGTGCAGGGCCTCTTCGATCAACAGGCCGCGAAAGCCGCTGCAATCGATGAAAAAATCGGCGGAAACCGTCTCGCCGCTCGCCAGGGTCAGGCTGTCGATAAAGCCGTTTTCAGGCTTCAGCGTCACCCTTTCCACCCTGCCCTCGCTGCGGATGACGCCGCGTGCCTCGGCATATGCGCGCAGGTAGCGGGCAAAGAGGGTGGCGTCGAAATGCAGGGCATAGGTGATGCCGTGCAAGGGCGAGGTGCGCGCCGCGATCGGTCGCATGAACCGGCCCTGACGGATCGCCTGTGCCATCAGGGAATAATCGTCCAATGCCTCGACGCTTCCCTGACGGTGCGCCTTCAGCCATGTCGAATAGAAGGGCACGCCCTCCATATCGAAACCGGTGGCACCGAAGGGATGCAGATAGCTGTGGCCGAGGCGCGTCCAGTCGCGGAATTCGATACCGAGCTTGAAGGTGGCACGGCTGGCGCGGATGATTTCGTCCTCGTTGATGCCGAGCGAGCGGATGAAGTTCAGAATCGGCGGGATCGTCGCTTCCCCCACCCCCACCGTGCCGATGGCGTCCGATTCGATCAGCCGGATGGAGAGGCCGAGCGGGCGCAGGAAATGCGCCAGACTGGCCGCCGCCATCCAGCCGGCAGTGCCGCCGCCGACAATAGCGAGGCTGCGTAAGCGATCCGGGTTCATCTAACCGCCCCTCAGCCTGTGCATGACGAAGGCGCGGATCTTGCCGTAATTGTCCTTCAGCGGCCCCAGCAGGCCGTGCTGCTCCGGCGGCAGATGGGCCAGAGGATGACCTTCGGGGCGAAAGACATAGTGATCGAAAAAGGCGCGCCAGGCATGGCGCTCGGCGGGCGGGCGCTCGGCAATGGCGATCATGGCCAGCAGCATGGCGGTATTGGGCGCATCGGGGCCTGAGGCCGTGGCGTCCCACCAGTAATTGACCAGGCCATTGACCGGAGCCAGCGATTCGACCTTGTGCCACCATAGCTTGGGCAGATAGAGGGCGTCGCCCGCTTCCAGTTCGGCGCTCAGAGCCTGAGCGCGCACCGCTTCGAACAGGGGATAGCGGTCGGGCTCGGGCGGATCGGCGGCGGCGGCCAGACTGACCGGCTGGCCCGCCATCGTATGGTCGATGGGGCCGACATAGAGGCGGCTGATCGTATCGGGCGCATAGAGGGTAAAGCGCCGCCGTCCGGCAATGACGCAGGCCAGATTGTCATAGCCGTCATAGTGCGGCGACACATTGGCGGCATGGCCCAGCCACAGACGCCCCGCCCCGCCTGCCAGCCCCATCGGATTGGCCTGAGCCAGGCCCGGCAGCAGGTCATCCATCGGCAGCGAACCGACATAGACGGAGGGCGAGGCCGCATCGGCGCGCGGCGTGGTGGTCAGGGTCAGGGCCTCGGCCAGGGCCAGACGGCGGCGCTCGAAATTGAAGCCGCTCAGTCCCTCGGCATAATAGTATTTACCGGCAATGGCGGGCGCGCCGACAAATATCTCGGTCTGGCCCGCCACGGCAAAGGGCGTCAGATAATCGCCGAGGGCCGCTTCGGCCTGCACCAGCGGCCAGTCGGCCACCAGTCCGCGCAGGATCACCGGCTGGCAGGCCGCCACGATCTCCGCACGGAAGCGGGCCGTGTCGGCGCGGTCGAAACCGGAAATTTCGCGGACGGGCGTGGTCAAGGCCTTAACCGAACGCGCCCGACAGGCCGGAAAAGCCTTGAGTCAACTGGTCATTCTTGCGTCGCGCCAGTTGCGGCACCTGTTTCAGCGAGGCGATCATCAGTGACATCAGATGCAGGGAACCGTCGCGGAACAGGGCCAGGGCCGCCTCGTCGGGCAGGCCGCGCAGGGCGTCCTGATCGATGGTGTAGAGGCCATCGGTCGTGATCGTGCGCCCGTCATCGAAGGTCAGGTCGAAGGTGACCGGTTCGATCAGCCTGAGTTGCAGCAGGCGGGCGATAAAGGCGCGCGTGCGCTCCAGCCCCGGCACAAGCTGCTGGAACACGCCCATGATCCCTTGCAGATAAGGACTTGGCCCACCCGTCTCATCGAACAGACCCTGACCATCGGCGTGCGTCCCGACGCGCGGACTATCGAGATCGATGGCGATATTGTCGCCGGAGGTAAAAAACGGCACACGTTGCAGATTGAGCGGGCGGTAAACATCGCGGCTGGGCGGCTCAGCGGCGAACAGGTTCTCGCCCGGCTCGAAGCCGAGCATGGCCCCGGCGAAAAAAGCGCCTGTTTCGGCGTCCTTGGCGAACAGGATCGGATAATGCGTCACCAGATGGCCGAATTCACCGACCACTACGGGCACGAAATGCATCCGGTCTTCGGGCTGATTGACGCCATGCGGGCGCACGCGCAGATCATGGTGGGCGTCACGGTTCAGTATGGCGATATGGGGCAAGCGGACATCCTCAAACAAAAAACTAGAGCAACGCGCGTTTCATTTGACTTACAAATTGAAGGCGAGATGCGGAAAAACGTAAAATGTAGAGCGGTTTGCATTCCTTTCAACGATTCAATCAGAATGCAATCCGCTCTAAACGGGTTGCAGGCCGAAATCATGAATCTTGCGGATCAGGTCGCGGTTTTTCGGCAGTTGTGAGCGCAGGCGCTGGGTCAGGGCCAGGTTTTCCCCCATCAGCCGCCGGGCACGCACGGCATCGGCCGCTTCGTCGTCCTCAACCTCGGTTTTGAACCCCATGCCATACAATACATATTGATAGCTGGCGGCGGGGAAGACCTCTTCCAGCCGGTCAAACTCATCGAAGAACCACGGCGACTGGTAGGTCCACAGGGTCATCAGGTTTTGCAACCGTTCGGGAATGGTGGCCGGGTCGCAATTGTCGCGCCAGAAGGCGGTGTCGGTGCGTTGGGTCAGGGTGTAATGCAGTTTCAGGAAATCGATGATGCGGCCCCAGCGATAGAGGGTCGTCTCGTTGAAGCGGCGGGCGATAATGTCCATCACCTGCCGGTTGGCCGGCATCTGCTCGGCGATCAGCTTGGCCGACAGCTCGATCAGCACGATGGCCGAGGCTTCGAGCGGCTCCAGAAAGCCCGCCGCCAGCCCCACAGCCACGCAGTTGTTTTTCCAGAAGGTTTCGCGGTGGCCCGAACGGATCGGAATTTTCCGCACCTTCAGGTCTTTGAACTTAGGCCCGACATAGGCGGCCAGTTCTTCATGGGCCGCCTCTTCGCTGGTGTGGCGCGACGAATAGACATAGCCCAGCCCGCGCCGCGTCGGCAGGGCTATATCCCATACCCAGCCCGCCTTGAGCGCGGTGGAATGGGTGTGCGAGGCCAGAGGCGCATCCTCTTCATCAAAGGGCACCTGCACGGCCAGGGCCGTGTCGCAGAACAGGACATCGCTGCAATCGCGGAACGGAACCCCCAGGGCCTTGCCGAGCAGCAGGGCATGAAAGCCTGTGCAATCGACGAACAGATCGCCCGCCACCTCACCCGCCTGCTCGGTGCTGACGCTGATTATATCGCCGTTTCCGGCCTGATTGACCCCGGTGACATCGGCCAGGACATGACGCACGCCCAGTTTTTGCGTGCAATGGCGCATCAGGAAGGGCGCGAACTTACCGGCATCGAGGTGATAGGCATAGTTGGCCACGGCCTGATATTCGGGCGTGGTGATCATTTTCGGCGCCAGACCAGCTTCGCAAAGCTGGCCCTGCGGCGACACCGCATCGCAGAAGCTGCGCCCGCCGCCATCGCGCAGCCAGTGCGGCGCCAGATTCTGCTGGGTAAAGCCCTGCGGAAACATCAAGGGGTGGTAATAATAGTCGTCGTCAGTGCCGGTCGTCCATTTGGCGAATTTCGCGCCTTGCTTGAAGGCGGCATCGCATTCGCGGAAGAAATCCGTTTCCGATACACCGATCTTTTCCAGCGTACCGCGTAAGGTGGGCCATGTGCCCTCCCCCACCCCGACAATGCTGATATTCGGCGATTCGACCAGGGTGACGCTGAAACGGCCCGACTGGATGCGGCTCTTGTGGCGCGCCGCGATAATACCGGCCGTCAGCCAGCCCGCTGTGCCACCGCCCACAATGACGATATGATGAACAGACTCCGTCACCGCACACTCCGCACTATTTAAAGACAACACCTGAATAAAAATGGGCCGCAAATGGGTGTCGCCAGTTGCGGCCCGGAGTAGGAGATGAACTATACCACACTCAGTCAGGTGCCCAAACGGCACCCTTGGCCAAACACATGCCAGTCCGCCAGACCTGAAGACGTATCTTAAAACCGGGCGGGATGGCCCCTGACCGGCTGTCACCGGCAAGGGCCTTATAGCTGAAGCAGGTTTGCCCGGGGGCGGCTTCGTCTCCGGGCAGTTCCCCAATCAGTAGTGGTAGCGCACGCCCATCGTCCAGCGCTGACCATAGTCGTACAGGTCGAGAATCTGATCCTTGTAACGGCCATGCGTGGTCAGCGTCTGGTTGGTCAGGTTCAGACCTTCCAGGAAGACGCTCAGATTGCGCGTGATGTCGTAGCTGGTTGAGAAATCGACATTGGTGCTGGAATTGACGAAGGTCGGTTCGGTGCCAAACTGCGACACGTTCTGGGTCTGGCCGAAGTGATCGAGGTATTCGTCACGCCAGTTGACCGCGATCCGTGCCTGGAAGCCGCGCTTGTCATAGAAGACCACGGCATTGGCCGAATTGGCCAGCCCCGTCACGGCAAAACCCGATGTCGAAATATCGTTCGGGTCATAGGGCTTGTCGGTGCCGACGAAGGTGGCATTGGCCTGGAAGCCAAAGCCGGTATCGGCAAAGACATGCTGCCACGCCAGTTCGACGCCGTGGACATTGGCCGACGGGCCATTGACCGACGTGCTGTAGGCGAACTGCGCCAGCTTGTTGGTGGTCGGGTCGATCACGCCATTGATCGATTGCGTCACCGTATTGGTGACGATGAAGTTGGTCACGTCCTTGCTGAAGACATCGATCGCAGCATAGGAGTTGCTGCCATAATACCATTCCGCGCCGAAATCGAGATTGTCAGACAGATAGGGCAACAGCTTCGGATTGCCGCCGCTGCCCGTCAGGGCGTTGACGCGCTGGCCCTGGCCGACATTGAGATCGGGCGTCATGGAACTGAGGCCCGGACGCGACAGGGTGCGCGATGCGTCGAAACGCAGCTTGAGAGTGTCGGTCAGGGCATAGCTCAGATCCAGATTCGGCAGCATGTAACGATACTGGTTCTTCTGCGACAGAGGCTGGGTCGGCGTATAGACGATGTTGAACGCCGTATGGTCATTAGGCTGGATGGACATGCTGACCGGCAACTGACCGATACCGTTCGATATGACATGCGTATCTTCCTCGCGGATGCCGATATTGACCTCCATCGGCCGATCCGCCAGTTGCACCGTCGTATTCAGACTGAGGAACGCCGCCAGGGTCTTTTCCTCGACCTTCTGCACGCTGGCCGGATCCAGCGCGATCATGAACGGGCCATTGACGTGCGGATCGCAGCCATTGGCGCAGGCCGGATCGAGGCTTTGCAGATAGTTGAAGACGCCAAGCCCGTCATAGACCGGGATATTGGCCGGCAGATTGCCATTGCCGCTGAAGCCGCGGATGAAGTTGGAGGTGCTGAACGAACCGGTGATGTATTTCGCCGGGATCATCACGCCGTTATTGTTGTTCGACGCCGGGCCATAGCCCGCATAGGCCTGCCAGTTGCCGTTGGCAAAATTGCCGACATTGGACAGATCCTGGGTTTCATCCAGATACTGAACGCCCGCCTTCAGGTGCAGATTGTCCTCGTCCCAACTGCCCATGAACTTGGTCTGGTTGACCACGTCATGATTGTGCTGGCTGGTGATGACAACAACGTGCGAGCCGAGGATGGCCGGATCGCCGAAGCGCGAATGGTCATTGCCGGGGCCATATTCAGTCGTATAGGGCACCTGATTAGCGCCGATGCCGGCCAGGCCGGTATTGTTGGTCAGCGGGCCGCCATAGCCGATATCGCCGCCGATGCCGTCGAGTTCACCATTCGGATTGCGCTTCGAATCACCATTATCGGCGTCGAATTCGAGGTGCAGCTTGTCATTGACCGTCCACTTGATATTCAGGCCAAGATCATTGTTGTCGTAATGGCTGTAGGTGGTGTTGCTGTCGATGTCGGTCGGCGAATTGGCCTGACTGAAGTTGGTGATCGTACCATTCGGCGACTGGGTGACATTCTGCAGCGAGCCGCTATTGAACCAGATGGCGTAACCATACTGATGGCCGGTTGACCAGGTGCGTGAATGGTTGTCATTCAGCGTGATCAGCCAGTCCTCATTGGGTCGCCATTGCAATACCAGACGACCATCCATGCGCTTGTCGTCGGTATGTTCCTGGAAGACGCCATAGTCCTGCGAGAACCAGGCCGGGGTCGTGCCCGTGGTCGAGGCACCGGCGGCCGCGCCCTTCAGTTGCGAAGGCGCGACAAGGAAGCCGCCCCAGCCCTGATTCTGGACGTGGTTGGTTTCGGTCTGCTGGCGCGACGAGGTGACGTCGAACAACACGCCGAACTTATCATCCGCGAAGGTATCCGAGATCAGGAAACCACCGCCAGCCGAGGTATTGCCGTCCTTGTCATTGCGATTGCCCGACAGCGTGGCCGCCACATGGAAGCCGGGGCGATCCATCGGCTTGGGATATTTGATGTTGATCGTGGCACCGATAGCGCCCGACGACAGCGAGGAATCGGGCGTCTTCAGAACATCCACTTCGCCGACGAAATCGGCGCCGACGCCGCTGAAGTCAAAGCTGCGATTGCCTTGCCCGGAAGACGCCTGACGGCCATCGATCAGGGTTTCGTTGAAGCTGGGGCCGAAGCCGCGGATGGTGACCTGCGAAGCCTTGCCGGTCGATGTGCGGCTGATCGAAACGCCCGGTATGCGCTGAACCGACGCCGCCAGGTTCGAATCGGGGAACTTGCCGATGTCTTCGGAAGAAATCGCATCGACGATGCCGAGGGATTTCTTCTTGATGTTCATCGCCTTTTGCAGCGATCCGCGAATGCCCGTGACCACCACGACGGTGGAATCACTGGCCGCGTCGCCGGTGGCCGCCTTATCCTGAGCCTGTGCGGCGAAGGCCGAAGCGCCCAGCCCTATGGCCATAAATGACGCCGTACTGACGAGCACGAGTTTGCTCTTCCAGCCTGCGGCCGGATAGTCCTTTTTCATGTTTGTCTCCCTGCAATCCCTGATGGACTGGCATTTTTGTTGTCAGGCCGTTATGCGCAGCCTGTAGTTGCGGAACGGAGATGACCGCCCACCCTCTCATCGGCCCTTATGGCGAACCGAATACTCAGACCATATTGTTACCGCTAACCTCAAACAAGATGGTTTTTTATATTTACGGACAAAAATATAACATGGTTGTATTTGTGTGACAGTGAAGCTGCCTCCTGCCTCGGCAGACATCGGCCATGCGAGACGCCGGAGCAATCTGCGAAAAAAAATACCAAATTCTTATATTTTAATTGTTATATTTCAGATACTTATTATAAGCGTTCTTACGTGATACATCATACCTATTATGCATCTGAGGGCCAGCCTGAGCGCGGCGAATCTGGTTTCGGAAAGACGTCACGCGCTTAGAAAGTGAAAAATTTTATCGATTTAAGACGCATAAAGCTTTTAAACACCCAGACAATTACAGTTGATAAACTGGCCAGTTTCGCTGTCCGAGAGCCACATTCGACCGGATGTGGCAGACGTTTTCATATATGGATAATTGACAGGCGCAGCGGATTATTCCATGACTCATCTTCTGGTCGCTGACGGCCAGATGCGCTATTGCGTGCGAAATGTGATCATGCAGAATATCTGCACCGGATAAGGTGCACCTGCGGCGGCGGTATTTTTTGCATGAATGACGGGGCGCCAGTCAGCCTGCGCCAAACGAACCCGCGAACTGAACCTATCGATCTGTTCTGTAAGCGGCTCAATTTAAAAAAATAATGTTATCGCTATCAGGAAGGACATCATGCACAAGAAACTATTATCAGGGCTGCTTGCGGCCACCTGTCTGAGCTGCGCCGCCAATGCCGCCGAAGCACCGCAAACACAATTGCACCTCAGCCCCAATGAGACGCTGGAAACGCAGGGCTTAAGCGTCATCGTCGAGCAAAACCATTTCAGCCCGATTTTTTTCGATGAAAAGAATGCCGGCATCCAGATGATCCTGCATGGCGACCGGATCGCGGCCGATGGCGAGGTGCGCCTCAACCCGACGCCGGAGCAATGGGATCCCGTACCCGCCTTTGTCAGCCGCGTGCATGGCCCCAATCCCGGCGAACTGATCGTCACCTCCACCTATGATGCGGTGGGCCTGAAATATCAGGTCGAAGTGACGCCGGAAGCTCAGGGTTTCAAGATCGTGGTCAATCTGGACAAGCCCTTGCCACCGGAACTGGCGGGCAAGGCGGGCTTCAATCTCGATTTCCTGCCGACCGCCTATTTCGGCAAGACCTATCTGATGGATGCGCAGCCCGGCCTGTTCCCGCGTGACGCCAATGGCCCGATGGCCAAGGATGGTTCCGGCGATCCGCTGCCGCTCATATCGGGCGGACAATCGATCACCCTGTCCCCCGAAGACCCGCTGACGCGCGTCACCATCACGTCAGACGCCGCCCCGCTGGCGCTGTATGATGCGCGCAACCGGGCGCAGAACGGCTGGTTCGTGGTACGCTCGCTGATCAAGGCCGGTGCCAGGGACAATGCCATCGTCTGGCATGTGCGCCCCAATGTCGAAAAAGGCTGGGTGCGTCAGCCGGTCGTGTCGTTCAATCAGGCCGGTTACACGCCCGACCGCAGCAAGGTGGCCCTGATCGAGCTTGATCCCGCCTTCAAGGCACCCGATGAGGCCGTGCTGGTCAGGCTTACGGCTGACGGAACCGAGCAGCCCGTCCTGCGGGCCAAAATCAAGCCGTGGGGCAAGTGGACGCGCTATAATTACGCCAGCTTCGATTTTTCGAGCGTCCATGCACCCGGCATCTACGCCATCTCCTATGCTGGCCAAACCACCAACCCCTTCCCCATCGCTGCCAATGCCTATGGCCATATCTGGCAAACCTCGCTCGACACCTATCTGGCCGAGCAGATGGATCACATGGCGATTCGTGAGGAATACCGCGTCTGGTCAGGCCTTTCGCACATGGACGATGCGCGTCAGGCCCCACCCAATGAGGTGCATTTCGACGGCTACAAGATGGGGCCCAATCTCGATTCGCCCTTCAAACCGGGCGAACATATTCCGGGCCTCAATGTCGGCGGCTGGCAGGATGCCGGCGATTACGACATCCAGACGCCGCAGAATGCCGAGGTGGTCAGCGATCTGGCGCTCAGCCGCGAAATGTTCGGCCTCAACTGGGATGAAACCACGATCAATGAGGCGGCCCATTCGGTCGAGATCCGCAAACCCGACGGCGTGCAGGATTCGCTCCAGCAGATTCGCCACGGCGTGCTGCAATTGCTGGCGCAATATAAGGTGTTCGGCCACGCCATCACCGGCATTATCGACCCGACGCTCAAGCAATATACCGACATCGGCGATTCGGGCTCGCAAACCGACCGCATGATCTATGATCCGAAAATGGGGCCGCTGGAAAACAACGGCGTCTATTCGGGCGTGCCGGATGACCGCTGGGCCTTCACCACCGATCAGCCGGCCAATGACTATACGGTGGCGGGCGCTCTTGCGGCGGCGTCGCGCGAACTGGAAGCCAGCGATCCGGCGCTGGCCGGTGAAGCCCTGTCGGCGGCCAAGACGCTGTGGGCCAATCAGCAGAACCCCGGCGACCGCGTGAACCGTCAGGGCCGCGATGAAAGCGCCGACTGGCTCGATCTGGCCGCCGTGCAGGCCACGGTGGAACTGATCGTCACCACCAAGGGCCAGGCCCCTCTCTATACCGACAAGCTGAAGGCGCTGATGCCCGCCATCCAGTCCCATTTCGACTGGGTGGGCGGCACGGCCGTGCGCGCCATTCCCTTCATGGACGCCGATTACCGCGCCCAGTTGGCGACCGATGTCAGGGCGGCCAAGGTGAAGATCGATGCCGATCTGGCCAAAACCCCGTTTGGCGTGCCCGTCGGTCTGGGCTCGTGGGCCGGATCGAACCAGGTGGCTATGTTCGGTTCCAATATGTATCTGCTGCACAAGGCCTTTCCGGACATTATCGGGCCGGAATATACGCTCAATGCGCTCGATTACATGCTGGGCCGCCATCCGGCCACCAATCTGTCGCTTGTCTCGACGGTCGGCACCCGTTCAAAGCTGATCGGCTATGGGCATAACCGCGCCGATTACAGCTTCGTGCCCGGCGGCATGGTGCCCGGCGTGCTGGTCATCAAGCCGGACTTCCCTGAACAGAAAACCGACTGGCCCTTCCTGTGGTTCGAAAACGAATACACGGTCAGCACCACGTCGGCCTATATACTGGCAGCCAATGCGGCCATCGCCGTGACCGAGGAAGGCGAGAAAAAATAGGCCTTGCCACCAGCCCTATCCCTGGCCGCCAGGCCGCGACCAACCGGTCAGGGATAGGGTCAGCCTGACCTGATGCCAGCGGTGTGCGTGCTTTGCTTTTACACGTACCCGACAGGCCCCAGCGGGGTTGGCTGTAGCCGCGAAGTCGCTGTCGGCGCTTCTATTATTCGTCGGCCTCAAACGGATCGTTTACCGACGGCAAAATGGCAATCTGTTTGCGAGTTTTCACGTCTGGCACGGTTCCGTACGTCAGAGTGCCATTTTGTATTACGAAGACTACCGGTATCTTTGGATTGTTGATGTCTTTTCCGCCGTCCCGATGCCATTTCTCTTCCCAGTAGGTGAAAAGCGGCTCCAGCAGCGCAGGCTCCATGCTATGAATACAAGCGAGCTCTATACCGCGGTAAATCGCAAAAACCCAACCCACCTGTCTATATTTCGCGAGGATCGTAGGGTTAAGGTGATGGTGAGTAGAGAAGCTTTTGGTCAAGTCAAGATTCACTGACTTGAGTTCGTACTCCCGCCCCGCGTCGTCTTTGGCATCATTACCTTCGCGGCCTGACAACACAGTCAGGCCCATTGTCAAAATGACTTGAAGGAGCTTCCCACCATTGTCCTGAAAAATATCGTTAATACCATGCCTATTCGCCAGCTTTTGATATTCACGAACTGCCGGCATCAGAGCGTCCATTTTTTCTTTGTCGGGGTGCGACTTCATTTCATCCCCTCGCGAAACAGTTCAGCGGCAGGGACGCCGAGAGCAGTGGCTAGCTTTCCGATGTTGTCTAACGATATGTTGCGTTCGCATCGTTCAACCGCACCAATAAAGGTGCGGTGCAGGCCAGCAATATCCGCCAGCTCTTCTTGGCTGAGACCTTGCTTTCCCCTAAGCTCACGAAGATTTTGTGCTAGTGCCCTACGTAAGGGCGAATCAGTCTTTTCCATATTCGGGATGGAGAAGAATTGATGCGTATACGTCTACAGCGTATAAGTAGCGAAATGGAAATGGGAGATGATTCGTGAATCACCACTTAGCTTATAAAACGCCTAGCGGAGAAGCATGGTGTGGCGATTCTCTCGATTTGCTCAAGGGCTTGCCCGATGGCAGCGTCAATCTGGTCATCACTTCGCCTCCATTCGCACTCCAGCGAAAAAAGGAATACGGTAACCGCGACCAGCACGAGTACGTCGAATGGCTTTCGGAATTCGCTAACTTGGTTCGCCAAAAGCTTAAAGACGATGGCAGCTTCGTTTTGGATCTTGGAGGGGCATACCAAAAAGGGGTTCCTTCACGGAGCTTATACAATTTCCGTATCCCAATTAAGTTTTGCGATGATCTGGGCTTTTTCTTAGCCGAGGATTTTTATTGGTATAACCCGGCCAAACTTCCGAGTCCGATAGAATGGGTCAATAAACGCAAAATCAGGGCCAAGGACGCTGTTAATAATGTCTGGTGGTTTAGTAAAACTGAATGGCCAAAAGCGGATGTGTCGAAAGTGCTGGCTCCATACAGTGAGCGCATGAAAAAATTGATTGAAGACCCGAGCGCCTTTTACTCCCCCAAGGATCGACCAAGCGGCCACGTGATCAGTGACGGTTTTGGGCGCGACAACGGAGGAGCTATTCCCTCAAATCTACTACAAATCCCCAACACTGACAGTAATGGCGGTTATCTTCGTGGTTGCAAGGCTGTTGCCACTAAGGGCCACCCGGCTCGGTTTCCTGCTAAACTTCCCGAATTTTTTATCAAATTCTTGACAGAGCCCGGCGATCTCGTTGTGGATATATTTGCAGGCTCCAACACTACTGGTCGGGTAGCAGAGGATCTAGGGAGGCGCTGGCGCGCGTATGAATTGAGTTCAGAATATCTCGCCGCATCCGCTTTCCGTTTCCTCGATAAGAACACGCCAACTGCGCGACTATTAGAAGTTCACGCAGCCATTTCTGCGGGAGAAACGTTAGACCTCCGATCAGAAGCGGGCCTTCTAGGATTAGAGCGGTCTGCATTCTGATTGAATCGGTCAAAGGAATGCAACCCGCTCTACATTTTACGTTTTTCCGCATCTCGCATTCAATTTGTAAGTCAAATTAAACGCTCGTTGCTCTAGCGGCAGAGTAACAGACTATTGCAATATAAGGAAAAATAGTGGTGCCTGGAGCCGGAACCACATTAGATCGACAATATATTGATTTTCATTGCGAATTCCCAATGTGGTTTTGCTACGTAACCCAGTGAGTAACCCCGTCCCCGGAACATAAAAAAATGGGCGAGATGCGTGCAAATTGGGAATCCAATAGAGCCGCTTTTTGATCGAAAATTCGACCGCCGCGCGCGCCCAAAATCGCTCGTTTTAGGCGACTCAAATTTACGTCGCGTAACCCCTGCTCTAAACCCGCCGACGAAACTGATTCTGCGGTAAAGAGACACTTATGAGCCTAGGGAAGATGGAACTGGTTGAGCAGGCACTGGCGGCGCTGCTGGAGGTGTCCGACGACGAAGACTACGCCAAGGGCGTTTTAGCGCTTTTTCAGCTCTCAAGTATCGCGGGAGACAAGTGGCTCAATGAATTAAATATCCATCCTGCGCCTGGCGAATTTCTTGATCGCGAGGAAGTTTTAAATCTAAAAAATGAAAACATAAACAACGTTTTTCAAATGATGTCGTCGGCCGACATTCTAAAACTTGAGCTCCTTTCGGTAACGATAATGCCGCCGAGGTTTAAGCAGCTATTTAAAGTCATTTATCACGCCTTTTATATGGGAATGGCGTTTGGGTACATTAACCCGGATTTTGTTTTGAAGCACAATCTCATTGTAAAGGGTCTTGAACACAGGGCTTCCCGGCAAAAGTCCCAGTCCGAAACGGTCGCCAAATTGACGGCATGGCACGAGCCCGCAAAGGCAGCCTTTTACGAGGTGCGAGCGAATTTTCCTCACCTCAAATCAGCCCGAAGGATCACAGACGCAATAATCAGGCGGTACAATATTCAAGGCATGTTACCCGGCGCGTTGTACGACCTCGTTCTGCAATGGCAGAAGGAAGCAGAAAAGAAAGAGCCGGTCACCTGAAGGCGAAGGCGTCGTGTGCAGTGCAGTCAGTACTGGCGCCAGCCGCGGAGCGTCCGTATTTCTCCCATAAGCGAGAAAAATGTCCGCATTTCTCCCGTAAGCTTGAATACCACGGTTATAGGGCGAGCTTGTCGGCCAGGGCACGGTAGTGACCCGCGTGCTTGTCGGGGTCACTTCGCAGCAAGCCGCGTATATGCATGAGCTTCCACTGGGCGGACGGCATGTTCTGCAATTCCGCAATGTCGATAAGGGACCAGTCGGGTTCGCCACGCTTGAAGCTCAGCAAGAATGCCTTGTCCTGGTCCGTCAGCGCCACCTTTATCGCGTCATTCAGGCGCGTTCGCGTTGCTACGAAGTCATCATAGCTGAAGGGCGTGAAGGCCATGCCGGCAAACTGATTTTCAAACGCTTCGTGCTGATCCTTGGGCGTCGAGAGCAGGATTTCATTGATTGGCCTTTTTCCGCTCAGCAGGCAAACGATCATACCCAGCTTGATTTCAGGCGTCAGCCCTTCGTTGTTGAGCAGATGATGAACGTCGAACAGGTCGCGCGGGTGCTGGCGATCCAGGGCCGCGACAAGTTTGCCGCCGTAAAGTTCGCCATGCGAGACAACCGGCATTTCAACGAAGGCTTCAAACTCGGTCTGCACTGATTCAGTGCAGGCCATGAGGCGCGGCGCAAACACATGGCCGCGCAGCGTCGTGTTGACCTCAATTTTGATGTGAGTGCGTTGAAATTGGCAGTGAAGTTTCGCGTCGTTGCCTTCCTTTTGCGGAACGGGCGTCACCTTGATCCCTGCCTGGAGCCGCTCGATCCTACCCTTCAGCCGAAATAGCGCGGTGTCGATATTGGCGAGGGCCGTTGCGCGATCATCGAAGGGCAAATAGGTCAGGTCGATATCGACCGAGAGCCGGGGCATGTCGCGTTCAAAAAGATTGATCGCCGTACCGCCTTTGAGGGCAAAAACCTCTTCTTGCGCGACCAAGGGCAAGACCCGCAGCAGCAATCTTACCTGGTCCTTGTAGGCTTCATTCATGTTTCACCAGGTCTTCAGGCAGGATCAGGCCGTATTTAGAATCATAGAGTCCCGTCCGAGCTAGGCTACGATCTCCCTTGCCGAGATATATCGTCGCCATGTTCAAATTTTTGAAAACCGGGAGCGCGGCTTTTTCTGCCATGTACAGAAACAACCGTTTGACCTTCACGGACTTGCAGGCTTCGAGAAGTTCCTGCACCAGTTTGGGGCGCAGATTCAATAGCCCTTGGGCTATCTCATAGCATTCCACCAGGTCGGCCTTTTCCGGGCTCAGATACAGACATTCGAGTATCGCCCTTTCAAGCGTGGATATCCGAACATCTATGTTGCCATAACTATGAACCGTCAGGCCTATGTCTTCCGGCAGCAAGTTTGTAGCGGCATGGTGGACCGGACTTTGCCAATCATAGCCCACAAACCATTTTGGCAACCGGGTGTTCGGGGGCGTGAACAGGTAAACCGTCTCGTGTCCCATGCGGAGGTAATGGGATGCACCATGCGCGGATATAGCCGTAAGCGCGCCGACATGGACAGGCAGTTTCAACTGAGTTTGCAAACTGTGGACGGCGCCAAACCATTGAACTTTTTCCGAAGGTCTCTTGAAGGCGGCGCTGCCGAGCGGCACTATCCATCGGCTGCGGACATAGCGCTGGGTAAGCTGTGGGGAGACGTTCAGGGCATTAAGCCATGCGGATGTCGCCACCGTTTCAGGTAGCCAGCTATCCAGAACGCTCCTTAACTTTCCTGTATTTTCTAAATCCATAGTATATTTTTATCACATTTTTCAATGTATTCCAATGGCCTCGCATGGGGCACATTGAATTGAAAGATATTAATATACCCAAAGTATATAAATATTATGAATTATAATACGCTCGCCCCCCCTTTCGCGAGCTAGAAAATTTCCGATCCGGTAATGCACGGGTAAATACGAGGCTATCCGCTTGTGCTTCCCTTTAGGCGCTGAACTACCTCAGCATAAAGGAGACGCAGATGTTTGATAACAAGGACGAAGCCAAGAAAAGACAGGCCCTGTCTGTCGCCGATTTTTGTCGTGACTACGGTATAAGCCCAACGACATTTTACGCCCAGGTCAAGCTCGGCAAGCTGGCCATTTTGAAAATGGGCCGTCGAACCTTGATCGCCCAGGCCGAAGCCGAACGCTGGCTGAATAGCCTCTAACCCAATCCCCCCCTCCCACAATTTAAGCCGCCCCTTTTGGGGCCAAAGGATCATCCCCATGGAAAATCCTCAAGGCACCCCCATGCCTGAACATTCTGTTGCCGCCTTCGAGTACAAGGCCCACGGTTTCAAAATCCCCTTCGTCGTGGCATCCCACCGACACCGTGAAGGTAGTTGGCGCGCGTGCTTTGTCTGGCACCGCCAGCATGACCAGCGCCTGCGGTCCCAACTGCTGTTTTGTTTCAAGGCATGGGTGCGGACAGAACTTCAAGTCTCCAACCTCAAGAGCATCCAGTTCTTCGCCGTCAAAATCGACGATGCGGGCCGGGTGTCGCGGTTCAAAGTCATCGGCGCACACCGGGATTTAGGGCACCTGTTCCCAGTGTTCTTCCTGCCGTTCGCCATATCCAAAATGGTCAAGCCAGCCGCCCAGCGTCTCCAGCGCGAGATTTCCGAACAGACCGTAGAGGCCGCAAATGACAACGCCTGATCTTGCTGCGCGCCGTCCCGGTCAAGCCGGGGGAAAGCCCCAAAAGGCAAATACCAGAGCCAAGAATATCAGGAAGAAGATGGGGATAGTAATGTCACACCATACGCACACGTCTTTGGTTAAATTTCAAATACTTAAATGTATGCGCAGCGCTTACGGTCAGGTGGCTTTTCTTAAAATGCCAACTATCGCAACGGGTTGGACGTATGCGTTGCGCATACGCATGACAGGCCCGTCATGACCTCCCGACATCCGTTTTCGATCCGCATAAGCCTCCGCCAAAAGGCAATGATCGAGGCCTACGGAGCCGCCTTGGGCCTCGATTTGTACCAGACCGGTGTTCGGGTCTTTGAAGCGGGCCTCGCCTCGCTGATAATGCCGGGAGCCGTGGCGACGAGTACCAGCGCCGACCTCACCGACGCCCTGGGTGACATCAGCGCCGCCGTCAGGCGCATGGAGGCCATGACCGACCGCGCCCTGTTCACGGCGGTCTGCGCCTATGTCTACGCCCAGCGCACCGCCCTTAAGGGCGAAGCCGATCCCACCAAAATCAACCAGGCTTTAGCGGCAGAGGCCGCCGAAGCCTATTCGCGCCAGAAAAAGTTGGCCCAAAAAACACCGACAAGCGACCAATCATGAAAAACGTGCTCGAAAACCTGCAACGCGGCCAAGGGCTGCAAAACCTCAACCTTGCCGCCGCCACTCACAGGCTCAGAGGCTATGCCATCATTCTGCTGGCATCGACCTGCCTGTGTGCCTTCGGAGCCGTGAAGGCGTTCGTATCGTCTGACGATCAGGCTCTGACCGGCGACTACGCCCATGCCGCGTTCATGGACTGGCTTGTCGGCAAAACGGCCGAGCCGCCCAAAGTCAATATCACCATCGGCAAGGACCAGGTGCCCATCCGTGTGTCGATTATTCTCGCCAGCCCCGACTATCAGCACAGCGCCCATGTGTTCGAACTTTTCGCCAGCCTTGGTGCGATGGCCGGTACAGCCTTGGGCCTTGCCGGGTGCTACGGCTGGACCCGGTGGCTATCAGCGACCGGCGAAGAACTCGTCCAGGACGATGTTTTGCGCGGCACGCACATCGTCAGCGAACAAGCTTTAGCCCGACATACCCAAGGGCTTGCCGGCGCGCATCCAGTCAGGATCGGCACCGTAGCGTGGCCGTCCAACATGGAGACCCGCCACGCGGCGCTTATCGGCACGACCGGCGCTGGCAAGACAACCGTCCTGCGTCAAATGTTGAACGCCATTGAGGCAAGAGGCGATTGCGCCATTGTCTATGACACCAGCGGCGAATTCGTCGCGCATTATTATAACCCGTCGCGCGGCGATATGATCCTCAATCCATTCGATGAACGCGGCACATACTGGAACCCGTTCAGTGAAATCAGCCACCCCGCCGACGCCGACCGTATTGCCGCACAACTGATCACCGATTCCGGCTCCAAGGAGGACAGCGTCTGGACCACGGCGGGCCGGAACCTGCTGGCCAACATGATGCGAACCCTATGGCAGGAGGGTAAGACCGACATTGCCGACCTGATCGGGGCCGTTCAGTCCATGTCGAAAGACGACCTGAAGGTCTGGCTTCAGGATACCTCATCGTCGCGCATCTTTGCCGAGGATGCCGACCGGGCGACAGGATCGGTCTTGTTCATGCTGACCAAGGCCGCCGCGATTCTGCAGTATCTGCGCTCAGGGCCAGGTGATGGCGGATCGTTCAGCTTCCGCGCCTTCTTCAAGGGGTTGGACGCCGTACCAGGTCGCAAGCCCTGGGTCTTCGTTCAGCGCAAAGAGGATTATTTCGAGGCGATGAAGCCGCTCATGGCTTGCTGGCTGGATTGCGCCGCCACGTCCATTCTTGGGCTGGAGGTGAGCAAGGCCCGCCGCGTATGGATGTTGCTGGACGAACTGCCCGACATTCCCAGGGTCGATCAGCTACTACGGCTCTTGCCACAGGGCCGGAAGTTCGGCGCGTCCGTCGTCATCACATTCCAGAGCATAGGCCAGATGCACGACCGCTATGGACGCGAGGGGGCCGAAGCCATGTTGGGTTGCGCCAATACCAAGTTGTTTTTGCAGACCATCGACTCCGATACGCGGCTTTGGATCAGCAAGACGCTTGGCGATGTTGAAATTGAAATCCGCGCCGCCACCGACAATATGGATTTTGAGCACGGCAAGGGCCGAACCAGCCTTGGCACCACCCGCCAGCTTAGGCCCGCCGTTATCGAATCCCAACTTAGGCTTCCGCCACACACCGGCTATCTGCAATTGCCGGACGGTTTGCCGATTGCCCTGATCCGGTTGAGCAATGGCCACATCATAGCCCGTAGCGAACCAGGTCATGCCGCCTTCATCCCCGGCGACATTGCCGACACCTATTGGGGCCGCAAAAAGCGCCATGACAATGACGACGACGAGTCGCCTGTCTTGCCGACCGGGGGGCCGGTCTGATGGTCGCCACCATTTCCGCGATCCGCAGTTCCGGCCAGGCCGCCAGCTATTTTGAATCCGACGACTATTATAGTGAGGGCGGCGTGTCGCCGTCAGAATGGCAGGGCGAAGGTGCCAGAGCGCTCGACCTTGAAGGCGAGGTTGACCGCGAGACCTTCAAGGAACTGCTGGACGGCAATTTGCCCGATGGCACGACCTTGGGAACCAACAAATCTGATGTCCTGGAGCACAGGCCCGGATGGGATTTAACCCTGTCCGCGCCCAAGTCGGTTTCGGTCATGGCCCTGGTGTCCGGCGACGAACGCCTGGTGGAGGCCCACGCCGAGGCCGTTGAGGTCACAATGGCTTTCATCGAGGAATTCGCGGCAGAAACCCGCGTTCGTGGCGAGGATGGCGTTGAACACGTCCAGACCGGCAACCTGGTCATAGGCTCATTCCTGCACCAGACCAGCCGGGAGGAAGACCCGCAGCTTCATACCCACAATGTCATCTTGAATATGACCCAGGATGAGGACGGCACGTGGCGCAGTCTGGAATCGCGCCCCCTCTATCAAATCCAGAAAGCCGCCGGAGAGATTTACCGGCAAGAATTGGCGCACCGGGTTGTTCAGCTTGGCTATGAGATCGAGGTTGGCAAGGACTCAAACTTTGAGATCAAGGGTTTGAGCCGGGACTTGCTGCTGGCCTTCAGTGAGCGGTCTTCGCAGATCGAGAAGCATCTGGAGGCGCGCGGCAAGGATCGTGCATCGGCATCCGCCGAAGAAAAGCAGATCGCAGCACTCGACACCCGCGAGGCCAAGGGCGAGATCGACCGGGCCGGTCTGGTGCAAGCCTGGCGAGACAAGGCCGATGAATTGGGTTTCGACCAGGCCAAGCGTCAGGGCCTTGTCCATACGGCGGAGCAGCTTGCCGGCGACGACAGGCGATCACTCATCATAAAAGGAGAAGCCGAGACCCTCGCGCATAAGGCGGTGGCGTTCGCCCATAGCAAATTGGGTGAACGGCAGGCGGTGTTTTCCAGCGTGGACCTACAGAAAGAAGCCGGGCGCTTCGGCATGGGCCAGGTGGACAATGCCGTTATCCGCGAGGCTATGGCCCAGGCCGTGGAACGCGGCGAGCTTGTGCCCCGAACCTTCATCAACCGCCAGGGCCGGGAAAATCAGGGCTACACCACCCGCGCCAATCTCGACTATGAGCAGCGCCTGTTGAATGCCGAAATTCGCGGCAGGCATGGAGCCGAGGCTGTGGCCTCCCCTATCAAAGCCGCCGAGATCGTAGCGACCGCCGCCAGGTCTTCAAAGGATCAGGGCTTTAACTGGACGAACGACCAGAGGCAGGCGACGAAAGGCCTGCTGGCAAGTACTCATGCCGTTACCGCCGTCCAGGGCTATGCCGGCACGGCCAAGACGACGACGGTGTTGGCGACGTTCGCCGACACGGCGCAGGCGGCGGGCTTTGACATCAAGGCAATGGCCCCGTCCGCGTCCGCAGCGCAGACCCTTGGCGATGCCCTGAACCTGCCCGCCGTCACGGTCGAACGTCACCTGCGCTTGATGGAGCGACAGGCCGAGCCGAAAGCCAACGACCGGCAAATCTGGCTTATCGACGAGGCCAGTCTGATATCGGCGCGGGACATGACCCGCCTGCTGGAAGCGGCGGAACAGCGTGGCGCCAGGACCGTTCTCGTCGGCGACTACAAACAACTTAATTCTGTCGGCGCCGGCGCAGCGTTCCGTCAGCTTCAGGAAGCCGGGATGCCGACGTTCAAGCTGGAGCAGGTTGTGCGCCAGACCAACGATTTGACGCTTGAGGCCGTTGAACATTCTATAAAGGGGCAAGCCAGACAGGCGCTTGATGCACTTGATCGCGGCGGCGGCCGTGTCATGGAGCACGCCACCGCCTCCGACCGTATGGGGGCCATAGCCGATAGTTACGCCGCACTCAGCACCGACGAGCGGCGCAATACCATCGTCATTGATCCATCTCGCGAAGGCCGCGACCTGTTGACCGACCGGATCAGAACCGCGCTGGCTGACAGGGGCGAGCTTGGCAACCAGGCCATAACCCTGCGCACTTTGAACCAGAAGGACATGACCAAGGTGGAGACCAGGGAGGCCAAGGCCTATGAACCCGGCGACGTGGTGATATTCAACAAGGCCGACCGGGTACATGGCATCGAGCGCGGCGCAGCGTTTGACGTGGCGCGGATTGATGCCAACAAAGGCACGGTCGCGCTCCGGGACAAACATGGCCAAGAAAGAAGCTGGCAGCCCAACAAATGGAGCAGCGTCGAAGTGTTCCAGGGCCAGAACCGCGAACTCCGCGCCGGTGACAAGATCGAGTTCACCCGCAACAATGCCGTCCAGGCCCGGATCAACGGCCTGAAGGCCGAGGTGACGAAGGTCGATCCAGATCGGGAAACCGTCACGATTAAGACCGAGCGCGGCAAGACCGTCACCTTGTCCATCCATGAGGCGTCCGACCAGCATATCCGCCATGCCTATGTGCAGACCGCCTATGCCGCACAGGGGCGGACGGCGGAACGGGCCTTCATCCATTTTGAGAGCAACCGGACGAACCTCATTGACCAGAGCGTTCTCTACGTCGGCATATCCCGCGCCAAGGCCGAGGCCGTGATTTACACCGACGATCGCGACAAGCTCATACGCGGGATACAGGAACGGTCAGGCCAGGCCCAGAGCGGCTTCAGCCAGGGTGCCGACCACAGCGCCGGACAGGCGACCGTAGTGCTGACGAAAGGCATGTCAATGTAGCACATAGCCACAAGTGCAATACATGCAAATTCTAATGGACTATGGTCCCGGACGTTGCATTTTCAAGCCCTATGTGCCAATTCTCGAAATTACAACCAAGCTCAGCGGAGGCAGGATTTGTACGATTTTGCTTTCGACAAAAAGTCGCTGCACGAGACAATTCTAGCAAAAGACTTCATTGATGTTCCTGGTTTGCTCGATCCTTTAGTCCTCGATGCCACTCTTTTGCAGGCAATGGCTATAAGCCGTCTGGGATTCCCTAACCTCAACCTCAAAAATTCTGTCGTCCGAGGTAAAAGGCTCTATCAATTCGCGAACATCCACGATGAACTGGTAATCAGAAAACTTGGTAAGAATATCCGCCGTTTGACGCGCGTGAAGCAATCGGATCGTGACACCATCATACGATCCATTAAAACCTTGTTGGAGGAAGGGCATGCCTTCAGAGTGTATAGACTTGATGTCAAAAGCTTTTATGAGTCGATCTCACGAGACGAAATAGCTTTAGCATTCCAAAGGGATGCCGGGTTTCCACCGGCGTCGGCGGTCATTTGGAGTAGCTTTTCCGGTCAACTTGGACTGCAGAACATCACAGGTATGCCAAGAGGATTGGCAATAAGCGCCGTAATTGCAGAATATCTGATGCGTGACTTCGACAGCCGAGTACGGCGAATGAAAGGCGTCTATTATTATGCCCGATATGTGGATGACATATTTATCCTTACCACAGCTACCGAGGCCCAGGACACGTTTCACGGTTCGCTAAAAACACATCTGCCGGCGGGCCTAAGCTTCAATTATGTAAAGACAAAAGTATTGACGTTTGACCTACCCGTTGTCGCCGCCGCAACGCCTTTTGCGCCAGAGCATACGTTTGATTTTTTGGGCTACCAATTTGCGGTTTCTCCCCCAACAAAAAAAGCGGCAGGTGGGTGGGCGCGCACAGTGAGGCTTGATATCTCCAAAGCCAAAGTTAAGAAAATAAAGTCGCGATTGGTTTGGTCTTTACGTAAACACGTGGAAGACGGCAATTTTTCGGACTATATTGATCGTGTAAAAGTTCTGACAGGTAACTACAATATCTATGACCGGCACACAGGACACAGACGAAACGTGGGTGTTTATTTCAATTATTCTATGATCGACCACATAACTTCGTCCTCGTTGCCCGAGCTGGACAAGTTTTGGCAGTCCCTCGCGTTATCAGATGCTGGAAACTTGCCAGGTGCCGTCCCGGTCACGCTGAGCCAAGATCAAAAAAACTCGTTGCTTAGCCGAAGTTTCCAAAAGTCATTTCTTTCGAGAAAATTTTACTACTTTAAGCCCGTAAGACTAGCTGAACTTACAGAGTGCTGGGCCTATGCATAAAAAGAAATATATTAAGGGCAACCTTCGTAAGGGCGATTTTCAGCGTGCCGTTGTGACGGATACGGCACCATATGAAATGCCGTTAATCGTGTCTAACGACGGGTTCTATAAGAATATTTCGGAGGGTACATCTGCCCCTGTTTCTCGCCAAGAACTGGCAGGGTCAGGTCTGACAGCGATTGCACGAAAAGATTACACGATCCCGTATCGCTATAACATCAAGAAGGACGGCAGCTCGTTCCGCCAACTGAGTTTGATTCATCCCTCACTACAATGCAGGGTCATTGACTTCTACCAGAAATACCACTCCTTAATTTGCTTTTATGCATCCAGGGGAAAGTTTTCTATTCGTCACCCTGCCAAAGTGGGTAGCACATTTTCATTTTCGACAAATATTTCGGACAAAAATCAATTCAAAAATGATGTGGTAGATTTAACTCAGATCGAGTTTTTTATAAGAAATCCGGCTTCTTTTTTCGCCTACGAGGGCTATGATAGAATTTATAAGTATTTTTCTTCTGACGAATTTTTTAGAAATGAAAAGAAATTTCCAAAACTTGCTCTAATGGATGTCTCTAAATGCTTCTCAAGCATTTATACTCATACCCTTCCATGGGCCATAAAAGGTTGCGACTTTACGAAGCTAAACTTACATGCTGCATCATTCGGTGACGACTTCGATAACTTGATGCAGAAAATGAACTATAACGAAACCAATGGAATATGCATTGGTCCCGAACTTAGCCGTATATTTGCTGAAATAATTCTTCAAGCGGTGGACGTTGATATCGATGCGAAAGCGGTATCTCATGATCTTCACCTTGGGACAGACTATCATTGCCGTAGATACGTTGACGACTATATAGTATTCGCCAAAAATGAAGAAACTTTAGACAAGATAAAGGGCATTGTTGAGCTAGGCCTTAAAGCATACAACTTGCACCTCAACGAGGCTAAATACCTTAAGTATGACCGGCCTTTTATAACGCCAAAGTCATATATTATCCATTCCGCAAAAGCGGTAATCGGTGATTTTCTTGAGGAAAGGCTGACAAGTAAATTCAATTCTTTTGTTGTTCCAAAGAAAATATTCAGGAGTCGTTCTTTTGAAAAATCATTTCTCAATGCTTTGAAAAGTATTTGTGCCGAGCAGAAGGTAGGTTACGACGCCGTTTCCGACTATGTTATCTCAAGCGTTGCAAAGAGGATTATCCAACTCACGTCAGATTATGACCTAATAAAAAAAGCAGATCGGCCGGAAGAAGACTTGTACCAGGCAGCGTTTCAAATTCTTTTTGACACTCTGCTTTTTTTATATTCAGTCAACCCAACAGTATCGTCTTCCTATCAGGTAGGCAGAGCATTAATTGTCCTGATACGGTTTGTTCGGGAAAAAATGCCGGACAGTTATCCATCGATTGCGGGGCACGTTCATTCACTCATCTCGCAGTTTATTCGTCAATGCGTAAATATTGAAACTGCCACGTTTCAATCGAAGGTTCCGGTTGAAATATTAAACATCTTGCTCGCGTCACGTGAACTCGGTTCACCATATTTACTCGAAGAAGAGTGGTTGCTGAATAACGTCTTCGATATTGAAAAAATGGAATATTTTTCGATTGTTTCGTGCCTCTATTATGTCAGAGGCGACAGCCGGTATAACCAGTTGCGAACGGATGTCGAGGCCGCAATATTGAAACAGTTAGACAGTTGCAAGGGGGTCTTAAAACGCGCCCATGACGCGCATTTGTGCCTGGACATAATTACCTGCCCTTATGTTTCACTGCCGACGAAACTTCAATTATACCGAGACCTCAGGATGGTTCTTAAATTGCCGATCAAAAACGATGTAACCCTGGCTACCTATTTGACCGATATAGCGGCGCAGCCTTGGTTCGTACAATGGCAGACGGTTGACGTGCTTAACATGCTTAAGAAAAAAGAGTTGAGTGCGGTCTACTAGTCGGCTACGTTTTGGGTCGGAAGCTGCTCAATACCCCCTCTACCGTCGGGCGACCGACGGGTACACTGGCATGGCAACCTATTCGGGGAAATTTACCCGATGCGGCCCATGTTAAGAGCGAGCAATCGCACACACCTTAGTCGTGAGGGCAGTTTCCACTATCGAACGGGGACAGGCCGCCGACGACAAAAGCCCTTCTTAAGTTAGCAGATTCACCGACACAACCATCCCTGTCACTCTCTCGCGATGACTGTATCATAGAGTCCGATTTGCGTAATGCCTTCATGGGTTTCGATACCGGTATAACGCAATGAGGCGTCCTCATAGCGTCGGAAAGCGAATACGGCCTGGTTCATTCGCTCGGTATTGAAAACCTTTAGCTGAACCAACAGGTGAAAATCACTCACAGTTAGCCCAGTGACCGTCAGAAAAAGGTCAGGTTCCAGCTTAGTGATAACATCTCTCAGGGTATTTTCACGAAAATCAGTCAGGTACATGAAGGCAGGTATGCGGGTTGCAAACTTAATCAGCTTTTCCTGAATTTGTTTGCGCTTGGATTTATATTCCCTCTCCTCATCGCTAAGCTCTTTTTTCTCTTTTTTGCTTAGCCCGGCTTCTTTTGCTTTGTTTTTGAGTTCTTTGACCCTTTCGTTCTTGTTTATGATCGTCTCAATGACGTTGTCGCCCAGGGCGCGCCAGCCTTCGATGCGTTCGACGGCAGCCATGGCGTCGGGATTATCCATAATCCGTCGCAGCGTATCATTGTCCACGTTCACCAGCAGGGCGGATTCCCATTTGCGGGCCAGCAGCGTGCCGGAAGTGCCCGCCATGGCGATGTCGAGTATCCCGCCTGCATCGATCTGGGTCATGTTCGCGCCGTCATAGGCGAGCACGGGCAAGAACGATATCAGCTCCTTGACGGCATTTTCCGGGTTGGCTTCGCCGGGTGAAAGACCAATGCCGTAATCCGACAACTGGCGAAGCGCCCGTGTCGGCGCAAAGTCGAACACGAAGCAAACAGGCTTAACGACTATCTTGTCGTTCGGATTTTTTCCGTCGAGATTTTCGACTGTCCACGGCGACTGCACACGGAAGGCCGCCTGGAAATAGGTCTCAGGCGATTTCAGGTTGCGCAGCATAAGGATCGAGGACCATTGCGGAATTGTCACCCCGGTCGTTAGCTTGCCGCAGGACAATGTAATGGTCTTTGTGTCAAAGCCGCTGCCAATCGCCTTCCGAACAGGTGGCACCGCATCCAGGCCAATTCCGGCTTCCGATCCGGCAGCCATGATCACTTTATAGCTATGCCAGAAGGTATTGTGCTTTTCCCCAAGCAAGTTCGCCATCGCTCGGCAAGCCGCGACATTCGGCAAAAACCAAAATGCGTGCTGAAGATACGGCAAAAGGCGGGCGTCAGAATATGGAAATGGCGGCCGAGTGGTCTTCAAGCCGTCAACGACTTGCGGCGCATATGACCCACGGATGATCTCAAGCCATTTTTGAACATCCGACTTGTGCTTGAACTCAGCCTTCGCTCCCGTACCGGTCGCGGAGAAAAAGGCGTTCAGGTCGAACTCATCAAACTCCCCGGCGCTGGCTATGGCCACGAGTTCGTCAGGCATCTGATAGGTCAGCAGCCGCATCTGCGGCAACGCGCCATATGGATTGCGCTGATTGGGGTGATTGGCTGCGAACTCGGCCTTTGCACGCTGTTCGTCTGTATAGGTCCAGTTGAAAATTTGCTCTTCGATGAACTCGCCGGTCGCCAGAGCCTTGAACGGCGTGCCGGAAAGATAGAGGTAGGCCCGCGTGCTGATGGGCAGGAACATGGCCTCATTGGCGGAAATTTGTTCGAGGTCTTCGTTCACCTCATCCAGGCCGGCGTCATATTCTAGCTTAGTTTCCCGTTTCGCGTCGTCTTCGCCTTCGAAAAGCTCCTTGGCCGTGTCGCGCCAGGCGCCGAAGTGGTATTCATCAAACACCACCAAATCCCAATTGACGGCGTGCAACCATTCGTTCCGGGATTTGATGGCTCCGGTCGTTTTGTCGCGGCCGAGGAGGTCTTGAAAAGAGCCAAAGTAAACAACTGGCTTTTCATTTTCGATCTGGCTGGGGTCGCGTTCCGACTTGCGCGAAAGATATTGCCACCCGTCGAAGTCAGTATGAGTTTCCAGGTCCGTTTGCCAGGCATCCTCAACGGCAGGCTTGAAGGTCAGCACCAAAACGCGTTTGGCCTTCAGCTTTTTCGCCAGTTGATAGCTGGTGAAAGTTTTTCCGAACCGCATTTTGGCGTTCCACAGGAAACGCGGCACGGCTTTGCCGTCCTCTTTCCAGATGGACTGGAAATAGGCGAACGTTTTGTCCACGGCGTCGGCCTGTTCACGGCGCGGCGGGAAAGTTTCGTGGTGAGTGCCGGTCAACGGCTTTCCGATCCGCAACTCGGTCAACACGGTCTTTACATCGGCGACGGTGCATTGGATCCACTCAAGAGTAGGGTTTGAAAAGCCCTTTTTGACCAAGGCCGCGCGGACGGCATGGTCCGTAATCGTCGTGCCATCATCGCGGGCAGCGGACTCATCAAGTTCGATCCGAAACGGAATAGCAGCAGTCTTGACCTGTTCGGCTATCCGCTGTTTCACATTGCGCGTGGTTTGGCCAATCTTGAGAAGCCCCGTGTGCGTTGCAGACTCAATAGCGTAGGCATAGATACGCGGATTGGCCTCGATCGTGCCCCAGGGCGTGGTGTAATTGAGCGCTTGGCATCAATGACTTCCGGACAGGTCCGGGTTTCGCTCAGTTTGCCACGGCTGGCATGCTGAGAAGTGGATCATCGCTGAGTTGTGCGATGGTTTCAAGGGTAATGTAGCGCCCGCGCTGAACCGCCCATTCATCGTTCTGTTCGAGCAGGATGGCGCCGACCAGTCTGGTGATGGCATCGTCGTTTGGGAAGATGCCCACGACATCGCAGCGACGCTTGATTTCGCCATTGAGCCGTTCAATGGGGTTGGTTGAGTGCAGCTTGATGCGGTGTTCCTTCGGGAAGGTCATATAGGCCAGGACATCGTGCTCAGCCTCGTCCATGATCGTGGCCAGCTTTGGCATTTTGGGCCTGAGCTGGTCGGCGACGTTTCGCCATTGGGTACTCGCCGTTTCCGCCGTCTCCTGGGCGAAGGCCGTGCCGATGAAGGCAGAGACGACGCGTCGCCCGCTCTTGCCGGCATGGGCGCAGACATTGCGCATGAAGTGAACACGGCAGCGCTGCCAGGTGGCGTTGAGAACCTTGGAGACGGCACCCTTGATCCCGATGTGGGCATCAGAGACCACAAGTTTGACACCACGCAGGCCCCGGCGTGTCAGGTTGCGCAGGAACTCTGCCCAGATCGGTTCGGCTTCCGAGGTGCCGACCTCCATGCCCAGCACTTCACGCCTGCCGTCGCTGTTGACGCCAACGCAGATGATGACGGCGACCGAGACGATACGGCCGCCCCGGCGCACCTTCAGATACGTAGCGTCAATCCAGATGTATGGCCATTCCCCTTCAATGGGGCGGTTCAGGAAAGCCTTCACACGGTCATCGATCTCTTCGCACAGCCGACTGACCTGACTCTTGGAGATGCCGCTCATCCCCATCGCCTTGACCAGATCATCGACAGAGCGCGTCGAGATACCCTGAACGTAAGCCTCCTGGATCACAGCCGTCAGTGCCTTCTCGGCCACGCGCCTGGGCTCCAGGAAACCCGGGAAGTAACTGCCTGGACTTGCCCGGAAAAAGTGGAGAGCGAACTTCTAAAATTTGCTAGGAGTTTGATCCATGAAGGACGAGAAGAAAACATTAGGCGGGCGTGGTCGCCATGCTGGTGTGACGCCGGAGTTCCGTGCTGAGGCTGTGCGTCTTGTTGAGACGAGTGGCCGATCTGTTGCCGCAATTGCAGAAGATCTGGGTATTGGAAAATCGACGCTGACGCGCTGGCTGACGCAACATCGGGAGGCCGATCTTTTGTCGGGGCCGCACTCAGACGTCAGCAAGGAGCTGGCGCGGCTTCGCAAAGAGAATGAGATTTTGCGCCAGGAGCGCGACCTTCTAAAAAAAGCAGCCGCCTTCTTCGCGCGGGAGACCACGAAATGATATTTCGGGTCATCGATGCGGAGAAGGCCACCGTTCCTGTCCGCCGCAGTTGCGCCCTGTTCGGCGTCAGCATGAGCGGCTTTTACGCCTGGAAGGGCCGTGCGCCCAGCCGTCGTCAGAAGGATGACCTGGTGCTTCTGGCGCATATCCGGTCGCAGTTCGCCACGTCGCATGAAACCTATGGCAGCCCGCGTATGACGGTCGAATTGCAGGAAGACGGCGTCGAGGTCGGGCGCCATCGCGTTGCCCGTCTGATGCGCGACAACGGTTTGAAGGCCTTGCAGACAAGGCGTTATAAGAAAACGACCGACAGCCATCATGGCGGGCCTGTGGCGCCCAATATTCTGGATCAGGACTTTGAGGCGTCAGCGCCTGACCAGAAATGGGGTGTCGATATCAGCTATATCTGGACGGCGGAGGGTTGGCTTTACCTGGCGATCGTGCTCGATCTTTATTCCCGCCGGATTATCGGCTGGTCGGTCAGCGACCGGTTGAAGAAGGATCTTGCCCTCAATGCCCTGCAACGCGCCATCGCCATACGCAGACCGCCGCGTGGCGTTATTCACCACTCCGACCGCGGCAGCCAATATTGTTCCGAGGCCTACCAAAAGCTCTTGACGGGCCGAGGCTTTATCCTGTCCATGTCGGGCAAGGGCAACTGTTATGACAATGCGATGGTCGAGACGGTGTTCAAGACCATCAAATCCGAGCTGATATGGCGGACGGCCTACAGATCCCGCCAGCAGGCAGAAGCCGAGATATCCCAATATATCGACGGCTTCTACAACCCACGCCGAAGGCATTCCGCCTTAGGCTATATGAGTCCCATCCAGTTCGAGAGCACCGCTCTCAAGCTGGCTGCCTAAAACCCGGTTCGCTCTCCACTTTTTCCGGGCAAGTCCAATCTCATCAGTGGAAATGTCATACTTCGCGTAGAGGTCTTCGTCAGACCAACTCCGACTCCAATCCTGGTTCGGTACAAATGTGTAAACCTTGCGCGTCGTGTCCTGTGACGGCTTGTGAAGAAGGATTAGCAGACGGGTCAACCGACAGGAAAGATACGACAGGGCGTTTTCAGCATGACTCCTTGTCTCAAAAGGCCCGATGCAAAGGTAAGTCTCAGATGAGATTGAGCCCGGCTCCCCCACAAATGGGGTGCTTATTATTCGGTGCGGGTACGTGTCTTTGTTTCCCGTTCCGGGCGCGGCCCGACCTGTAAAAACCTTCCAATGATCAATGAACTGAATTCCAGATGAAATAGAGCTTCTTGGCGTGAAGCCCATACCTCCGTTCTGATACACCAACAGGTCGTCATCAGCACCTCTGGCGACCTTGCCTTTAAAAGTAGTTTCCAAACCAAATGGCTTTCTGGAACTAACCAGGCGTTCGAAGCGTAGGTTTTCAGGCAAGAGAAGCGACTGGTCTTGCCCGGTTTCCACTTCAACGACCTTTTTCAGGATCGACATTCCCTCATTGAATCTAATGAATACATCTGCCCCTTCTTCAACGAGTTTGCGACTAGCGGTCGAGAGTGCCTCGCCGTTGAAATGCGTGGTGACAGAGCAAAGTCCGGATCGTGCCCCAGGGCGTGGTGTAATTGAGCGCTTGGCATCAATGACTTCCGGACAGGTCCGGGTTTCGCTCAGTTTGCCACGGCTGGCATGCTGAGAAGTGGATCATCGCTGAGTTGTGCGATGGTTTCAAGGGTAATGTAGCGTCCGCGCTGAACCGCCCATTCGTCATTTTGTTCGAGCAGGATGGCGCCGACCAGTCTGGTGATGGCATCGTCGTTTGGGAAGATGCCCACGACATCGCAGCGACGCTTGATTTCGCCATTGAGCCGTTCAATGGGGTTGGTTGAGTGCAGCTTGATGCGGTGTTCCTTCGGGAAGGTCATATAGGCCAGGACATCGTGCTCAGCCTCGTCCATGATCGTGGCCAGCTTTGGCATTTTGGGCCTGAGCTGGTCGGCGACGTTTCGCCATTGGGTACTCGCCGTTTCCGCCGTCTCCTGGGCGAAGGCCGTGCCGATGAAGGCAGAGACGACGCGTCGCCCGCTCTTGCCGGCATGGGCGCAGACATTGCGCATGAAGTGAACACGGCAGCGCTGCCAGGTGGCGTTGAGAACCTTGGAGACGGCACCCTTGATCCCGATGTGGGCATCAGAGACCACAAGTTTGACACCACGCAGGCCCCGGCGTGTCAGGTTGCGCAGGAACTCTGCCCAGATCGGTTCGGCTTCCGAGGTGCCGACCTCCATGCCCAGCACTTCACGCCTGCCGTCGCTGTTGACGCCAACGCAGATGATGACGGCGACCGAGACGATACGGCCGCCCCGGCGCACCTTCAGATACGTAGCGTCAATCCAGATGTATGGCCATTCCCCTTCAATGGGGCGGTTCAGGAAAGCCTTCACACGGTCATCGATCTCTTCGCACAGCCGACTGACCTGACTCTTGGAGATGCCGCTCATCCCCATCGCCTTGACCAGATCATCGACAGAGCGCGTCGAGATACCCTGAACGTAAGCCTCCTGGATCACAGCCGTCAGTGCCTTCTCGGCCATGCGCCTGGGCTCCAGGAAACCCGGGAAGTAACTGCCTTTACGAAGCTTCGGGATCCGAAGCTCGACCGTGCCTGCGCGTGTTTCCCAGTCTCGGTCACGATAGCCGTTGCGCTGGACCAGCCGGTCGCCGGTTTTCTCATGGTAGCCGGCACCGGTCATGCCGCTCACTTCCAATGCCATCAAGCGTTCAGCCGTGAAGCTGATCATGTCGCGCAACAAATCGCTGTCTGAGGTCTTTTCAACAAGCCCTTTCAGGGCCATCATATCGTCGGTCATCGGTGTTCTTTCGTTCTGGAATGAGTGTCGCAACCCAAACCTATCCGAAAATCACTGATGACCAACCCGCTACGCTAAGGCTCGCTTTGCCCTTTTGAATGGGCGGCGAGCCATGCGCTACGCTCTTACCCAGTTACACCACTCGCTGGGACACGACCAAAGTCCGCGGTTCTCGCGGTCCCAAAGAAAATAGCAAACGCCCCCTTTGAGGCCGACGCCCGGAAATACGTCAGACGCGCTGAGATAGTCGTGAATGGAACGCAACCGATCATCAGCGAGCATTGATTCCCGGAACTCGTCTAAGCCCTTGCCACCTGCAAACCAACGCGCGGGGATAACCATTGACATATAGCGCGGCTCCAGCGCTTTGGCTTGCGTGACGAAATGATGGTAAATCGGGGCTGCGCTTGTCCCGAAGCCATCATCACTGAGTTGATAAGGCGGATTGCCGATAATGACGTCAAATTGCATATTGCCTCCGAATAACTCGGCAACCCGAGATTTGATGTCGTCTGTATGAATGAATGCATAGGCATGAGTTTCCAAATTTATGCCGCGATCCAAAGCTTCCTGGCTGGCCCCGCAATAGCTGCATTTGCCGTTGTGCCAAGTGTGCTCGGTCCGCTCAAACCAGATATTGCCTTCATCACGCGCGAACCCCTTGGCGACAGAATGTTCACCGGCAGCGTGCTTGGAGCAATAAAGGCTGCGGCGGGCCAGCAGGCTTGTCAGTTGGGTAATTCCAATGCCAAAAACCTGTTGGGTTAAGATGTGATCGACGCGCCTTTGCAGGTCGGGAATCTCCGCCGCCAATCCTTTGATCAAGCGGCTAGCGATTTCCCGCAGGAATACACCCGATTTCGTACACGGGTCCAGAAACCGAACCTTACTGTCGGCCCAAATACTTGCGCCATGGTGCTGCACGGCCCAGGCGTCTGAAAGTCCATCTAACATCCGGTTGGCGAATTCCGGCGGCGTGAACACTTCGTCGTTCGACAGGTTGGCAATGCAGGTCAGCACATCTGGATTGCGGCCGCGCAGCTCAAAACTCACCCGTTCATTCATGCCGCTTCTCCAGAGGCCTCGCCACCATTCGCCAAATCACGCAAGGTCATAGGCGGATAGGCCGTCGTCGGCTTGAAGATTTCATGCTTGCCCAGATGTGCGAACAGAGACCCCTCGGTGCTGAAACTGGACATGCCCGTCAGCACATCGAGGCGAAAATCGCGGCGCTGGAACTTGCCCTTACCCAAGTAGCCCCACTCCACCACCTTAATCGGCTTGCCATCCGTGTCGCGCATGGTCATGGCATCGCCATGGATAAGGTTTTGTGTCAGCACGTGTGTTGCCGCACGATAGAGTTCGTCCGACTCATTCAGATTCAAATAGTCCGCAAACACGTCCAGCATATTGGCGCGACATTCTGCTATATTGTCAGCCAAAAGCTCGACGCCGTAGGCGCACATTAGCGCCAGTAGGGCATAATGCTGCCTGTCGAAGTCCGACTTGCCGAATTTCAGTTCCACGGCGGCCAATTTGCGCTTCAGAATCGGCACCAGAAAATTTCCGCTGCCGCAGGCAGGTTCCAAGAAGCGCGCGTCAATCCGCTCTGTCTCGCCCTTAACCAGGTCAAGCATCTGTTCGACTAGCCACGCCGGGGTGAATACTTCCCCGTGATCGGCCACGCGCTTTTTGGACTTAATGAGATTCATAATCAAAGGGATATAGTGTGTCGGTGATTGAGTCTACACGGATAGGATGCCCCATAGTGAGAAGCTAAGGGGCGTTGCCCCTCGCGCGCGCAAGGGTCTTCGATGAACGACCAAGGCCGTATCCCCTGCCTTCCTTCGCTACGCTCTGTGCAGGCGGGTGATACCCCTCGGCCTTGATCGCCCTTGCGTTTGCTACCCCCACCCTCGGCGGGAGCCAAGGGTTGCTATGCGCAACCCAAAGCCAAAGAGGGAAATGACCATGACCACACTGTTTGCACAGCCCTACGACATCAGCGCGCGCGGCTTTTATTACGACACGGCCACGGAATATTCCGCCAGGGCCAGCAAGCTAAAAAACGACTACGGCCAGCCCGTTGAAGAGTTTGAAATTCAGTTCATTGACGGCGAGAGCTTGGACGCCAAGCTATTTGAGGCTCTGGGCGTCAACCAGGCGAACCATGAGGCCTTTTTTGAAGCCCTGACGGACTGGAGCGACGACGACAAAATTAAGGTCATCATTGCCGTGGGCGAGGCCGGTTATAAATTCACACTTGGCGACGACGTGCCGGATCAGTTCGAGGTTGAGCTTTATCAGGCTGACAGCTTTGCGGACCTGGCCGCGCAGTTTGTCGAAGAAGGGCTTTATGGCGAGATACCGGAACCGCTGCGAAACTATATCGACTACGACGCCATCGCCCGCGACCTCAGCGTTGAATATGGCGACATTCAGCTTGCCGGCACCCGGTACATTTACCGGTGTGGGTGAGCCTCATCGAAATCAGGGGAAGCCTGGCGGCCAATTGTCTCACCAGCGATGAGACAATTGGCCTTTCATCCTTAAGCCCCGCGCCGCATGGCAATGACCTTGGCGCCGTCGCGAAGCATGTCCAGATAGTCGGACCACCATTGCGCCATCTTGACCCGTTCATCCCAATGGGTGCCGCGATGGTAGGTGCCCCGGATTTTGTTGCTATCCTTGTGGGCGAGCGCGCGTTCAATGGCGTCGGACGACCACTTTCCGCTTTCATTAAGCAGGGTGCGGGCGGTGCTGCGGAAGCCGTGGGATGTCATTTGATCCTGGCCATAGCCCATGCCTCGCAAAGCCGCGTTCAGGGTATTCTCTGACATCGGGATATTGCCGGACCTGACCGACGGGAACACATAGCGCCCGCCGCCCGTGAGACCTTTGACCTCCGTGAGTATATCCAGGACCTGGGTGCTCAAGGGCACGACGTGTTCGCTGCGCATTTTCGTCTTGGCCGCCGGTATGCGCCAAACCTTGGCTTCAAAATCGAACTCCGGCCATTCGGCGTGACGGAGTTCCCCAGGGCGTACAAACAAGTGCGCCATAACCTTGAGAGCCAGTTTGGTCGTCAGGTATCCCTCGTAGCCTTCAATGACCTTCAGCAAGCTCCCTACGCCCTTTGGGTCCACAATAGCCGCATGGTTCTTGACCTTGGGCGTTATCAGTGCGCCGCCGAGGGAGGCCGCAGGATCAAGCCGGGCGCGCGAGGTGATCACCGCATAGGTAAAGACCCGGCTTGCGAATGAGCGGACGCGCTTGGCAGTTTCATGGTTACCGCGAAGCTCGATCTTTTTCAGCGCCGCCAGGACCTCGTAGGGTTCGATATTGGCTATCGGCAGGCTTCCGATATCTTTTTCCAACTGGGATGCCAGCCAGCGCGTCTTTTTCCTGGTCGCCTCGGCAATGCCTTCGCGCTCGATCTTATCCATATACTCGTCGGCCACAGCCTTGAACGTCGTGGCATTGGCAATGTCGGCCGCGACCTTCTTGCGCTTCTTGTCAACGCTAGGGTCAATCCCAATTTCCAAAAGCTCGCGGGCCTCATCACGCTTGGTTCGCGCATCTTTCAGGCCCGTTTCGGGGTAACGTCCCAGGGCCAACAGCTTTCTGAGGCCACCGAAGGAGTATTTTAGCCGCCATAACTTGGCGCCGGATGGTGAGACCTGGAGGAAAAGACCACGCTCGTCATAGATTGTAAAAGCCTTGTCCGTTGGCTTTGCGGAACGGACGGTAGCGTCGGAAAGGGCCATGGTGGGTTATCGCGAAATTGGGATATTGAAAATAACCCGCAGGATAACCCATTTTATCGCGAATACCGGCGAATACGAGCGGTCACCTACGGAGGTGGAAACCGCACAATAGCATGAATCTAAAGGATTTTCTAGTCTTCAGCGAATGTCAGGAAATGGGGAAATGGTGCCTGGAGCCGGAATCGAACCAGCGACACGCGGATTTTCAATCCGCTGCTCTACCAACTGAGCTATCCAGGCCCTTGATGCGCGAGCTGTTTCGCAAAACAGCGCTTCGGGCGAGGGCAGGTCTATAGGCGAGGCCCTTTGGCTTGTCCAGCCTAAACGGCCATGAATTTCCAAAAAACTGTGGCCAGATAAAGCATCGTCGCAAAGCGGGCCGTCAGGCGTCGTCGCTATCGTCGGCCAACCCCTGCCCGGCTCCCGGCGCTGCATCGTCTGCCGCGTCGTCGTCCTCGCTGATGATCAGCTCACCCGAACCGCCGATGACATAATCGCCCTTCAGCCAGTGGACGAGATCGACATCGGCGCAGCGCTTCGAGCAGAAGGGCGCATAGGAGCCCGCCGCATTGACGACGCCTTCCAGCGCCTCGCCATAGGGCTTGCGGCAGCGGGTGCAGTAACGGATGGTCATGACAAAATCACCTCAGGCTTCGTGCCCGTCTCAAGTCGGATCACCGCCGCCAGCGGATCATGCGATCCGGCCAGCAGGGGACGCACCTTATCTAATACAGTCTGTGGCCCGCGCAAGGTGAGCAAACGGCCCGGTTCGGCGCGACGCACCGCCTCACGCAGCAGCAGATGCGCCGCGCGTAACGGCGACGCGGCACTGTCGGCCAGCGGGCGGCGTGTCCACGGCCAGACGCATTCCAGCGTGCCGAACTTGCCGAGCGGCCCGATAACCAGCCGGTCGGCTTCCGGCCCCGCCGCGTGGCGCAACAGGCCCGTCAGGCGCGCCCCGTCATGGCGGCGTCCGATCAGATCGACCACGACCAGCCCGCCCAGCCCACTGAGCCGCAGGCGGCGCGCCAGCTCGCTCATGGCGCGTTCATTGCACGATTTGGCGAAGGCCCTGGCTGTGGCGACGCCGTCATGGCCGCCCGCATCGATGTCGCAGGCGATCAGGGCGCGCGTCGGCTCAAGGCTCAGATAACCGCCGCCTGCCATTGGGCCCGAAGGCGCGAACGCCTCGGCCTCGGCCTCATCGAGCGCATCGGGATCGTCATGCCCGTCGTCGCCCGCGCCCAGCGCCGCAGCGGCGGCCACCAGACGCTCGTGCAGGCTCTGGGGCGCGCTCAAAGGGCGTGGATCGCCCGTCGCCTGTGCGATCAGACGCGCCCGTGCCAGCTTGCCGCCGGACAGCCATGTGCGCGCCTCGGCGACAATCTCGATCTCCAGCGCTGCGCCTTCGTCAAGACCCGCCAGCACGGGCTGCGGCGCATCGAGCACGGCCTCAGCCCCATCGGCCAGTCCCAGAAAGCCGATACCGCCCGCCTTGGTGCGCAATCGCGCCACCGACACCGCGCCGAGGCGATCGAGCGCCGGATCGACCTCCAGACCTTCCAGATAGATATGGGGGCGGCCATGAACGAACACCGCGCCGCGCGCCAGTCCGAACCGGCTTTCCCAGGCGAGGCTCATCTGGTCCCGGCGGCGACGCTCAGGCCCGCGCCCTCCAGCAGACAGCGCGTTTCATAGAGCGGCAGGCCCATCACACCGGTATAGCTGCCGACCAGATGGGTGACGAAGGCCCCGGCCAGACCCTGAATCGCATAGCCGCCCGCCTTGCCGACGCCTTCGCCGCTGGCCAGATAGGTGGTGATGTCGTTACGGCTCAGGCGTTTGAAATGGATGCGCGTTTCGACCAGCCGCGACGACAGGCGGCCATCGGGGGCCACCACCGCCACACCGGTATAGACGCGGTGGGCGCGGCCCGACAGGCGTTCCAGACAATCGCGCACCTCGGCCTCGTCGTGCGCCTTGTCGAGGACGCGGCGGCCCATCGCCACCACGGTGTCGGCGGCCAGCACGATGGCGGCATGATCCTTCGCCACGGCGCGCGCCTTATCTATGGCCAGACGCAGAGCGAGACTGGCCGGGGGTTCTTTGGCTAAGGGGGATTCGTCGAGATCGGCGGCCACCACCTTATCGGGTGCAAGGCCGATCAGGGCCAGCAGGTCGCGCCTGCGCGGGCTGGCGCTGGCCAGAATGAAGTCGGCGGCGGCGCTCATGCCAGCCGCTTTAACGGAAGCGATAGGTGATGCGGCCCTTGGTCAGGTCGTAGGGCGTCATTTCCACCAGAATACGGTCCCCGGCCAGCACACGGATACGGTTCTTGCGCAGCTTGCCCGCAGTATGCGCGATGATTTCGTGACCGCTTTCTTCAAGCTTGACGCGAAACGTGGCATTGGGCAGCAGTTCGACGACGGTTCCGGGAAATTCCAGCAGTTCTTCTTTTGCCATTCGGCCTCTCGATGGACGGACCCGATCCCTTCGGACTCAGATCGCAGACATTTCGGTGAGAGCGCCCTTTATACCCAAAGCCCCAAAGTGGAAAGCCCAAAAAAGACAACGCCCCCCTTCATCACGAAGGGAGGCGCGGAAAGAACGCGTTCGGAAGAACAATCAGAACGACTTGACGAGCTTGACCGAAGTGGTGGTGGCCGACCCCTTGTCGCCTTCGAAGTCAGACTTGGTGACATCGGCGCGCAGGGCATAGCTGGGATTGATGTGGTATTGCGCACCCACGCCGTAATCAAGCGCCGTGCCCTGTTCCAGCTTGCCAGCGGTGGCCGGGGCCTTCATGTCGGTGTCGGAAACACCGACGCGACCCAGAAGATCAAATCTGGAAGAGATCGGCAGATAGCCGACGCCGTAAGCGCCCCATTTGTTCGACAGTTTGTAATCGCCGTCGCCGCGCTTGTCGGTATTGGTGCCGAAGGCGGCCTCGCCTTCTACGCCGAAATAGGGGTTGAGCTTGGTGCCGACGGTCGCATCGACAGCGCCGAGGCTGGAACCGGTCTTGTTGTTATTGGCGCTCTGATAGCCAAGCGAACCATAGACGTGGCCGACATCCTGATTGGTCGTCTGGGCGCTGGCAGCGGTGCCGAGGGCAAGAGCGGCCACCGAGGCCGCGGCAATGATAAAGGTTTTCATGGTGATGTGCTCCATAATTGATCACGGCGATCATGTCGTCGCCTGAGTCCAATATGAGCGTCTGTGCGGGCGGTGTTGGGGCCGTTCCAAGGTGGTTTTGGGGTCTTTGCGGTCAATTGGGGCGAAAGGGTCACGCCCGCGCCATCTGTGTGGCGAAGTGTCCGGTTTCAGCCGGAATCCGGCCATGTAGATGAACCGGACATGAATAAGGATTCAATAAAAAAGGTAATTAAATCATAAAGATAGGCAAATTCTGCCGGGCTCAGTTGCGCGCCAGGGCATTGACCAGCGTGAACAAACGCCGCGCCGTATCGTGGTCAATTGCGACCTTGCCCTTCAGGCGCTCTTCCAGCAGGTCGGCCCCTTCATTATGGACACCACGCCGTCCCATATCGATCGATTCGATCTGGCTCGGCGTCGCGCTCTTGAGCGCCTCATAATAGCTTTCGCAGATCATGCGGTAATCACGCAGCATGGTCTTGAACGGCGAGAGAGACAGCATCACCTTGCGCGCAAAGCCGGGAGCGGTGATGTCGAACACCAGCCGGTTATCCTCCAGCGCCAGCCGCAGATCGAACGGCCCCTCGCAGCCCGCCTCGGCAGCACCTTCGGGCATGAAGCTGTTCTTTTCGATCAGATCGAACACCGCCACCTTGCGCTCATGCTCGACCTGATCGGAGGGCGAGGCCAGACTCTGTTCGTCGATGTCGATACGGGCAATGCGCATGGCTAATCCAGAAGATGATTCGGAGCCTGACGGGCGCGGCGCGGCGCGGTCAGGTCGAGGAGCAGAATATCGATGCACTCGGCCTCGATCCGCACATCCTTAGCGCCCTCGCCCGCGAAGCGCAATGTCAGGGCGAAGGCGGGCGCGTCGAGCGCTTCGGCGGACAGATCGAGCAGGGCCAGGGCTTGAGCGGCGCGCGTCGGATCAAAGCCGCGCACCTGCACCTTTTGGACGCACGAAATGCGCAGCACGGCGGGCGCGCGCAGGATAGCGCCCGAACGGTCAAGCGCCGCCTCATGGCAGAAGCGGTTCATGCGCAGGGTGAAGTGCCGTCCGGCAGGCGTATAGCTCAGATCACCGGCGCGTAAGGCCGCGTCCTGCACCAGAGCCGAGAGGGCGGGCAGATCATCCGGCGATTGCGCGATCAGGCGCAGGGGCTTTACCGCCGGGCGGCTGCGACCAAACCAGCCCATCTATTCGTCTTCCACAACGGACACATCGCCCTTGATGCGGCGGATATTGGCCCCGCAGGCCGACAGCTTGCCCTCAAGGTTTTCAAAGCCGCGATCCAGGTGATAGACGCGGTTGACCATGGTTTCGCCGCGCGCCGCCAATCCGGCGATCACCAGTGAGGCCGAGGCGCGCAGATCGGTGGCCATCACCTGTGCGCCGCGCAATTCTGCCACGCCGCGCACCACCGCCTCGCCGCCACTGACCGAAATATCGGCCCCCAGTCGGCCCAGTTCGGGGACGTGCATGAAACGGTTTTCGAAAATGGTTTCGCGGATCGTCGATTCGCCATCAGCCAGAGTCATCAGCGCCATGAACTGCGCTTGCAGGTCGGTGGCGAAACCGGGATAGACATCGGTGGTCAGGTTGACGGGGCGCAGGCGGCCGTCTTTGCGTGTCACCGTTACCGTGTCAAAGCCGCGATGCACCTCGCAACCGGCCTCTTCCAGCTTGTCGAGCAAGACGGCGATCAGTTCGGGCCGCACCCTGGTCAGGCGCACCTCGCCTCCGGCCATCGCGCCGGCCACGGCATAGGTGCCGGCCTCGATACGGTCGCAGATCACGGCCCAATCCGTGCCGTGCAGGCTGGTGACCCCCTCGATCACCATCGTGGTGGTGCCCGCGCCGGAAATCCGGGCCCCCATCGCATTCAGGCATTCGGCCAGATCGACGATCTCCGGTTCGCAGGCGCAGTTCTTCATCTGGGTGGTGCCGTGCGCCAGCACCGCCGCCATCAGGGCGTGTTCGGTGGCACCGACACTGATAAATGGAAACTCGATCTCCGCGCCCTGCAAGCCACGCGGCGCCTGAGCGAAGACATAGCCTTCGTGCATGTCGATATGGGCGCCCAGCGCCTCCAGCGCCTTCAGGTGCAGATCGACGGGCCTGGCTCCGATCGTGCAGCCGCCGGGCAGACTGACCTTGGCGTGGCCGGTGCGCGCCAGCAAAGGCCCCAGCACATTGAACGAGGCACGCATCTGGCGCACCAGTTCATACGGGGCAAAGGCCGAAGTGATTTCGGGCGTGTGCAGGCGCGTTTCCGGGCCATCGGGGCCGTCCGTTTCGCTGATGCCGCAGCCGAAGCGCTGCAACAGGCGGCCCAGCAGGCGCGTATCGGCCAGACGCGGCATATTGGTCAGGCGCACCGGCTCCGAGGTCAGCAGCGAGGCCGCCATCAGCTTGATGGCCGAATTCTTGGCACCCGAAATGGGGATGTCCCCGAAAAGCGGGCTGCCGCCCTCGATAGCAATACGATCCATGACCCGTCCGTCGAACTCTATCCACCCAACCGGCGGAAAGGCGGTTCTACATCACCGGACGGCGCGCGCAATGACTTTTACGTCCCGGCGCGTTTCGCTTTTTCGTGATGGGGATCAGCCCTGCCCGTCTTCGGCTGCATCCGAAGCGGCATTGACGGACGGCGCAGCGGTGGAGACGGCGGCTTCAGAGGCATTTTGCGCGGCCAGCTTACGACGGCGCAGATTGTCGCGCAGGGCCGCCTGCAAACGCGCCGCCTTTTGTTCAGCGATCCGGCTGGCCCTGTCCTGTGCCATGCCCACCGTGCCTTGCGGCCTGCCCTTGTCGCTCATCCTATGGCTCCTTCCGGCTTTTCTCTTAAAAAATACCGGGAATAAATTCAAGCCATGACCATTTTTCGCTTTGTATTCGGCGAAACTTTGGCTATAGCCGCACGCCTTGGCCGGGTTTTACCCGCCAGGCCGCGTTAGCTCAGTGGTAGAGCGCATCCTTGGTAAGGCTGAGGTCGAGAGTTCGAGTCTCTCACGTGGCACCACGAGGGCCCCTGTCCGACAAGGATCGGGGCCCTCACCATTTTTCCCTACATACGCAAACTTACAGAACTTGGCGCGAACGACACGAGTAATCTCGTGCAAAATTAGTGGTTTGGCGAAACGAAACAGAAAATATTGATTTACGCATCAATATTGCCTTCGAGTGTCGAGTCTATATTCCCTAACCGCCCCGTGGTATAATGCCTAGATGGTCAAATCTGATCGTTCAGGAGCATTTAAATGCACCACTTCAGCAAGAATTTTAGTAAAACGAAAGATGGTAGATACCTACATTTAAAAGCTATTTGCGAAGAGGCAGAGCGGCTTTGGAGTCGAGACTTAGAGTGCCAAACGCATATTATGCATCTGCTTAGTCGATACATTAAGCTGCAAACGCTTTTTGATAAAAGGTCTGAAGATGGTATCGAGCCGTTAAGCAATTGAAACGCTTTGAATCTCTCACATAGCACCATATTTCCCAAACCCAAAAAAGGTCTGCCCTCACCCTCAGATTTCCTTCATCACCTTGATGGCGCGATACAGTTCCGAATCGAAGCCGCACAGGCGGCGCAGATGATCGGACTGATCCAGTTTGCGGGCAAACGACATGTCGCGGTCGGGACGAGGCGCGCGTGTCTTGGTAGCGAAAATGGCCAGTGGCGAGCTTAATCTGTAATGAAACATGGTGCATCTCCTGTGTAACCAGTTTAGGTCAGGCAACATAGGGCCGCGATAGGAACGCACCCGCGCAGAAGAAAGCCCGCGATAAAGGCAAGGCTTTACCGCGGGCTTATTATTTACCTGCGCACCACGCCTTTACTTGCGCACCACGCCGGGGCCGCGATCACCGAACCACCAGGCCAGGGCCGTCGAGGCGGCGAAGGTGACGGCGCTGACGAAGGTGGCCACCAGATCGCCAGCCGTCGTGCCCGGCAGTTTCGCACCCAGAGCCGCGAAGAACAGCAGGCTGAAGATCAGCCAGATCAGCACGGTCAGGGCGGGCCTGACCAGCGCGCGCACGGCTTCGACCCAGGCATAGCCGGAGGTCAGTTTGGCATCGGCATTGACCGAGGCGGTCAGGCCCGCCCACGACCCATCGAGCGCTGATTTATCAAGGCCCTGCGCCCCCAGTTTCAGCTCGTTTTCGGTTTCTTCGGCCTTGGCCTTGATTTGCAGGGTCTGAAGCTCGGTTTCATGGCTCCACAGGTCTTTTTCGTGGGCCATTTCAAGCGTACGATCCTGACGTTTTTCGCGCATTTCGAAAATGCCGATAATGCGGCCAAGCCCTGAGCCGAGCGCGCCGAAAAGCCCGCCCACAGCGCCCGAACCGGTCAGGCCAGATAAGATGTCCATGTTTTCATGCCTCCGTTTGCATAGTCCCATTGTGCCGGTCGCGTGCGCGGCGGCGTCAGGTGGCGGCGGTCGAGATGCAGGAAGTGCGTGCCATAGCCGAACCCCGTGAAGCCCTCAGCCAGCGCCTCTTTCAACAGCGAACCGCGCGCCCGGTCGCCCCAGCCCGCCACATTGATGTCAACCGCCAAAGCCACGCGGTGCTGCGACAGGGGCGCGCCGCCCACCGCCGCATTATGCAGCGGGCAGCGCCTGCCGGAATTGATCGTCAGGGGCTGGCCCAGCCGCGTGCGCATGGCTTCGAGCGCATCGAGAAAGGCCGGATCGTGATAATATTCGCCGGCGCAGAACTTGCCGCAGCGGCACGATAATTCGTGCGGCGTGAAGTGCGGCCATTGCCAGCCCGTGGCGTCGAAATCGCTGACCTGTTTGTAAAGCCTGCCCGTCATTGCGTCGCTCCCGCCTGTACAGATTCCAGCGCTGTCACGCGCTCAGACAGGGCGCGCAGACCCGCCCACAGAACCGGCACAAGCTGATCGGGACGCAGCCACTGGCGACTGTCGGGGTCGGCGGCGTCCTCCAGTCCCCAGGCCCCGAAATCGATACCCTGCGCCTGCATGGCCTTTTGCATATCCTGCGCCAGAAATCCGGCATGGCGGCGCATGCCCGGCTGATCGACGGTCTTCATGACCGGGCGCACCTCGATCTCTTCGCGCATCTGCGGGCGCGTCAGGGTGAGCGGCTGACCTTCGCCATCGCGCAGCGGCTGGCCATCAGCATCATGGCAGGGAAACGTCTCCATGACGGGCCGGTTGATGGTGAGGGTTTTGCTGACCTTAACGGCGCGGCCATCGGTAATCTGCCAGTCCTCTTGCATGACCTCGACCGCTTCGGTCACCATTTTCATGCGACCGGTTTTGACAGTGTCCACCCCCGTCTGCACCTGGGTCTGGCCGCCCGATTTCCAGCTAAAAAACACCGGCTCAACGGCGGCGATCAGCCCCAGGGCCAGATCGGGCGCGATCTTCGCGCTGACGATCTTGTCGCGCGCATCCGAGGTCTGGATCGTGCCATTGGCGGCCCACACCGCCGCCCAGCGGGCGCCCGTCTGACCAAGTGTATAGGTATTATCGCCGACAGGATGAAAGCCAGAGGCTTGCTGGGAGGAGCGCGCGGTGCCGCCGGATCCGAAATATATACTGCCGCCGGAGGTTATGCCCACATCACCGCTGCCGGTATTGGTGACCGAAAAGCTGCCATCCGGCCCAGGCGTCCGCAGCATGCGCGTTGAATAGCCGCCGGAGGGGGAATCAGAGGCCTGATAATCGAAATAAGCATAACGATCACCACTGATACCCTGGCCGATACTCATGGCAGGGGAGGCTGACGTAAAAGTCGTTGACAGGGCGTGGGGGCCGATATTCACCGTCGGCGGGCCGCCCTGACCGACCGGCGAAAACTGAAATATGCCGGACGATGCCTGAAACACGGTGGCATATGTCGAACCGTCATCCGACACCTTGGCCGTCAGTGTATTATCACCCAGAAGCCCGATGACGGCGCGCGCCGAATAGCCTGTCTGCAACAGGATTTGCGCCGTATCGCCATCCGTTTCCTTGTTGAGGCTCAGACTGAGGTCGCCGCTGCCGTCTTCGGCCGCCGTTTTGGCGCTGATCAGGACGGCGGGCCCCTTGACGGCCAGCACATTGGTGGCGTCGGGCGAGGTGCCGACGCCAAGCCCGGTCAGGTTGCCAAGCGACTTGATCACCGCTTCAAAGGCGTCCCAGCCCACAGCCGTGCGGAGGACGAGGCGGTTTTCATCGCCGATCAGCACGACGGTGCCCAGCGGCATATCCACCATCTCCCATGTGCCGCCTTCAGCGCGCACAAACGTACCCGCCGCCAGCGTGCTCCAGACTGCCCCCGTCGGGCTGGCGGGCAGGAGATAGCTGTCGCCATCGGCAGGCGTTACAGGCTCTGCCGCCACGCTGCGGCTGATCACACGGGCCTGTACGAGGCTTTCCAGCCGCATCAGGGCGGCGTTCATCACCAGTTGCTTCTGGGCGTGATCGCCGATCAGCGGCAGGTTCAGTCGGGGAGTGGTATCGCTCAAGGGACGCCTCAGGGCTTTGGGTGAGTGGAATGCCCAAAGTCTGGCCGCTTCCGCAGCGACGGGGATTGTTTAGAGCGCTTTTCGATCTGATAGACTCAGATCGACGATCTAAGTTTTGTTTTATCGCACTTCCTTATCGCTCTAACCCAGATAGACGATGCGTTTCTTGCCCTTGGTGGCGCGCAAGGCCGCCACATTCTGCGTGTGGCTGCCACTGCGGCGGGCATGGGCAGCGCTCGTTTCGATATAGATCGTGCGGTCGATGTCCTTCTGAATTATATGGGCGGCATAGAGATGTCCCTGAAACAGGGTGTTGATCAGCGCCCCCATCTCACCGATCACCGGCAGCAAGGCGAAGGCTTCCGGCAGGTCGTTGGCGATGAGGATAATCAGCGAAAAGCCCAGGGTTGTGGGGCTGACGCGCGCCCTTAAGCCCTGCCCCAGCAGAAACAGCGACGCCCCGACGCTGTAAATGATGCCGATGCCGGGAAACCACGACAGAATGCCATCCAGACCGATGATATTGATCGGGCCGATGCCGATAATCCGGTCCGACAAGCGCTTGACGGTATCGACAGAGTCGTAGATTTTAAGAATATCCCCGTGCGTGCGTGCCAGCATGTCCCGTTAGGTCTCCGCATGTCCCCGAACCCGCGCCCGAAAAGGCCGGATTGTTTGGGAAACTGCGGTGTCCGCCCTCTACTGTCAACAGACGATTGGACGATCCCTCCATGCGCGTGGCGCTTCACCGGCTGCTCCCGATCACGGGTCTTGTCATGGCCCTCTGTGCCTTGGCTCTGGCGCTTTTGTGCCTGAGCGATCCGCATCAGACCGCGCTGTACATACTCGACATCTTCACCCTGCCGATCCTGACCATGACGGTGATCATGACCGTGGGCCTGCTGATCGCCCGGCAGCGCGCAGCCTTCGCCATCGGCCTGCTGGCCACGGTGCTTCTGCTGGTCGCCGTCTGGCCACAGGCCGTCATCCGCCCCCTGCCCGCTTCTGCCGCCGCCACACCGTTACGCATCGTCTTTGCCAATATCTATTTCCGCAATCCCCACCCGGAACGCCTGCGCACCTTCGCCGAAAGTCAGAAGGCCGACATCGTGGTGACGGTCGAAACCACACCGCGTATCTGGGAGCGACTGCAAGTGGCCTTTGCTGACTATCCCTATCGCAGCAAACAGGGCGAGGTGGCCATTTTCTCACGCCTTCCGTTTGCGCAAGCCCCCGTTCATGACGGCGGCCATATCGCCCATGTCCGCTTCGATACACCGGCGGGGCCGATGAGACTGGTCGCCGCCCATCTGGATCACCCGGACAGCCATCGCCAGCCGAAACAGCCGAGCCTGCAAGATCGTCTGCGTCAGGTGTTGACCACGACAGGCAGCGACGATACCGTGCTGGTCGGTGATTTCAACAGCGATATGAGCGGCTACTGGCTCAAAGGTCTGGCGCATGATTTCAGGCTGAAGGCGCTGGCCGCCCCCTTTGGCACCTGGCCTTCCATCCTGCCCGGCATTTTGCGCCTCAATCTCGATAACGGCTTTGCTGGCCGTCATTACAGCCTGTCAGGCCGCGTCGTTGGCCCGCTTGACGGCTCAGATCACCGCCCCATCGCCTTTGAGGTCAGGCGCGCTGCCTAGGCCTTGCTGCGCGGCTTGCGGGCTGCCGACATGGTTTTGGCGATCGGCTTCGGCTCGACTTTTGCCGCCGGGGCCGCTTCCGCCGCTGTTTCCACCGTCTTGTCCACCACGGCAGCCATCTCAGCCGCCACAGCCATCGGAGCAGGTTCGGATATTGCCTCAGGCTCAGGCGTCACCACCACCGGCACTTCGATCACCGGATCGATCACGGTTTCGGCTACAGCCTCAGCGGCTTCCATGGCGGGCGCAACGACTTCGGGTTCAGGCGCGGCTTCCTTTGCCGTCTTGACAACGGCCTCGACGGCCTTTTCGTGCAGTTCGCCCGCTTCAAGGCCCCAGGCGGCGAACAGGCTGGGCCATTTGGCACCCGCCGGTATCTCCGACATCAGGCTTTCGGCGGGTTTCATATTGCGCGTCATGGCCCATGCACTGAGGCCAAAGCTGGATGCGGCCCAGAAAGGCACCCACATCGGCGACAGGGCGCCGACCCAGAAGTTCATCGCCTTTTCAGACGCCTTCTGCATGTCTTCGGGGGTCATGATGGGCGGCGTCATCATGGGGAATTTCGGCGGCAGGCTATCGGTCATGCTCAACATCTCACCCTCTGGGTTTCGGTTAGCCATATTGCAGCGCAGCGTAACATATCCACAGCGAGACTCCAACCGGGAGAATCAACCTCACGAATTTTGTGAGGTTAAAACAGCCGCACCCGTCCCTCAGCGCCCGCCTCGCCGAAAACATGCGCCACATCCGAGGCAATCACGGCCAACTGATCGGTGAATCCTTCCGGCGGATTAACCACGGCCAGGGCGCAGCCGTTCATCTTCATCGGGTTCCACAGAGGGCGCAGGCGGATTTCGGCCACGGCCATGACGGGCTGCGGCGTCATATCGGTGTCGATCACCTCGCGCTCCATTCCGCGCAGCCAGGCATCGAACGTCTCAAGGTCTTTCAGCGGCAACCAGATCAGCAGGCAGGCATCCGGCCGGACGGTCAGCACATCGCGCACGCAGGCCGTGATGCGCGCATAGTCATCCGGGCGCTCGAACGGCGGATCAATCAGGTAAAACAGCGCCTTCTCGTCCTCGGTGGCGGCCACGGCCACCGCATAGCCATCCTGCTTCACCGCCGCGCCGCGCGCCGCAATCTCTCTTTGCAGCCAGTTGAAATCATCGTCGCGCAGTTCGCAGCCAACATAGTCATCACCGGCGCGCAAATGATCGAGCACCAGCAGGGGCGAACCGGGATAGAAGCCGATGCGGTTCTTAAAACCCGCCCGGACATTGCGGGCGCGCACATAATCGGCCAGCGGCCTTAAGCTGTCGGGCACAGTGCCGCTCAACAGCGCCTGAATCCCGGCCTCGGCCTCTTTCGAGCGGGCGAAATCGGGGTCGGACAGATCATAACCACCTGCGCCGGCATGGGTATCGACCACCAGCAGGGGCGCGCCGGTGCGCAGGGTGCGCAACAGGGTCAGCACAGCCGCGTGCTTGGCCAGATCAGCGAAATTACCGGCATGGAAGCCGTGGCGATAGTTCATTCTCAAGCTCCGCTGTCCGTCCCTTGGCGAGACAGGACGGCATCAGATCGGCAGCCCCAGCGCTGCCCGCGTCTTTTTCGGCAAACCCGCCGCCACAATGTCGTGCGAAGCAGCCAGCAGCCCCAGCAGGTCGTCGCCGCGCATCTCATCGCCGCGATAATACTGAATCCACTTCATGCCGCGCGACGCAAGATAAGGGGCCGGACGGCAATCGGGATGATCGCGCAGAACTTCGAAACCCATGTCCGACACCTTGAAACTGGCGGTGAAGTGGTCACCCTCCATGCGACAAATAGCATAGACCTTGGCCCTGTCCGCATTGCCCACCTTCCAGACATCGGCCCCGCCCCACTGCACCACATGCAGGCTGGCGGGCAAGGCAGCGCAGAAGGCATTGGCCTGTTCGGACGTCATGGCTTCACGGTTTAAGCGGCTGCTCGCGGGCAATCTGCAACACGTCGGCCAGCAGGGCTTCGGTGGTCGGCCATGCGCCCGCCCCCTTGCCGGTGACATACCAGGTTTCGCCGTTTTCGAGTTCGATGATCGCCCGGTTCTGCTCGCCGCGCGCGCCGACCAGATAGTGATCGGCGTCCAGCACTTCCAGCTTCATCGAAGCTTCCAGCCCTTTGTCGGTACGGTTGCAGCGCGCCACATAGCGCAGGCCCTTGCCCGCCGGGATGACCAGCGACTCCTCAGTGATGGCCCCCACCTCGATATGGGTGGGCGTTTCGCCCGGAAAGGCGATTTCGCGCAGGAGTTTCAGTTTCGCCCCGACATCGGTGCCATCGAGATCGGCGGTCGAATCGGGCTCGGCAAAGCCCAGACGACGCGCCTCATCCATAGCGGCGTCGAAGGTTTTTCCGGCTTCCACCTGGTCGATGACGAAATTCGACGTGCCGTTCAGAACGCCGGAAAAGCCTTTGATCTTGTGGGCTTTCGCGGCGCGCGTCAGGGCTTCGATGACCGGTGCGCCGCCGCCGACGCTGGCCGAATAGGTCAGGCGCGCGCCCGTCGCTTTCGCCGCTGCGCGTAATCTGTCACCCGCCGCCGCCATCGCCTGCTTGTTGGCCGAGGTGACGCTGACACCGGCCTTCAGGAAGCCTTCGAGCAGTTCGGCCGAGGGCGAGACGCCCGTGCCAATATCGACAAACACATCGACATCCGCCCCCACAAACGACCGCGCATCCGACGTGAAAACCGCCGCCAGCGGATGATCGCGGCGCTTAGCCGGATCGCGCACCAGCACGCGCACCACCTCGATCAGGTCGCTCCATTCCAGGCAGCGTTCGAGGAATTTCGCCCCCACCCCGCCCGCGCCCATCACGGCCAGACGGATGCGGCGCGTCATCACCGGGTAGTTGCGCAGTTTGGTGGGCGCGCCGAGTGTGGTCTGATAACCCTTGGCCAGACCGGCCACGGCGACTTCCATGCCCTGATCGGCGGCGTAGCGCATGGCCTTGCCCTGCACCACCGGGAAGGCGATTTTCAGCGCCTCGTCCCAGCTTAAGCCCTCGTAAGGACGCGCCGAAGCGCCGACCGTGGCCGGATCGGCGTCATAGACCGCATCGACATCCTTGATCAGCCGCACCGGCGCGCCGAGCGCCTGACCAATATAGACTGCCGTCATGTCCGAACCGCCGCGGCCCAGCAAGACCGGTTCGCCCGCCGCGTTTTCGGCCACATAGCCCGGCACCACCACCAGATCGACGCTGTCGAGATCGCGCGTCAGCACCTCGGCCTTGATGGCTATCGGATTGGCATTGAGGTGCTCGCCATCGGCCACCAGCCCGATTTCATAGGCCGAGCGAAAGCGCGTCACGATGCCTGAACGCTCACAGGCCATCGCCAGCAAGGTGGCGGCGTGCATTTCGCCGGTCGCCACCAGATGCGGCGTGGCCGATGAGATCGAGGCCTGCGTATAAGAGCCGGCCAGCCGCATGAGCTGATCGGTCTGGCCTTTGAAGGCCGAAACCACCGCGATCACCTTGTCGGCGTCACGCACATAGCGGTAAATCTCGGCCACGGCGCGCTGAAGTGCGCTTTCCGAGGTCAGGACAGAACCACCAAATTTGACGACGAGAACGGACATTGAACCACCTGTGCATGGATATTGTCGTGGTGGCTATAAGACTTTCAGGCTCAGGCCAAGCGAAAAAGCATGAAGGTGCTTGCGACAAGACCCTTTTTCGCGGAGGAAAGAGGATAGACGCTCGCGTCAGCCCTCCACCTGATCCGAGGCAGTCGCGGCTGTGGCGCGGGCAGGTTTTCTGGCCTTGCGCTTGACCACCTTGCGCACCTTGATCACCCGGTTGGGCGTCTTGGCCTGTTCAAGCATCATTTCAATCTGGATCTGCTGGATTTCGGTCAGGCGCTCCCACTGGCGGTTGAGCAGGTGATCGACCTTTTCATGCAGGTGACGGATTTCCAGTTCGGCCTTGAGATTGACCTTGTAATCGTTATTGGCGCGCAGCCGGTCTTTTTCTTCCTGACGGCGCTGGCTCATCATGATCACCGGCGCCTGCAAGGCGGCGATGGTGGACAGGATCAGGTTGAGCAGAATGAACGGATAGACATCGAAGGCATGGCGGGCGCCCAGCCAGACATTGATCCCCATCCAGACGACCAGAAAAAAGCAGAAGGACAGAATAAACGTCCAGCTACCGCCAAAGGTGGCCACCAGATCGGCGACGCGATCACCAAAGGCGCGGTTGTCTTCGTAATCCTCTTCGATATTTTCAGCCAGGGTATCGTGTGTCTTGAGGCTTTCGATCACCTCGTCCTCAAGATTGGACAGTTCGCCGCGTTCGTCTTTCAGCAGTTCGGCGATATAACGTCCGCGATAATCATCGAGCACCTTGCGCCCCACATAGTCGTCGCGGCCAATGCCGGGATGCTGAAGGCGGATAAAGTCGGCCAGGGTCGGGCGCAGGTCGTCAAAGCGCACGGCGTCCTTTTTCTTAAGCGCCTGACCCGTAATGGCATCGATCAGACGCACCGACTTGGCCTTGGCAATGGCGAGATTTTCCCCCATAGCCTCAAGCTGTGCGTCTTCGATCTGATCGGCCAGAGGCGCGTCGATTTCAGTTTTCAGATCATCCGTCATGCGCAACTCCAGCCGATTCAACCAAACGATTCGATCTATGCAGCCACTATGACAGCTTGGCGACCGGAATATGACAAAAGATGTCTATTGTCCGGTCAGTTGCGCCACCAGCGCCGGATCGGCCCAGCCGCTCCAGTCGGGCTTCAGCAGGCCATAGCCTTCCAGCGCGCCGTTCGTGCGGCCATAGCCCGTCATCTGCACGCCATTGAGCGGCCAGTAGGCCCAGTCGATGCGCGAGGCGCGCTGATACTGCATAAAGGCGCGCACAAAAGCGGCCCGGTCAGGCGCGCACACGCCCTGAAGGCAGCCGCCCCATTCGCTGATAAACACGGGCGCTGTATAGGGGTGGCCGCCTTCGCGCACGAAATCCCAGCGCTGCCACGATCCCACCTCGAAGGCCAGAGGATCGGCCAGTTCGCCCGCCGAACGGTCCCAGGCATAGTCGTGCGCCGCATAGACCAGCCGGTGCGGCACCGTCAAAACAAGCGGATGATCGCGCACGGGCGACAGATCGGTCTGGTAATCGGGTGTGCCGACAATGATCAGCAGGTTCGGATTGGCTTTCAGCACCGCCTCAGCCCCGCGCTGCGCCGCCAGCCGCCAGTCGGTGGCGCGGTCGCCGCTGCCCCAGTTGGGCGTGG